>JAEXNT010000048.1 GCA_023439545.1 Bacillota bacterium
TTGGAGAATTACAGGGATGATATCCCTTCTTTCTCTTATACGACTAAAGAAACGATAAGATAACCGATTGCAGACCTGTAATTGCATGAGATTCATCGGTGTTTTCACACAACCTCCCATAATACATGCAATGTGCGAAATTGCGAACTGGGGAGTATTTATATTAGGTGAAAGAGGTGAAATAAATGCGATTTGTATTCCCGAATAAAGAATATGAGCAGAAAGCGATTGAGTACATCCAAGAATTTCGTGACTATTCATCTGAAACACACGGAACTGGCGGTCTTAACAGCTTTTTGGAAAAGGCTACTTATCACGATTGGTTATTGAAAGTGCAAGCTGATAGAGACATAGCTAATATACCCGAAAACAAAGTTCCATCATATACTTATTTTTATATTCAGGAAAATGATGACAAGATTATAGGGATGATTAATATTCGGTGGGCACTAAATGACTATTTGAAAAGAGAAGGGGGTAATATTGGTTATAGTATTAGACCTACTGAACGAGGGAAGGGTTATGCAACTAATATGCTAAGGGAGACCTTGATGTTTATGAAACCAATTGGTCTTTCCAATGTTATTTTAACCTGTTACAAGGAAAATCCTGCATCGGCAAGTGTTATAAAAAATTGTGGCGGAATATTAGAAGATGAATTTTACAGTGAATCTCATAATAAGGTAATTCAGAGATACCAAATCTGCACAAAATGAGTATTAGGTAGTATATCGTATTATTAATAAAGGACGAACTAATATAGAAAACGCAACTACAACAAATCCATAATACATACATTAGGAGGCTTTTCTACGATAGACATATGTGTTCTAAAAGAGAATTTACTTTCTGAAATTGCTGAGTGTTTGGTTGGAACGAATGTTTCTCGTTCGGAGGAATACCTAATAAGATGTTTAAAGGAAAATGATGAATTCAAGAGGATTACTTTTGTTGCATCAGTAGGCTCAGAAATTGCAGGTTTGGTGAATCTGATTTTCGAATCTGAATATCCGTTTTTTAGAGAAAATAAAATACCTGAGATAAACGACCTGCTTGTTCATCCTAGTTTTCGCAAACAAGGCGTTGGAAAACTGCTTATATGTGAAGCAGAACGGGAAGCCGCCAGAAATTATGATTTTGTTGGATTAGGTGTAGGCTTATACAGGGATTATGGTTCTGCACAAAGATTGTATGTAAAAAACGGATATATTCCTGATGGAAATGGTATTGTTTATAAAAATAATGAGGTTAAGCCTGGAAATTACGTTTTTCTTGACGATGACTTATTATTGTACTTTTATAAGAAATTGAGATAGTTCGGAGGAAATATTTATGGAATACAACTCTGAATTTTGGAGTAATATTGATATCCTAGTCCAACAATCTGAAATCATTATTGATAGACCAAAAGGAACAGTGCATCCTAAATTTCCAGATTTTCATTATGAAGTGGACTATGGCTATTTAAAGAATACCTCATCTATGGATGGCGGCGGGATTGATATTTGGAAAGGAACAGATAAGGAACAAAGAATCGATGCAATAATTTGTACGATAGACTTAATGAAGAAAGATTCAGAAATTAAAATATTAATTGGATGTACTGAGGAAGAAAAAGAAATGATTTATAACACTCATAATGATTCGGCGTATATGAAAGGCATTTTAATCCGTAGGGAGTAAAAAACGTAACTACAGCAAATCCATAATACGCACTGTACTCGCTATTAATCCAAAACCGAATACTATTTCTATGTCCATATATTACGTAAACTCTATAAACCATATAGATAAAAAAAGTATAAAACATGCGTAAATTCCGAAAACACAAAGATTTTCAGGGTTATAAAACTTGAAAGTCTTTGAAATTGCTGAGCCAGGGGGGTGGTTCAGTTATGGGGATGGCTCCGAGTCGGGGGCGGTTCCGCAACTTATTTAAATGAGTTGCGGAACTATCCCACTAACTCCGTCTTCCTACCGCCTCACTCCGCCCACCTACCACAAACTCCGCACACCTTCTTCAACTCATTGCTGCGCCGAAGTGAAACGCGGCTCACTCCTTACGGCAGATCAACACCTTGATCCCTGAGCGATTCCTGCAAAACGCGAATATTTACGTCCGCAGGCTTGATCCCAGCCTTGACGGCCATGCCGGCCGCTGTTCCCGCTGCCTGTCCTGTAAGCATACAGGCCGATATCGCGCGCAGCGAGCTTTCCGCTATGTGGTCCGCTGAAAGGCATCTGCCGGCAACCATAAGGTTGCTAATCTTCGCGGGCAGCAAGCATCTGAAGGGAATCAGATAGCTGCGGTCTCCTTCGATCGGTACGTAGATATGCCCCTCATAACCTTCGCCCTCGAGGCTTCCATCGCCTTTCATATTGCCGTCGGGAGCCAGCATGTCATATATCCTCGGATACTTGACCACCGCGTCGTCAAATTTCCTGTCGGCTTCGATATCGTCCTTAGTCAGCCTGTACAGGCCCTGTATCCTCCTACTGTCCCGGAAGCCGATCTCAGGGGCGATCGAGGCGATTTCAATATTTTGCATGCCGTCCACATTTCTTTTAAGGTATTCGTAAAATTCCATAATGTAGCGGCGGCACGCCATTTCGCCTTGTGTAAGGCCATCAGGGCTGGTCGGGTCGATCTCGTATTCGCAGGCATAGTTGAAATACGAAACGAGTCCGGCGGGCGTCAGCCTGCCCGCAGGAATATCCTGTCGCTTGCAGGACAGGCCCGTCCTGCCGGCGCGGTAATCCTCCCTGAATCTTAGGTTCAATTCCTTCAGATTGTCGGGTTCGCCTTTGAATTTATCCACGTCAACGCCTGCGATCCTTACGTTTACGGTACCCGGCTGGCACAGGCTGTCCCGGGCCCTGCCCTGCTCGAACGGCACGCCTGCGTTGAAGGCTACGTCCCCGTCGCCCGTCGTATCTATGGCGACGCCCGCCTTGATGGCGAGCGGGCCTTTTTTACTCTGAATTATCACATACTTTAACTGGTCGTTTTCCACAATAACTTCGTTTACAAATGAATGAAACTTGATTTCGACTCCCGCGTTCCCGATGAAATCGTCGAGAAACACCTTCAGGTATTCGCTGCTGAAACGGTGAGCTGCGTTTACCCTTATGTCGTGCGATCTGCCGAAGCGCACCCTGTACTGATCCTCCATCTCATGGTAGATGCCGCTCGCTTCGAATTTTGTTCCGTGCATGAAATGGTTGCAGGTTTCGACGTAACAGCCCGTGATATTGCCGCCGAGGAAACCTCTTTTCTCAAGCAGCATCACCCGGCTGCCCTGTCTGGCTGCTGAAACCGCGGCGCCGATCCCGGCGGGACCCCCGCCCACGACGAGTACGTCTGCCTCCGCTGCCACGTCTGCAACCTTTTCAGGAATTCTAATTTTCATTAGGGCGCTCCTTCGTGATTCAAAATCATTTCTGTTCTATTTGGCCTGGATCTTTACGTTTTCCGGCTTTCCGGCCATCCATGAGGAAATGTTGCCGAAGGTTATCTGAGCTCTCCTGAACATCGATTCCTTTGTAGCAAATGCTATATGCGGTGTGAGCGTGGTGTTTTTAGCCGAATTCAGCGGATGGTCCGTAGGTATCGGAGGCTCCGCTTCAAATACGTCGATCCCTGCGCCGGCTATACGGCCTTCGTTCAAAGCCTCCGCAAGCGCCTTGTTATCGACGACCGCGCCTCTGGCTGTATTTATCAGGATGGCGTTGGGCTTCATCAGGGCAATCCTTTCCCGACTGATCAGATTCTTGGTCTCATCTGTCAGGGGAGTATGCAGTGAAACTATATCGCTCTGTTTCAGCAGCTCGCCGAGCGGCAGGTATTGGATACCCATCGCTTTTGCTTCATCATTCTGAGTCCTGCTGTACCCGAGCACCTTGCAGCCGAAAACCTTGCCTATTTCGGCAACACGTCTGCCGATTGCGCCTGTACCGACTATTCCGATTGTCTTTCCGCTCAACTCGTTTCCGACAAGACCGTCCTTTGTCCTGCCCTCCCTTGTTCTGGCATCGCAGGGGAGTATATTTCTCAGAACGGACAATATGAGCCCGAAAGCCAGTTCGGCTACAGCGTCGGTGCAGTAACCCTGTGCGTTGCTGACGAGCAAGTTCTTTTCGGTGCATGCGGCTTTATCCACGTGGTCGACGCCTGTGAATGCAACGGATATCATCTTCAGGTTCGGCGCCGAGCGGATCACCTTTCCGCTTAGAGGCGAGTTGGCGATAATGAAAACATCCGCACCCGTTGCACGCGAGATGGTTTCTTCCTCAGTTTCGATCTTTTTGCCGCAGAATACGAATTCATGCCCTTGATCTATAAAAGGTTTTGCCAGAGACATAACCGATTCTTCACTTATTCCAAGGGGTTCAAGCATTACGATCTTCATATGATCACTCCTTTGATGTATTTAATATTCCAACACTGAAAATTTTATATTAATGGAATATAAGAGTCAAACCAAAAGTGCGAAAAATAAGGCTTTCAAGATTATATGTGAAGCATTGCTGACAAATAATAACAGGAACGGGCTGCATTTATATTAAAAAAGCCTACCTGCTAAGGTAAGCTTCCATTGCTCTTTTGTATATTTCCCTGAACCCCTGGTCTGTTTCCCTTTTCTTTCGCTTTTCATATTGTGGCCATCCTTTGTATCTCAGTAATAGGTTAACATTTGCTACCTTTTTTACCGGAGATACTTGCAATAGGCATCACCAGGCAATATATCGGTACGTTTTAGCGTTTATTTAAGAGCATATTTGCACTTTGGGCATATAATGGCCGTATTCTGCGGCTGTGTCATATATGGTATAATAAGTAAAGAAAAAGTCCTATAATACTTTGAAAACTCGAATAATTTTTATATTTGGAGGCTCCTGTGAAACCATGTAAATTCCTGATTTTGTTCCTGCTGCTTTTTTACATTTCCGGTTCGGATGTTTCCGCATGCACCATATTTACGGCTAAGGATAACAATAACGTCCTGGTTGGGAACAATGAGGATTTTATGTATCAATACAGCTCGGACATGTGGTTTGCAGCTGCTTCGCCGGGTACGTTCGGCAGGGTCTGCTTTGCCAACTCCAATTTTGTGCAGGGAGGCATGAATGAAAAAGGCCTGTTTTACGACGGCGCAAGCTGCCCGGCAACGCAGGTACCGTATTCGGAAAAAAAGCCAAGCCTTGGGATGGACCTGGGAGAGGTCGTGCTTTCCCGATGCGCGGATGTAGGCGAGGTTGTCGAGCTGTTGAAGCAATATAATATTCCGCGGGCTTTCGGCGACCATCTGCTTTTTGCCGATGCGACGGGGGCTTCGGTCATAATGGAGTGGGTGGACAATAAGCTGGAAGTAATCCCGGGAGAAGGGAATTACCAGATCGCGACGAACTTTTTTATTTCAAAGCCCGAATTGGGCGGTTATCCATGCGGAAGATTCGATACGGTCAAAAGTATGCTGGAGGAGAGCAAAGAACTGTCGGTGGACAGATTTGCGGAAATCCTGGGAGCTGCTACCCAAAGCTGGGATGGGGGCGGAACCAAGTATTCGAACGTATATGATCTTAAAAACAAAAAAGTTTATGTTTACTCCAGGGGTGATTTCAGCAGCAGTTTGGAATATGACCTTGCCGATGAGTTGAAAAACCTTGGAGCAGGGGAACGCTCCGAATACGACATAGATATCTTGCTGGCTGAGAAAAAAGGCGCCGACGCTATTTCAGTGGCGGGGCAGGCTTCGACGGCCAAGGATGGGGTAAACTCGAGCAACGGCGGCGACACCGGCACGAATGCCGGAACCATCGGCAGCACAGGAAACGGCGGCGACACCGGCACGAAATCCGGAACCATCGGCAGCACAGGAAACGGCGGCGACACCGGCACGAATGCCGGAACCACCGGCAGCACAGGAAACGGCGGCACCGGCACGAATATAGGCATAACCGCCGCCACAACAGACAGTGAAGGTGTCGGCAAAAGTACCAGTGCTGCAGAGCCTGATGAAGCCGCTATCCCGCAGAAAACGGCTGTATCGGGCTACGTTTACATAATATGTGGCATTGCGGTCTTTTCAGCGGTCTTATGCATCTATATCGCAAGGCGGGCGGCCAGGCAGGGCAGCCATCATTAAGCCAGCAGGGATTACCATGGGGGTAGACGAAAAACGAGAAATTATGGTACACTGTGGTAGGAAGGTGATTGAATGGAAGCGAGTAAGATCGAATTCGCTGCAGGGATGCAGGTGATTCTGATGAAGGACAGCTTGGGTAGGGATACCGAAATATGCATCGGACACAGAGATATCATGATCATACATAAAGCGCTGGATGGTACCGTAGAAAGCATGAGACGCTATCCCAAGAACGAAACGAACGAATTGTCGAAATTGTTGGGCGACGCCGTATAGACGCCATATAATAGATAACAGGATAAACTTACTGCCGGTGATTAACCGGCAGTTTTTATATGTCGAAATAAAATTTGAAACCGGCAAATAACATTGTATGCGAGGAATCGCCGTCTGTCGTTATGCAGCATTATCGCCCCGTATGTTATAATGAAAAAACCGGCCTGAATACGGCGGTTGATGAGGAATCAATTTATAAGGGGAGCGGAAATGTACAATTTCATAATATTTGATGTGGATGGAACGTTGATAGATACGGAGAAGGCGGTGGAAGAGTCGTACAGGTGCGCTTTTTTCAAACAGGCGGGCAGACAGCTGACGCGCGAAGAAATTTCCAAGGCGTACGGCATACCGACTGTACTGGCTTTTGAACGTCTGGGTGTAAGCGATGTGGACAGTGCGTGCCAAATCTACTATGATTGCCTGTTTAAGGCCTTCAAAAAGGTCAAGCCTTTCGAAGGTGTTGCCGAAATGCTTGCGGAGGTAAAGAGACTTGGGCTGGGAAGCGGCATAGTGACCTCAAGGAACAGGAGCGAGGTGGCTAACGACTCAAGCCTCCAGTGCCTGCTCAAATATATCGACCACGTTATATGCGTCGAGGATACGCAAAAGCACAAGCCCGACGCGGAGCCGGTTACAAGGCTGCTCGAAATAGCCGGACGGGACAGATCGGAGACTATTTACCTCGGGGATACCCTTTATGACTACATGTGCGCTAAAAACGCCGGGGTCAAATTTGCGCTTGCTGCCTGGGGAGCCAGCCGGACCGACGGAATCGAGGCGGATTATGTGCTGCAAAGACCATGGGATTTAATAACAAGAGTGTATTGATTATTAAAAGATACCGCTGCACCGGCCTATGGGATCAAAGCCGGCGGTATTTTAGTATTTAAAATTACAGCAATAGATGATAGAATGTATAAAAAGTATATTTTTTACAGGTATAAGTGTGGACAGTTTAGGGGTAAAGCCGTCAATCAACATATTTTGTGAACTCAGGGACAAAGAAGCGGAAAAGGAATTTTCCATGCAGGAGATGAACAGGTCGAAGAAATACCTGGGGCCTGTCATCATTTTGCTGGGCGTTTTAAATACGCTTTTCCTGATTCCCGATTATTTTGAGATAGGCTGGAATGAGCATTTCTATAAGGTCATAGGGGCAAGGGCCATTTTCCTGGCTCTGATCGTATGTCTTTATTTCCAGATCGCAGGTTCAAAAAACCCGCGTATTATGGCTATATTGATAACGGTGGGCGAAGCCGCAGGCTTTGCAAATTTTATTGCCGTTTTTTACGAATATCCTGAACCGGATTATATCATTCAGGTTCTGGGCCTGATTATACTTATCCTTATTACTTTTCTGCTGCCGAACCGTTGGCTATTTGTGTCGCTCATATCACTGGCCGGAAGTATCTGCTTTTTTACGGCCTCTGTTTTTAAATACGGCGCGGGGCTTGAAAAGCAGGAATTTTCTGCAGGGGTTGTCTATACTGCGATCGTTATCGTACTTATCGGATACTATTCGTTCAGGATGAATTACTTCAACAGGGTGCAGTACCATATCAACAAGAAGCTTGAAGTTATGTCGAGCACGGATCCTCTGACAGGCTTTCTCAACAAGGCGAAGCTGTACGACGAGCTTCGGACGTGGATGATCTATTCCAAAAGGTACAAAACACCTCTATCGCTGGTCCTGTTTGATGTAGACAATTTCAAGAGGATCAATGACCGTTTTGGGCATCTGACCGGTGATAAAGTCATTTCAAACATAGCGGACATAGTTGCCGGATTAGTGCGGGTAACCGATAAACTGGCGCGCTGGGGAGGGGACGAATTTGTCATTCTTCTGCCTCACACCAACAGGCAGCAGGCGTTTGAGATGGCGGAGCGGATCAGAAAGAACATTTCAGCTAAAAATCTTATTGAAGGTGAAAATATAACATGCAGTTTTGGCATGGCTGTAATGAACGGAAGCATTAAAGACGGGGACAGCCTGATCAGCGCGGCTGATGAAGCCTTGTACAAAGCGAAAAGCTCCGGGAAAAATATTGTAATGTATTAATATATTATTGTTTATGGAGGTACAAACATGGTACAACCGTATGATATGAGTCTCGAGGAATTGAAAAAATATAAGCCCAAGCTTACAAGACAGCCGGATTTCGATGAATTCTGGGAAACGACAAAAAAGGAGCTTGCCGCCGTCAGGCTCGAATATAAGCTGCAGCCGTACAGTTATCCTGCCAGGGGAGTAAAAGTATTCAGGATCTCCTTCAAAGGGTTCAATAATGCGGACATCGACGGCTGGTTCGCAATACCGGACGGACCGGGGAAATATCCAGGAATAGTGGCTTACCACGGCTACAACTGGGCTTTTGACGGTAATCTGCACGATACGGTAAATATGGCGCTGCATGGTTACGGCGTACTGCAGATGCTGGTGCGCGGGCAGCAGGGAAACAGCTCCGACAACGTCGTTACATATCACGGTAACAATTCCGGCTGGATGACAAAGGGTATACTTTCAAAGGAACAATATTACTACCGCGCGGTCTACATGGACAGCGTGCGTGCGCTCGAGGTGCTGGCAGATATGGATAATGTAGATCCCGACAGGATAGGAGTTATGGGAGGAAGCCAGGGCGGCGGTCTTTCTCTTGCATCCTCGGCGCTCTCGGACATTCCCAGGGTGACGGTCGCATCGTACCCATACCTGTGCAATTTCAACAGGGCCATAGATACAGCGCCGCAGATGCCTTACGGAGAAATCAACGAATTTTTCAGGAGAAATTCGGATCCTGCGATAGAGGAACAGGCTAAAAAGACACTTTCATATTTTGATGTCATGAATCATGCTCCCAACATAAAATGCCCTGTATTGCTGGCGTCGGGACTTGTCGATGAGATAACGCCGCCGTCGACGATATTCGCGGCATACAACCACATGGAATGCCCGAAGGAAATCGCCGTATTCCGCTATTTCGGCCATGAATATATACCGGGCTTTGTCGAGAAACAACTGAGCACGCTGATGAAATACCTACAGCCGTAAGTGGGACAGGAGGACAGGAGCGGCTGTAAGGATGCGGGATGAAAGCTCCGGGCGGTTCAAAGCTCATGCTTTGCTTTGTTCGGCCGCCTCTACCGGCATCGGCTGGTCGCAAATGCCCTGCATTTGCTGCTCGCCCATGCGTCCTGCCTGCCGTATCCGGCTAAATCCGCCATCCGTGGCGGATTCGCCTCACCTTGATTCTGCATTCGCCATGTACCGCTAAGTCGCTTCATCAAGCATCCTTACGGCCGCTCCTGTCCCCCGACCCGTCTCCCGGCTCACATCCTTCTGGCGGCTTCATAAGCCAGCTCGGAGCGTTCGCACTCTTCGTCGGTCATCGTGATCTGGAAGCAAAGAGGGCTTCCCTTCATCCTTTCGGATGCGAAGCTCAGACCGTTCGTCCTTATATCGAGGAAGGGATGGTCTATCTGCTCCGGATCGCCTATAAGAACTATTTTCGTTCCCTTACCGGCCCTGGTTATGATACCTTTTACCTGCTTGGGCGTAAGGTTCTGGGCTTCATCTATAATGACCCACTGTTTTACTATCGAACGTCCTCTGATGAAAGCGATGGCTTCGGCGCTTATTATCTTTCTGTCGAAGAGCTCGTCTATCTTGTCCTTCAGTTCCTTTTCGCTGTTGTAGCGCTCGTTCTCGTCGGCGTCCACTAGGACTTCAAGGTTATCTATGACAGGTCTGAGGAAAGGCGCGATCTTTTCCTGCTCAGAACCGGGCAGGAAGCCTATGTCCTCGTCCAGCTTAACATTCGGCCGGCATACGAGTATCTTTCTGTAGGGAGGGCTTTTCTCGCCCATGATCTTGTGTAGCCCGACCGCAAGCGAATAGAAGGTCTTTGCGGTGCCGGCCGGCCCTTTTGCGATGACGAGCGGAGCCTTGACCGCATCCATCATCAGAGCCTCCTGGAAAAATTTCTGTCCTGCGTTCCTCGGAGTGATGCCGAAGGGGTGCTCCTGTATGAAATTGAGCGGAACTATGTCCTTTCCGTCAAATCTGGCCAGTGCCGTCTGCTTATTGTTGCTTGAGGAATGGATGACCAGAAACTGATTCGTCACGAGCTCGGCGGGTACATTTTTATTGGCTGCGGGGTCGAAGTGGAATACATCCTCGGGAGAAAGCCTTGATTTTGTGAAAAATTCATTGAGCTTCCGTTCGTTCGCATATACGTTCAGACGCCCTTTATACTGTTCATCGTAGACCGGAGACTGTTCATTGAAGAAATCCTGAGCTTTGATCCCGAGAACGTCGGCTTTTATCCTTGCGAACACATCCTTGGAGATCAGGAATACCTTTTCGCCTTTGTCCTGAAGGCCCTTGCAGATCTTTAGTATCCTGTTGTCGTTTACCGTGCCGACCCAGCTTTCGGGAAGCTTTACATCGAGGCAGTTCATCTCTATGCGAAGCGTTCCGCCGTTTTCGAGCTTTATCCCCTTGTTGAGGCTGCCCTTTGCCCGCAGATCGTCGAGTATCCGTGCTACCTGTCTGGCATTTGCGCCGAGCTCTGAATTTTCCTTTTTGAATTTATCTAGTTCTTCCAATACGACTTCAGGTATGACGACGGTATTGTCATCGAAAGAAAACAGCGCGTAAGGAGTATGAAGCAAAACATTGGTATCAAGGACGAATGTCTTTTTGGCTTTCTTCATCAGTGATCACTCCCGTTAGTCTGAAGTTGTGATAGAAATACAATATTTAGTTGGTCTTAATCAGATTATACCATATATGTTGAAAAATAAATACATTTTTGTCTGCTTGTGTCGATACGCCATTTAGTCGATTGACTTTCGCAAAGTATAATCTATACTTATTTATGTGTGTTATTGAACCATACATAGAATCAATCAATATCATTGAAGAATAGAACGGTGATAGAATTGGAAAATAAAGCGACAGTAAATGAAAGACCGAAAGCGATAATATTTCTGATAATTACGGCGACACTGTGGAGCCTCGGCGGGTTGCTGATAAAATCCGTCAATTCGAACCCTCTTGCGATCGCGGGCATGAGAAGCGGTATTTCGGCAGTATTGATACTGGCAGCAACAGGCAAGCCGAAGCTGAACTGGTCGTTTGCCCAGATCGGCGCGGCCCTGTCCTATACTGCCACGGTACTGCTGTTTGTCGCCGCAAACAAGAATACCACAGCGGCCAACGCGATACTGATACAGTACACAGCCCCCATATACGTAGCGCTGCTCAGCGCCTGGCTGCTGAAGGAGAGGGTAAAACTCCTGGATTGGATTACCGTCGTTATCACCCTTGGCGGTATGCTGCTGTTTTTTGTAGACGATATCGACATGGAAGGCTTTTTAGGCAATATACTGGCGGCATTGAGCGGCGTCTCCTTTGCATTGTTCGCAGTGTTCATGCGCATGCAGAAGGACGGATCGCCTATAGGCTCTGTGATACTCGGCAATATATTGACGGCTGTGATAGGAATCCCGTTTATTTCGAGGGATATGCCCGACGCCAGGAGCTGGCTGTTCCTGGTCATATTGGGCATTGTACAGCTCGGACTGCCTTACATACTGTATTCGAAGGCAATCAAGCATGTAACTGCCCTGGAGGCAAGCCTGATACCCATTATCGAACCGATACTGAACCCGGTATGGGTGTTCCTGCTCCTCGGCGAAAAGCCTGGGTATTGGGCTTTTATCGGGGGATTTGTCGTCATTGCGGCGGTAACCGGACGATGCGTCATTTCCATACGCTCATCGCAGAATCCGACCGTATCGGGCAATATTGAAGGCTAGGGCGGGCAGAAACCGGTGCGGGCGATAATGCGATTACGGGCGGGATCTCCACGGAGGATAGAAGACAGGAAAGAGGTTGCATATGAATTCAGGGTATATCAGGGATATGGAAGAACTTGCGATAAATGCATGGCCTGCGCTGCAGACAATGCTGTATGACGGATGGGTGCTCAGGTTTGCGGACGGATACACGAGAAGGGCCAATTCGGTCAATCCGCTTTATGGATCCGCCTTGCCTTTGCTCGAAAAGATCGGGTTTTGCGAGGCGGAATACCGTTCGAGAAACATTCCTGTTGTGTTCAAGATAACGCCTGCAAGTATTCCCGACGATATAGATGCGGTGCTTGAAAAGAGGGGTTACTCAAGGGAAGCTGAAACAGTATTGAGAGTGCTGGAGCTTGCTGATCATGAGTTCCGTATGGCTGAGGGAGCAGAGGCGGAATATCGGCTCTCTGGCAGGTGGTTCGAGGGCTTCTGCAGCTGCACCGGAACAACCGATGAAAAGGCAAAAACGACGGCATATAAAATTCTGCAGAATCTGGGCGGGAAAATAGTTTATGTTGCGAAGGTCGTCGACGGAAAAATCGCGGGCTGCGGATACGGAGCGATAGAACGCGGTTATGTCGGCATATTCGATATTGCCGTGCATCCTTCCCAAAGAAGGAAGGGGTATGCCTTCGACATAATGAACGGCATATTGTACGAAGCAGAAAAGATGGGCGCCTCGAAAGCATATCTGCAGGTCGTCTCCGGAAACGATCCTGCTGAAAAGCTGTATGATAAAATAGGATTTAAAGAATCGTACCGCTATTGGTACAGGAAATTATTATAATTGAAATATAGTCACTCGTTTGTCCGGTGTGCAGGAATAAAACGGGATATTTCATCGGGATCGGATATATTTGTTAAGGATCCCGAGCTGAGGCGGAAGATCGTATCCCAGGCGTGCCATCAGGAATTTCTGATGCAGCCGGAATATGGCATTGATTCCCAAGAGTTACCGATCTGACAGGTAGCGTAGAATTCATTTTTCCTATACAGATTAAAGGGGGAAAACAGTCATGAGGATCGTCATGCTTGTTAGCAGCGGCAGAAGGGGCGGCAATACGGACGGTATCTCCGTGCTGCTCGAGAAAGAGCTGTTGCTGCTTGCCAAGAGCAAGCATACAGAGCTTGTCATCGATAAATATATGCTCGGGCGTCATGATATCAGGAACTGCCGGGGCTGCAGGGCATGCTTCGACAGAGGAGAGGAAAGCTGCCCCCTAAAGGACGATCTGCATTTATTGTGGGAACAGCTCAGGGAAGCGGATGGCATTGTACTTGGAAGCCCCGTCTATGTCGAGGATGTAAACGGTGTAATGAAAAACTGGATAGACCGTATGGCATTCAACTCCCATAGGCCGGGACTAGCCGGAAAAGCAGCCTATGTCTATACCACCTCGGGGGCCGGATCGTCGAACCATGCAATACGTACGATGCAGACGGCTCTCAGCACATGGGGCGTATACATAGCCGGATCGGACCGGTTCAGGGCAGGCGCACTGTCGAGGATAGACGAACTGAAGGCCGGCCATGGAAAGAATATTAGAAAGGCCGCAGAAAGGCTGTTTGATGCGATATATAATAAAAGGCCCCTCAAACCTTCTTTCTATTCTCTGGTTGCATTCACCGTCCAGCAGACTGCATGGAGACGGGTGGAGGACAAGACTACTGTGGATTATAAATATTGGGCCGATAACGGGTGGCTCGACAAGGGCTGCAGGTATTATTTCCCGAACAGGGCCAACCCGTTGAAGGTATTGACTTCACGCCTTATTGGGAAGGCCGTCGCATTGTTCTTTTTGTAGGTCTTTCCCTGAATAGCTCTATAGATATGCTTTTTTATAGATATGCCTGCCCCATCGTGTAAAGTTCAGCTATATTCGAATTGTACCCGCTGTATTCGGTGTTAACTTCTTGACTTGGATTCTGCCGTAATATAATATTGTTTTATTAGTCACAGGGAGGGTTTATATATGCAACTGAACAATTGTGTTGTTTTTGCTCCATGCATGGTCTGATAAAGGACGGAGATAGCATGGAGCGGTAAATTACCGTCCGGGGTCAGACTTTGCACAACTTGATTTTACTAAAAAATTAAGGAGCAAAGTCATGAAAGTATTTGATAGATTATCCGAATTACGAAGTTTTCTTATTCTTTGGGGCAGTCAATCGATTTCTTCGCTTGGAACTGCCATGACCAATTTCGCACTTGTGATCTGGGCGTACGAACAAAAGGGTACGGCTACGAGTATAACGCTCCTGTCAGTATGTTCATACCTGCCTTCCATCCTGTTTTGCTTTGCAGCGGGAACACTCGCGGACAAATGGAATAAAAAGAAGATCATGCTAGTCAGCGACTTTATTGCCGCAATGGGGACATTGACCGTACTTTTGCTGTATAATACTGAAAGCCTGCAGATATGGCATCTGTATGTAATCAATTTTATTCTCAGCTTTATGAATGCGTTCCAGAATCCCGCTTCCTATGTCGCCGAGACTCTGATCACACCTAAGGAACACTATATAAGAACCAGCGGGCTTCAGGCCTTGTCGGGTTCGCTCGTGACCATACTGCATCCTGCCCTTGCCACGGCAGTCATGTCCTTCTGCGGTATCCGGGCAGTCTTTATCATCGATCTGGCAAGCTTTGCGACAGCTTTTTCAGCGCTGCTGTTTCTTATCAAAATACCTGCAATACAGGTCAATGAAGCTAAAAACAAGGAAGGTTTCCTCAGAAGCTGCCTCGCAGGGTTGAAATTCCTGAAGGAGCATTTACCCGTATGGAAGATAATTCTTTTCTTTTCCTTCGTAAACCTCCTGGCATCTCTGGCGGGCAATAAAATACTGCCGGCCATGATACTTGCGAGGACGGGCGGCGACAGGATGATCCTGGGAACGGTGTCTTCCGCGATGGGCATAGGTACGCTGGTCGGCAGCGTGCTTGTCACCGCAGTGGGACCGGTAAGGAACCGAACGAGGCTGATCTTTCTGTCATGCGCCTTCTCGTTTTTATTGTGCGACGTATTGTGGGGAGTCGGCCGCAGTGTACCTGTATGGGTGTTCGCGGCTTTTGCGGGCAACCTGCCGATGCCGTTCATCAGCGCCAACATGACGACCATTATGCGCACTAAGGTGCCTGTTGAAATGCAGGGCAGGGTCTTCTCGACGCGTGATACTTTGCAGTATATGACGATACCTTTCGGCCTGCTATTCGGCGGTATCCTGGCGGACAACGTTTTCGAGCCTTTTATGACGACAGCCTCGAAAGTGCAGGGTTTCCTCTCAAACCTTGTCGGAACGGGGAAGGGCTCGGGGATGGCTTTGATCTTCCTGGTTATCGGGATCATCGGGTTTGTGTCAAATATGCTGAGTCTGAAAGATCCTGCATATAAAAGCCTGAACGAGTGAGGAGCCTCATGCCGGAGAGTTTTCAACAATTACTCTTCAGCGAATTTTATCAATTCCTCATTGAATTTCTCAAGCTGATCATAAAACAGGAAGTGACCACAGGACTCAAACGGTACAAGCTTGGCGTTCCGAATTCCGTTTTTTTGCGCGATTGCCAATGGGTACAGGCATACCTTATCGTTAAGCCCGTGAAGAATCAAGGTCGGAACGCTGATTTTCCCCATATCGTTGAACAATTCCTCCTCATCGAGCCATGTATTCGCAATAGCCGCAGTAGCCCAGCTCGAGGCCTGGAGGCCTAATTGAAAGATCCAGTCGGAGAGGGAGGGGGTAACATAATTGTGGAAAATCATATTGCCAAAGTCCATGAGCATTTTCGGACGGTCGGTGTACGTGCCTTGAATGATGTCCAATACCGCCTGCCTCGGCAATCCATATGGAAAGTACGGGCGCTGTATGAGGCTGGGGGCTGCGGCCGCGAACAGGGCAAGCTTGCTTACGCCTCGGCCCTGGTGCCTGGCCATGTAACGAATTGCAACGCCTCCTCCTGTCGAGTGCCCGCCGAGTATTATGTCATTCAATTGCAGTGCATCTATGACTGCGCGTACGTCATCGGACAACCGGTTATAGTCATAGCCGTTCCATGGTCTGGATGACTGGCCGAACCCGCGCATATCGATGCCGATGCACCTGTAGCCCCGTTTCGGCAGTTGGTTGAACTGGTATTCGAAAAGATTGTGGTTCCCAGGCCAGCCGTGGATGAATAAAATTGTTCTGCTGCCTGTCGGATTGATATCTTCCACGAAGACATATACGCCCGGTTCAACATTTATGTAATATCCCATATCGATACCTCCATTGATTTGGAATCGATATAGTATACTCATGGAAGCGCAGGGCGGTGATAGATCGGGGAAAACCATGGGCTGCGAACTGCATACGGGCTTGCATTGAATAAGGCAAGGCAAATAAAAACCCGGTACTGATATACCGGGTTTTCTGTGTTTATGTTTTATGATATCGCCTGCGAACCGATGGTGTAGCTCCAGCCGGAGTCGTTCCTCACCGCCTTGCAGTCGAGGAAGTAATATGCGCCGTCTCCGCTGCGCCACTTTTCAGCTTTGAAGGTAAAGCCGTCGTCGGTCACATCGGACACCTCCACCTTGAACAGTATACCGTTTTTGAAATACAGCTTATCCTTATCGATATAACCCTGCTCGTTCAGCTCGTCGAAAGTTCCTTTAATGCCTTGCAAGCCGTACGAACCACCCATCACATATGCAAGAGCGCTTTTTTCTGCGTCGTCCAGGTTCGTGACTTTGGACAGATCGAAGGCCAATATGCTTATGTCGGAATTGAGTCCTTTGTCAACATTCCAGAGGTCCTTCAGTACGGTCTGATAAAACCCTACCAGATCGTCGCCCTGCCCGGTGATTCTGATATAAACAGGGTTGCCGGGTTGGGCCGGATATGACTCCATGACGGCGCCGGAATATCCGATCTCGACATTCTGTCCCGCTTTCAGGGCGGATGAGTCTGCGGGCTTTTTGTCGATATCATAGACGGCGAGTGCGCTTGAAATGGTGAAGAGATCTGACGCGCCGGTACCTGCAAGCAGGAGTGATTTATTATCTATCTGAATTATCTTGCCTTTCAGCACAGCGTCGGCTTTAGGCGGCGCCGAGCCGGCGGACTTCCCGGTAATGTTGCCCTCCGCTGTATTATTGGGCTCTGTCGTATTTGTACCGTTATTCCCACTTGTCTGAGAGCCATTCGTACTCGATGTGCCCATATTTGCTCCGCTCGCGCTCTTTGTATCCGAGCATGCAGCAAGGGGCAGGATCAACGAAAGTAATAAAACAATTATAAAAAGCTTTCTCATGGCCTTTACCTCCAAGGTCTATATTAATTCTGACGTATAATATTGCGTTTTTGTTTCCGGATTAGTTCCGTATTCTCGTTATTTCTGGGGAATATAGAGAAAATATCATTCGAAAGATAGGAGTACGGAATTCAGCAAAGCCAATTAAGAAATCTCATCTATGTAAGGCTGGTTGGCGTATCGGTGTAAAATAACAAAGGCCCTCAGGCAAAACCCTGAAAGCCTTTTTGCTGGTACCAGGAGGCCTCTTATTCGTTGGTACCGTCTATAATTATGTACTCCGAATCAGGATCTAAAATATCTGAATTATCAGTATCGGTGCTATTGCTTTTATCATTTGCTACATCAACGTCATAAACAACATTTTCGTTGGATATCATATCGAAATATTCCGGTGAACATAAATATTGACCGTTGTAGTAAACGACATTTCCGTTTGATAAATTTCTTGCGAGTAATTTGGGGTCGTCAGTATCATAAGGTACCCAATCAGAATAGTCCTTTTTGGCTTGGGCTTTAACTGGAGCTTTTGCCGGAGATTTCTTCGATGTGTCGGCTGATACTGCGGTAGATTGCGGCTCAGCTGCAGGCGAAGGCTCTTTGCTGTCGGCAGCTCCTATTTTTGATGAATCCGCGGTATTGATAATTTCACCGGAGGACTTATCGACAAAGTTTACGATTGTCCTGGCGGAGGCACTATCTACGCCATTAAGCTCCTGGTAATAAACACCCTGCACATAAAACGCAATAGACACCATCGAGTCCAGCGGCCCATATTTTGTCTTGTCGCATAATACTGTAAACTCTGTTAGATCATCATTATATGTAACATCAATGAATGATGGATAAGTCTCTTTATCTGCCAGCAATTTAGTGATGGTTTCATCCAGACTTGCCTTGACTTCGTTCAACAACTCAGTATGCTTTGATTTGCTCATTGTATATGTAACCGAGCCGTCATCGTTGAAATTGACTTTTTGTATTCCGCTTTCTTTTGCAGCGGATTCAATTTCTGCCTGTGAAGAATCCTTAAAGAAAGACGCCGGCAAGGTGACTTCGACCGTAGAAGGAAGCTCTCCTGTTGATACCGGTGATGATACCTCGCTGTCTTTATTCGCCGGAGCCCCTGTATTAGCGCTTTCAAGTGTACTACTTATTTCAGCGGCGGAATTAGAATTGCTTTCGGAGGTTTTAGCTCCGCAAGCTGTAAACAAAAAAACAAACATACAAATGACAAGTAAAAGCTTTATCTTCATGTATTTCTCCCCTATACACGTATTTTGACATCCATTCATATTGATTTACATTATATAGCGTTATTTTACAAATTACAACAAACAGCCATGCAGTGCTGGCTTTACTCTGCCGATATTCATTAATAAAATCATGACGAAAAAAGGCTAATGTCAACATACTTTTTGTAATTTCTTTTTCTAATATGATACAATTTTATTAGCATAAATGAATTTCAAGGAGAAGATAGTAAACTGTTTGTACCTTATACCATGATATTGAAAAAGGACTTCAACCAGGGTCAAAGTCCTTTTTCATTTATTTCTGACGGAAAAAGTTTCAGGTACTCTCCGTACCCTTCTTCTTCCAAATTCTGTACCGGGATGAATCTAAGCGCTGCTGAATTTATACAATAACGTAAACCTGTTGGCGCCGGACCGTCCGTAAATACGTGTCCGATGTGAGAGTCCGCATGTTTGCTCCGAACTTCGGTGCGGACCATAAAGTGACTCTTATCTACCTTTTCATAGACGTTTTCTTTTTCAACAGGCGCAGTAAAACTCGGCCAGCCGCAGCCCGAATCGAACTTGTCCAGGGAACTGAACAATGGCTCGCCCGATACGATATCCACATATATCCCCTGCTCTTTATTATTCCAGTATTCATTGCTGAAAGGCGGTTCCGTACCATTCTCCTGGGTTACCTTGTACTGTATCGGAGTCAATCTGCTTTTTATATCCTGCTTATCCGGTTTGTTAAAAATTTTATCTTTCATGTCCATTACCCCATATTCTACAAACAAATGCCTGTCTGCCCGAGCCTATTTGATAGCCTTTATAGTGTTCGGGATTTTTCCTGTGGTAATCCTGATGATATTCTTCTGCGGGATAGAACCTGCAAGCGGGTAATATTTCAGTTACGATCGGCTTGCCGAACCTGCCTGAATTCCCGAGCTCATTCTTTGATGCAAAAGCAAGCTCTTTTTGTTCTTCGTCATGATAAAAAATTACAGTCCGGTACTGCTGTCCCCTGTCATAAAATTGTCCTCCCGGGTCTGTGGGATCTATCTGCCGCCAAAAGGTATCAAGCAGCAATGAGTAATCAGCCTTTGAGGGGTCGTAAGTGATTTGTACTGCCTCATAATGATCGCTTGCGCCTGAACATACATCCTCATAGGTTGGATTTTCCGTATGTCCGCCCGTGTACCCCGACTTGACTTCCAGCACGCCGTCGAGCTCCTGAAATGGCCCAGCCATGCACCAGAAACAGCCTCCGGCAAATGTAGCATACTTTTTATTGGGATTATCACCGTCCATACTCATCTGAATTCACCCCTATCATACCTTAATTGGCTAATGTATTTATACCAATCTGAACGGAAATTATTCATATTGGCGTTAAGGTTGGGATTCAATGTGAAGAAAAAAGAAAAAACCGGACATCATGACCCCGTTATAGCCAATATTCTTGCCATATTATAAAACTTGCCATATAATAGCAACAGTGATAAATTTTTTATGTAAAATAGCACATTCATTACTGGAGTGATTTATCTGATCAAATCAGGAATTTTTTCAAATCATATAGTAAAATCCATGTTATGTCTGGCCCTCCTATCCTGGACACTTTCCGCGACAGGCTGTGCTTCGCCGTCTGAAAGAGAGGAGAGCGCCGGTGCATTTCCCGCCGTCAAGCTGGAAGAACCCGCAAAGGCCCAAATCAATACATACAAGGTCAAACGCGGCAGTATCGAAAACAAGGTTGTCGGATGGGGAGTCTTTCTGACCCCGTCTACCTGGGACCTGCATTTCAGGACCTCCGGGATATTGAAATCCATTTATGTATCGTATTTTCAAAAGATATCCGCAGGGGACACTGTGGCGGAATTGGATACGGAATCACTGGAAAGGCAGCTTGAAAGGGCCCGTATTGTCCAGGAACGCTCCGAACTCGAATACGAGCGGCTGAAAACAGAAAATGAGATGAATGGCGGCGGAGGAAAATATACAATAAAAAATGCCGAGATCGATCTTGAACTGGCGAAGATGGACGTAGAAGACCTGACAAATTCCATAAAGCTTTCAGTATTGAAATCGGACGCTGCCGGTGTCGTTACCTCCATATGCACAATTTCACCGGGAGGCACGGTCAATCAGGAGGATACGATCGTCCGGATCGCAGATAAAAGCAAGGCGCTGCTGGTATCCAAAAGCACCTCGGGCGCAAATAGCCTGAAAGTCGGAACGACAGTCGAGGTAAGCTACAAAGGTAACGTTTACCACGGAGAAGTCGTCAAATTGCCAGTCGATACATTAAATGAAGAAAAGGACTATATGGTAAATTCTGTACATATAAAGGTCGCCGACCTGCCGGAGGATCAGATGACATTGGATGATTCCGCAGTATTTTCCCTGATTCTGGACAGTGCGTCCGACACCCTGTTGATACGGAAGCAGGACGTTTTCACTGCAGGAGGAAAAAGCTTCGTCAATGTCTACAAGGACGGAGTTATCCTGGAAAGGGAGATCACTACCGGGATCGTTTCTTCCGACAGCGGCGATATCGAAGTGGTCAACGGTCTGGAGGAAGGCGAAGATATAATAGTCCGGTAGAAAGGGATGCTTCTCATTGTTGATTATTGCCCTGAGAAAAACACTAAAGAACCCATGGTTGTCTGTATGCCTGCTTTGCGGATTTATTATGGCTGCCGCCGTAACCTGCAGCATTCCCATGTATGCTGGAAGCGCCCCCCTGAAACAGTTGTCGGAGGAATTCGGGCGAGTCGCCGGAGATAGCGGAAAGTACCCTGCGTACTGGTCCGCAGAGTTAACCTTGACAACAAATAGCGGTAATTTGGAAGGGAAATACAATGATTTTCTGAAAAGAACCCGCGTATTGAAAAATAAAATCCCTCTCCCGCTACTGGGAACTGCAGATACAATCATAATAAGAAACGTAATTCAGGGAGACAGCATTACAGAAAGCAGCATTAAGAAATTCAATCTGAGCGCATTCGACGGTCTTGAGAATTATACGAAGGTAATCAGCGGCAGGATGTGCTCCGGCGAGACGGAAGACGGTGTCATGGAAGCTGTCGTATCTGAAAACGATATGCTGCTGAATCATCTAGCCTTGGGGAAAACATATTTTATTCCCACTGCACAAGGGAATATCGGTGTAAAAATTGTCGGAATCGTGGAAACCGAATCTCCGGAAAAGCTGGCGTGGTATGAGGATTATCCTTTCAATCAGGGCAAAAATGCCTTCTATGTGGATTATAACCTTGTAAAAAGGGAATTCATCCAAACGGCACGAACCAGCCTGACAATGGAAATTCAAACCTGCAGTGCGTATGATTACAGGAAAATCACTTCCTCCAATCTGGAGACTATCCGCCTGGCCATCGCCGACTGGATCAAGGCAAATGGTTTCATGGAATTTGAATGTCCCATGATGCCCCTCCTGGATAACTATAAAGAACAGGAGACATCCCTGCTTGGAATAATGTTTGTATTAAGCCTTCCCATCCTGTTTATGATTTTACTTCTTATTTGCACGGTTTCCTGCCTGATCGCCGACCATGACAGGACAGAAATTGCCGTTATTGCCAGCCGTGGCGGCAGAAGGCTTCAGGTAGCCTTGATCTACTTGCTGCAGGGTGTTTTCCTGGGTGCGGCGGCACTTCTGACAGGGCCTCCGGCGGGTTTGCTGATATGTCGGCTCATTGGCGCCACCGGTGATTTTATGGATTTGAAGTACGATCCATCCATGCCGGTTGTGTTCAATGGCAATATTATGATATATGCGCTCGGCATCGTACTGTTCAATCTCCTGGCTATGATCCTGACGACTATGGCCTTTACCGATTTTTCCGTAGTCAGGCAGAAACAGAAGCGTACAAGAAACGGAAAATATTCCTTCCTTCCCGGTCTGGCTACCGGTCTGCTTTTATTGGGACTTTCACTTTACTGGAGATTTACCGGCAAAATTTCCGTTATAGCAGGCAAACCGGACGATCCAGCCCTTTCTTCCATCCCTTTGGATCCGCTTCTTGTGATAAATGCCGTTGTTTTTATTGCAGGAATTTCTCTGATTGTGTTGTTTGTATTTCCATATTTCATAAATATCCTTTTTTACGCAGGAAAGCGGTTATGGTCGCCGATGTCATATCTTGCTTTTGTTCAGACAGGCCGCAACCGGGACATGAAGCAGCTCTTCATGCTGTTTTTTCTGATGGCCTTCGCGGTGGGAATCTTCAATTCAAACACGGCACGGACCATAGACCGCAACACATCGGACAATATCCTGTATAAAAATGGCGCTGACCAGGTATTCATGGAAAAATGGAAAAGTACCGACCCGGACAAACCGGACGAAGGCACTAAAATGGCTGCGGCCTTTGGCGATGTGACAGCCATGCAGAAAGTGGAGGCATATAATTACAGGGAATTAGCCGAAAAAATTCGGCTCATTTATACGGAACCGGATTTTTCATGGTATGCAAAGCAGAAAGGTGTAATCGGCTCATCGAGAGTATTTCATACCGGAGATGCGGTTGTAAGCTTTTCGCAGGTTCCCAGGCTTGAGTCAGCCAGAAGGCCTGCCTCGGACCAAGGATCTGCAGAATCCTCCGGAGCTTCCGGTGTAGAGATGTTTGCCGTCAATACCAGGGAGTTCGGCAATACCGCCTGGTTCCGGGGAGATCTTCTGTCCTCGGGCTGGTACGGTTATCTGAACCGGCTCGGGGAAAAACCGGACGGCGTTTTACTTTCACGTTCCTTTGAGCAGGAATACGGTGTTAAAAAAGGAGATGTCATTACTGTTACCTTCAGCAATACAGGCAGCATCAACGCAGAAGTAGTGGATTTTCTCGAATACTGGCCAGGGTTCGTGCCGGTTTCGAATACGGGGGAGAACAGATATCTGGCAGTTGTGAATCTGGGGTATATGCAGGCTTCCAGCCCTCTTCTTCCTTATGAGGTCTGGCTGAAGACAGATGGCAGCGTCTCTGCGGAAGCAATGGCCGAAAGACTGAGGTCCGAGTCCAGACTGGTTCAGGCTCTTTCCGATTCCAGGGCGGAAATGGAAAAGAAGCTGCGGGAACCTGTTGTCCAGGTTTTCAACGGAGCGCTGTCACTGGGTCTTGTTCTAATACTTGCTGTGAGTATGACTGGTTTTCTCATTTATTGGGTCCTGTCCATAAAAAGAAGGGAATTGCAGTTCGGAATGCTAAGGTCCTTCGGGGTTGAATTCCGCAGCATTCTGGGTATGCTTGCGCTGGAACAGCTTCTGACCTCCCTATCCTCTGTGGCAGGCGGTATCCTGATCGGTCAGCTCGCCACAAAAGTATATCTTCCCGTAATGGGCCCTGCCTGGAATGGGGCGGGACAAACGCTTCCATTCCTGATAACCTTGGTCAGGAGCGATTATGACCGGTTTATTTGGATAAGCATAGTTATGCTGCTGGCAGCAATGCTGATTCTGGGAAGGATCATCTCGGGAATACGGATCGCACAGGTAATTAAGCTGGGAGAGGAGTAGCAGATACTTTATGAGAAAATACGATATTTTCAATAAGTTGCTCATCACGTTCTGCATATTTTTATTGGTACTGCCTTCCGGCTGCTCTAATACAGGGGATTCCGAGTCATCCGCCACGGGCGCACTCCAAGGTCGGAATGAAGCCGTTACTTCTTCGGATTCCCCGGATGCGCCTCCAACAATAACAGTCTCCTACCAGACAATACAAAGCACAGTCAAATTGGCAGGCGAATTTCAGAGGGGTCACACCTGCAGCGTATCCTTTTCCGTCTCAGGTTACGAAATATCAAAGTTTTATGTGGAAGCGGGAGATGAAATCAAAAAGGGCGATTTGTTGGCAGAACTCGACACTTCGGCTTTGAAAAAGGAGAAGATAAAGAAGGAACTGGAGAGGGAGAAAATTCTTGTTCGTCTGGAAGAACTCAATGTCAGCGAAGCAATTGACGGAAAAAAAGACGTCACTGCAAGGAAGAATGCCCAGCTGGATCTTCAGGCAGTGGAGCTCGACATGAAGGAACTGGACCGGAAAATGGACGCTTGTAAACTGATATCTCCCGTGGACGGCATCGCAGGAGAACCGGAAGTCAAGGCTGGCAGCATATCACAGACCTATCGGCCGGTGATCCGGATATACGGTAAATCCGATATGATATTTATGGTGGAGAATGCATCCATTCTGGATTATATAGGCAGCGGAGGGAAAAAGAAATTGAGAAGCCCCGCCGGCATTGTCAGAGGACTGAAGGGTGTCATCAACTACGGTTCGGGCGGTACATCAAGCATACCCTGCACTATCGACAGGATCACCTTCCCATTAATTCGGGAAAGCGTTGATACAGCAGACGCTGAAATCAATGTCCCGGCGGGAATCCAGAACGGACTCTTGGCCAGAATATCACTCCGGGCTGCATTGGACGGATCTGTCCCCGACGAGATAACGGAAGGGACGGAGGGCGTCATCACCCTGAATACCGGAATAGAGAAAAATGCTCTAGCCGTTCCTCCGGAATCCATTTATCTCTCCTTTGGCGAGGAGCATGTAAAAGTACTCGAGAACAATAAGGCAGTCGAAAGGCTTGTGCGGACCGGGATAAGGGATGACGCCGAAAACCGGGTTGAGGTAACGGATGGGTTGAGCGAGGGAGACCATGTTCTTTTGAATCCGGCCGTTTCTGAGGAGACAATGAGTTGAAACGGAGTTCTTGAATTGAGAAAATTTAACAAGAGGGCCGTCCAGCAGGGCGGGGGTGAGATTGCGCAGGGGTACGCCGCCTAAATGGGGGATGACGTATTTTTCAATATGGTATTGGTAGGTATGGTAGGTGCTGGGGCGCAGGTTGGTTTTGGTATACCGTTCTACCCATTGGGTGAGGTATTCGCCCAAAGTCTGCTTGTTCTCGGCTTTAATCACGACTTGAAAGCCGGGCCGCCGGAGTTTCACTTGCATTTCGGCCTCATGCTGGATGGCCTCGGTTTTGGAGGTAAAGCCTCGTTTGCCGTAGGTCTGATAGCCCTCGTCGGTTTTGTAACGGATGAACACGTCATAAACAGTCCCGGCCCGGCCTGTCAGTGCGCCCTCGGCGTCCCGCTTGTTTTTGAAATTACGGGGCTGTATGGACATGGCTTATCCCTCCTTCCCGGAGGATGCGGCAACGGTGATTTTGTTGCGCTCGTACCAGTTCCATATGGCGGCGTCAGCCAGCAGGTGGCGGTTGCCGTTTTGAACATACTCGATTTGCCCTTGTCCATCAGTTCTCGCAGTTTGTTTTCGCCCAATCCGCTGATTTTGCTCATGGTTTCCACGGTTTTAAGCATAGGAAGCTCTAAAGCAGGCGCGGCTGTTGTTTTCTTTCTTACGGCCATGATTACCATCTCCTTTCGCATAAAGGTAAACAGATAAAAGCCGGGCCTGTTTTTGCTCCGCATGGCCGTTTCATTACATGGCAAAGACACGGCTTTAACCTGCTTTACTTTCAAAAACAGAGGCTTACCGGACGGCAGCGGGCCGCTACTCCATAGGAATTTCACCTCCCCCCATACTGATGGCGGGCCGTTCTCATTGCCTGCGACGGTTTAATCACGCTCGGACTGTGACTGTCCTCGTAATATTTCAGGTAAAGCAACTGCTTGTCCTTTGCATTCAAAGTGCTGATAACAGCAGACAAGATTTCATTTTCTATGTATTCATCCAGCTTGTCCGAATTGGAAACAGGGATGTTGATGTCTATGTCGGCTTTGGAGCACAGATTGATTTCCTGCACTTCCTCCAATGGAATGCTTCTGTTGAAATACTTGTATTGGGCGCGGAAATATCCCTGCGCGGAACGGGTCAGAACAATTTTTATGTAGGCGCAAAACGCTTTTTCTACCGCCTTATAGTTTTCAGCATTCCTTTTCATTGGGCTTTCCTCCTCTCACCCTATACATTGAAATCAACAGGACAAAATACAGGGTTTCGGAAAAATATTTTCAAATATCTGCCGCCCGGTATTTGCTCTCCTTTTTCAAAAACAAAAACAATTGTTTTTCTGTCATATCCATCAAAAAGCGACAATGAAAGGCGTAGGCTACAAGGAAAACCTTGCAGCCTACGCCCCGATTTGACAAGAAATGCGGAGGATAAACCTCTTATGTCTTGAACCGTTTATTTAGTTGTCGCGCATAATGAGTAGTGAATTATCTGAAGTTTGGCAGAAAAAAAGACTCAAGCTGTGATTGAGTGCTTGAGCCAAAATTTATGTATGAACCCTGCCAAATTTTAGATAATTGTCAATGAACGAAACCGCGGTAAATAAGGCACTTCTTATGGGGAAAATAGATTTTCTTTTTTACTAAATTTTCAGAAATAGCATATCCAAAAGCAAAGCTACGGAACCTAAAGGTGGTATTTTAGAAGGTAAGCTGGTAAAATGAGTATAGCTTCCCCCTCCCCGTAACAGGCTTTTGAGTAAGTTATTCAGTTGCGGCAAAATTAAGATGGTGCAGTCCTGCTTAGCCGACCAAGACCACAGCAGGGACAGGTGGAAAAATCCTTACCTGTAAGCTTTTCAAGTAGTTGGAGGGTGGAGGCTCTTTCTTTTGGGCCAGGGTTAACTGGAGTACGTGTGAGCTTTTTACAGAGCCTTAGCCTCGTTGTCTTGTTTTGACTGCAAAGCAAGCCATAGTGCCTGATTTTCGTGAACCTGTCGGGTAATATGTGAATAAGGAAGCGCCGAATAAACTCCTCAGCTGTTAAAGTCATTACCTTTTCCTTTTTTCTATCGCGATAATCTCGCCATTTAAAAGTTACGTTACCGTCCTCAATTTTCAAAATACGGTTGTTAGATATTGCAACCCGATGTGTGTATCGACCCAGGTATTCTACTACGTAGCTGGCGTTTTTAAATGGCGGTTTGCAATAAACAATCCAATCGCATTGATAAAGGGCGCTTATGAGATTCTGAAATGGAAGGTCTTCAGATAGATAATCCTGCTTCCCATAGAATTTCAGTTTGTTCTCCTGACGAGCTTTTCTCAGGTAGTACAAGAACTTGCCCCTGAATTTTTTGGACAAGACTTTTACAGGAATGAAGAATTTCTTCTTTGTATCAACCCATTGATTGATGCTGTTCAAACCACCGCCAGGTACAATACAGTGAATATGGGGGTGATGCATAAGGTTCTGCCCCCATGTATGAAGGATTGAAGTAAAGCCAAGCCTGGCACCTAGATATTTCTTATCCATAGCCAGTTCCTGCAGGGTTTCCGATACTGACTTGAATAGGATGGTATAAAGTACTTCCTGGTTTTGAAAAACTATTCCGTTCAATGTATACGGTATGGTAAACACTACATGAAAATACCTGACATTGAGCAAGTCTTCCTTTCTTGCTTCAATCCACCGTTCTTTGGTAAGAGTCTGACATTTTGGACAGTGACGGTTTCGACAGGAGTTGTAGGAGACTCGGGAATAACCGCATTCATCACAAGCATACGTATGACCACCTAAAGCACCAGTACGGCAATTTTCAATAGCATACATAGCTTTTCGGACATTGCCGGGTAGTTTACGGTTATGGAGAAATGCTTGTCCATATTGTTGAAAAACATCTTGTAACTCAGGCAATGGATTGCACCTCCTTGTTCTTAGGTTTTCTTCCTCTTTTCTTTTTGGGGACTTCTTTTTTCATTAAGGTTTCCAAGGGACTTATTGTCTTAAGGATATCCGTAGTAGCAACATGGAGATATCGCGCCGTCGTCCTGATGGTGGCATGCCCTAGTAAATCACGGATGTAAAAGAGGTTTGTCCCTCCTTCAAGAAGGTGAGTAGCAAAGGAATGACGAAGGGTATGGACGGTTGCATCCTTAGCAATCCCTGCCTTATTCAAATACTTTTTAAAGATGTCCTGAACTGTTCTTTTAGATATATGGGAACCATTTTCTGCACCTTCGAATAACCAGTATTTTGGTTTATACTGTTTCCAGTACTCGCGGAGAACCTCCAGGTTTGACTGAGAAAGCAATGCATACCTGTCCTTTCCACCCTTGCCCTGCTCAATGAATATTCGCATGTTTCTGCTGTCGATATCGGAGACCTTAAGTACTGCGATTTCGGAAAGCCGCAAGCCTGAACCATAGATAGTCATAAGGATACACTTATGCTTTAGGTTGTCTGTTGCAGTAAAGATTTTATGTATATCTTCTTTTGTAAGGGTGTTTGGAAGAAGATATGGCTGTTTCAGGCGGGGAACTCTTTTGTAGTTGAGATTCTTTTCGAGTGTTACATCGTAGAGAAACCGAAGGGCACAATTGCACATGTTTACAGTTGAGGAACTGAGTTTCCTCTCGTTTGACAGATAGTGAAGATACGTTCTGATTTCTGGTTCCCATAGTTCCGTGGCAGGTTTTTCGAAATACTCCTGGAACTGATTGATTCTTTGACAGTATTCCTTGATGGTGCTCCTGTTGAGTCCTCGAAGTTGCATGTCACGAGTCAGTTTTTCAATGATTTGTTGTTTGTCCATTTCTAGCTCCTTTTAGTTAGATTTGCATTTGCATGCTTTCTAATACTAAAGGATTAGCCCTAAAAAAGCGAACAGGCATTTACCCAGAGGGACCACCGCGCTAGCGGTTTAGTTCAATGCCTATTTGTTGCATGGACATAATTCAAAAGGCTACATAAAAAGGGTTTATATAGCTAACAAACTTTTGAGAGAACCTTTGGCCATTTGACTACATGGAAAAATCTTGATACTATTATCGCATATAGTTTGGAAGTGGCACTTTAGATTATTTATGTTATTTGAGGTGAATCCATTTGGAAAAGAAATTATGTAAAAAATGCGGCAATGAATTACCCGAGGACTGTAATCACAAGTTGTGTGAAGTGTGCCGAAAAAAAAGAAATAGCCTCATTAAGAAGGGGGTTCTTGTTGCTGGTGCGGTTGTTGGTACTGTGGCGGTTGTCGCCGCTCTGGCAAGCTCTAAGAGCAGTGATAATGACGTATATGATTTTGACAATGACTACGCTGGCGATGATGATGTACCTATTGATGATTCTGTGACAGCTATGCCACATCAGCCACGTTATAAAGTGGAATTTAGAGCATTTAAAACAGGAGATTGGTACACTAAAACGGAAACTGATTATGTTAATAGCGCACATTCGGTTGCGTTATATAACAATTACGGGCGAGCATATAGGGTGATGGACACATATACGGGTAGTGTTTTATTAGAAGCTGATGAAGAAGATGGTGCGGCAGAGTTAGCGGCAGAATATAGAAAGTTTTAAATCATGGCTATTTTCAACGTAGATATCTAAAGAAAGGTGTGAGAACAAGATGCAAATGTGTAGTGACTGTATGAAAATTTATGATGAATCTGAATATACAAAATGCCCGTTTTGTTCCGATGATAAAGATGAATATACTCATGTTATTGTCTTTGATAAAAAGGCTGGCGTAGCAAAATCAGTACCAAAGGAAGATGCACATCTTTGTGAATGATCAAATAATAAGTTGTATTCATTCAGTATTAACATGATGTAAAGTTGAACTACTTTGCCTCTCAATGAGTGAACTGTAACAAATCCATAATTCGAGGTGCAAAATGGATATTTCTAAATATGAAAATACAATAAAGGAACTCATAGATTCTTTTAGAAAAATGTGCGATTACATTGAGCAAACAGATGATATTGGATGCAGAAATTGCCCAGTTTTTAAAGATTGCTTTCACAACAACAAACATGAGGGATTATCAGATTTGATGAAAGAATTAGGAATCGAAAGGTATAAACATAAAATGTAACGGGAAAAAGGTAACCACGTAAAATCCATCAGACTGTGTGAAAACTATTAGTCTACATAAAATGGGAAATATGGTATAATAGAGGTATCGAATGCAGTAAGGAGTAGGCTTATGGGGAGATACTTTGATACCGGAAACAGAGACCAA
>JAEXNT010000054.1 GCA_023439545.1 Bacillota bacterium
CGCTGACGGCGAACGGGAAGGTGGACAGGAAAGCGCTTCCCGAGCCCGACGGAGAGATATGTACGGGGAGGGAATATGCGGCTCCCGCCAATGAGGTGGAGGAGAAGCTGGTTGAAATATGGAAGGAGGTCCTGGGCATCGAGAAGATCGGTGTCAACGATAGATTTTTCGAGCTTGGAGGCTATTCCATTCTGCTTATAAAGATGCATGCGAAGCTTGATCAGCTTTACCCCGGAAAGGTTAAAATAACCGACCTGTTTGCATACCCCACGATTGCGAGCATCGCCCAGTATATAATCAATGCCGGCGCCCGGGAAAAAGTGGAGCTGTCTTTAAGCGCAATTCCCATGCCAAAGGAATATTTCGCACCGGAGGGAGTATCCAGCAAGGAAGTTGGTCTGCGATTGGACATCAGTCCTTCCCTTGAGGAAAGGATCTCTTTGTTGGCAGGCAAACGGGGGATAGACTCCGGGGACATCCTGCTGTCGGTTTACGCGTACCTGCTTTCCCAGGTGTCCGGATGCGGAAGCGTAACCATACAAACGACCGCTTCAGGCAGGAACGTTCTTTATCCCCTCGATATCGACCTGGGCAATATAAACAGCTTCAGCGAGCTCTTCGGCCAGGTGGCCGAGCGCCGTGCCAGCGCCGACGATTCAAGGGCTTATGGAACAAAAGACCTGAGCCTGAAGGATATGGCGCCGGATGTACTTTCTATTATTCCTCTGTTTTATAAAACCGATCTGCTGGATTCCGGCTTTGACGTTCTTGAGCTGTTTCAAATCGCGTTTGAAATCGGTGAAGAGACAGGAAGGTCAAGCTATATTTTGAGATTTAATGGTAAAAAGCTGAGCAAGGCTAAAATGAAGGAGTTCGCGGGGTTATATATGAAGCTCCTTGAGCTGTTTCTGGAATAGGTGGAGAGGAGGCAACCGACCTATGAAGACATTCAATGCCAATTTTATACTGCTTGCTTCCGGTAGGAGCGTTTCGGGGCTTGGTTCGGCAGTCTTCAGCTTCGGCATGGGTCTTTATGTTCTGGATCTCACCGGCTCTGCAGCAATTTTTTCGTTGATTTTCAGCATGTCTGTGCTTCCGGGCATCCTGGTCAACTTTTTTGGAGGCGCGCTTATAGATAAAAGCGATAAGAAGCTGCTGATGGTTGTTTCAGACATCCTGAGCGGCTTTTCGGTATTGGCGTTTCTTGTGATTTTTAAGTTTTATCCCCGCAGTATTGCGGTTTTCATCGCCTACTCCATAGTGTTGAGCCTGATCCAGGCCGTGTTTTCTCTGACGATCAGCTCGTCTGTTCCCAATTTTACCAACGCCGAAAATATTGCGAAGGTAAATTCCACCCTTCAGGCGGTCAGCGCCGCCATAAGCATTGTGGGGCCGATTGTCGGGGCGGTTGCATACCGGGCGGCTGGACTTGAAATATTATTCCTGCTTTATGGCGTGTCTCTGATTCTGGCCGGAATTTCCGAAATATTTCTGGTTTATGTATCAACCTCGGCGGAGCCTGCCTCCAAGGCAGGGAAGAAAAGCAGCTATATCGAGGATATCAGGGTCACGTTCCGGTATCTCGGACAAAACAGGATATTGGCCTTCTTCTTCATATTCGCCGCCGTTGTAAATTTTATATATAATCCTCTGATGTTTATTGTATTGCCCTATGTGAATTATAACCAAATCAGGGTCTCCGGCTACCAATTGTCGTTAATACAGGCCTCGGGGGCTATTGGAGTAATTCTCTCCGCATTGGTGATATCAATGAAAAAAGCGTTGCACAAGGCGCTGCTTAAGAGATTTTTTACGCTTTTTACCGCACAGGCTTTGCTGATCATATTGTGGATGTTTCCAGCCATACCTTTGTTCAAGAGTGGAAGTAAATGGAGCGTAACCATTGTCTTCTGCATTATTCTTATACTCTACGGCGCCATGAACACGTCGCAGAACATACCGATGGTGACTTATTTCCAGTTGAAGATTCCCGATGAGCTGAGAGCCAGGGTCATAGGTGTGTTTTCATCGGCGCTCTACATATCGAGCCCCTTTGGCATATGGATATACGGGATTCTGTTGGAGAAAATTCCATGGATGTATGTGACCTGTATGTCGGGCGTATTAATGCTGCTGATCGGCACATTTGCGAGCAGGAACAGCCGCTACAGGGAATTTCTCAGACAGCAGGATGAAAAAAAGGAGGAACAGCCGGTTGAAATCGAAGCTTATTCTTAGCGGAATCCTTATCCTGGTATTTGTGGCTTTATCAGCCGTAAACTGGACGGTTGAAGCCGGGAGCCTGAAAATCGATCCGGAAGCGAACGATGGAGAGTTTACCGCCAGGCTTGATAATACCGTACCGGAGCTTATGAAAAAATACGATGTACCCGGAACTGCCGTGGCCTTGGTGGAAAAGGGCAGAATCGTCCATTTGAAAGGCTACGGTGCAGCCGACAGGAAAACCGGAGCAAAGGTTGACGGGAATACAATCTTTCAGGTTGCATCCAATTCAAAAACGGTTACGGCGTTTGGCGTAATGAAGTTGGTTGAAAACGGCATACTGGATCTCGATGTTCCCGTCTCGAAGTACCTCATCCGCTGGAAGCTTCCCAGGAGCAAATTCAACAACGGGGATGTCACGCTAAGAAGGATATTGAGCCATACGGCGGGTCTTTCCCAGGGGGCGTATCCGGGATATTTGCCTGGGGATAAGCTTCCGACCCTTGAAGAATCTCTTTCGGGCAAGGCTCCCGGCACCAAGGCACTGCACCTGGCTCGAAAACCCGGGAAAAAGTATTCATACTCGGGCGGCGGGTACACATTAATCCAGCTGATCATGGAAGAAGCGACAGGGAAGCCTTTTGCCGGGTATATGGAAAGTTACGTGCTGAAGCCGCTGGGGATGCTGGACAGTTCCTTTGTACTAAAGCCGGATTTTGCGGGCAGAGTATCCAAAGCCTACGATGTCTTCGGACATGAGCTTCCCAACTATCTTTTCACCGAGCAGGCCGCTGCCGGACTTTATACAACCGCAGCGGATTTTGCAAGGTTCATTGAAGCTAATATCCGGATATGCATGGGAGAAGCCGGGTCCGCGCCGATAACCCAGAATAGTCAGTCTGTGATGCTCACACCGGTGAAAAAGGATTACGGCTTCGGATTTATTATAAACGAACTTCCCGATGGTTCAAGGCTCATATATCACGGTGGTACAAACAGAGGCTGGCGTTCCCAGTTTGCGATTCTTCCGGAACGGGGAGACGGTCTTGTTGTGCTTACAAACAGCGATAACGGCGAGAGTCTGCATGCCGACCTGCTATGCCTGTGGACCAGGTGGGAGACCGGATATTATCCCGGCAGCTACCTGAAAAATATTTTGGGGAGGACATTGGTCAAGTCGGGAGCCGAATTCATTCTGCTTATTCTAATTTTCATAATGTCCATTACAATATTCGGGATGGCGAGGCGAAAACGTTCATTCATTAGAAACAATGGGAAAGCTTTTCCGCAAGCCTTGCTTAAAAGTCTTGCGGCGGCCGCTTTAAGCGTGCTGTGGTGTGTTGTTTTCTACACGGGCGAGATATATAACGGATGGGTTTTCGTTTCCCTCATGCCCGCAGGCTTTAAGTGGCTCACGGCTTCAGTGCTTTTATCCTCCTTGTGTTATGCGTGTATGTCATGGACTGAAAAAAGGCGGATGCCGGATGGATCTGGATTAAAAACAATAATATAAATTTTAGGAGGTATTTGTTATGAAAAAGGTCCTAAAAATGGTGTGTTTTACGGTAGCGTACATTGTGCTTCCGGTTGCGGTCACCCTCGGAATTCTTCAGTTGATCAAAGACGTTGGCTGGATAAACTCATTGAGACAGACAACGCCAACCTCGGCTTTCCTGTTTTACGATCCTTTCTCCATTATCCTGCTGTTTCTGCTGGTGAAGTTCATCAGAAGGGAGAACCCGTTTGTATTCGCCAATGTCAGGAAAATACCCGTGAATAATGTGCTGCTATGTGCGGCGCTTGGTCTCGTGATGGCTTTGTTCACCAATTCGCTTCTCAACATCGGAGCTTTCAAAAGCGGCGTTACGGGAATAGGTGGGTCCATTGACTGGATCATTCAGGGAAATGTACTGCTTATCACTTTAGTAACCCTCTTGAACTCAACTTATAAAGAGTTCTGCTTCAGGGGCCTTGCCTTCAACGAAATGACCGGAATCATACCCGTCGCGGCTGCGGTCATTATCCAGGCGATGTTTTATGCTTTGGAGGTGGTGTGTTTTCAGAATCCTCTGTCTGTGTCCCTCTATGCATTCTTCGGCCAGCTGGTATTCGGCATCATATTTTTCCTCGGGGGATCCATGTGGTCGTCATGGCTTACCCAGATATGCTGTTCAATGGGACTGGTATTGATGAGAAGGACCGGCGTCAGTGATGTTTTTACGGATTCATTTTCCACAGTCATGTTTATCCTATGCATTGTTTTGATTCCGGGGCTGTTGATTGTACTCGGAAGGATCGGCAGGAATAAAGCCGGCGTAAAAATACCGGCCGCATCCATAGAACCGGAGGGGTGATATGTATGAAGAAATACTTGAGCATCACGGGCTATGTTGTTTTCTACCTGGCAGCCGTGTTCGCAATTTCAATTGCAGTGGGAAAAGTATGGTTAGGCGGATGGCTGCCGAAGAGTCTAACGGACAGGAATTACGATTTGGTCGTCTTTATAAGCTTCGTGCTGGTATTATCGCTTTTTGCCATAGTGTTCAAGGCCAGGAATAAAAGCCTTTTCAAAACCTGCAATTTCTCGCGGCTGGGTACCGGTAATTTTATGCTCGTGCTGGCGGGGGGTATTTTAATGGGGGCGTTTACCTGCTGCATATGCAATACAAGCTTCGTCATTAAAAATATCCCGATTTTCGAGCAGTCTCTCACCTATCAGCTCAACGGATATCAAAGCTTTTGGGTTTTTCTCCCGATGATTGCGGTGACATTTTCCATGGAAGAGATGATATTCAGGGGAACCATTTTCAATGAAATACGAAGCGGCGTTCCGGTCTATCTCGCGGTTCTCATCACAACGGCGGTTTATGGACTTATCAATACGTATTCCATGGGAATAGCAGTTGGTATCTATGCATCCGTTGCCGCCTTGCTCTACAACCTTGCTTATGTATATCTAAGGTCGATCCTTGCTTCAATGATCCTTCAGTCCGCGAGCATATGGGTGATCGCATCAGCACTTAGAACGGGTCTGTGGTTTAGACTCGGAGAGTCGGGGGATGGATGGATGATGGCAGCGGCAGCAGTATTTATGCTGAGTATAATCATTCTATACCGCTTTATATACACGGCCGGCAAAACAAGAGAAGCCGTTCGGGGCGCTTCGGTTACCGCGCACACATAAATATCCGGGAGAGGTTTTTATGCTGAACATTAATCTGAGTGAGATTGCAAAAGGCATTGAAGAGGCGGCTGTGACGGAAGTCAGGGGGTCTGCCGGCGGCGATATTGCGGTCATCGGTATCTCATTGAAGCTGCCGATGGCGGAGAATACAGATGCGTTCTGGAGCAATCTGGCTGAAGGAAGGGACTGTATCACCGATTTACCGGGGAGGAGAAAAGAGGAGGCAAATTCCTATTTTAGATTCAAGGGGAGAAGTCCTGAGGCTATAAAATACAAAAAGGGTTCCTACCTTGACAGGCTTGATGAATTTGACTGCAGTTTTTTTAACATTTCTCCCGGGGAAGCGGCGCTGATGGATCCCAATCAGAGAATGTTCCTGGAAACGGCATTGAAGGCTTTTGAGGATGCGGGCTGTGATTTGGACAGCTTGCGGGGAAGCAGGACCGGCGTATACTTTGGATTTGTTTCCGACCTTGCATACCAGAGGCTTATCGCGGATGTCGACCCCTCCTCCGTTGGAAGTGCAATTCCGGGAAATATGGCATCCATCATACCAGGAAGGGTTTCCTATGCACTGGACCTGAAAGGCCCCAGCATGCTGATAGACACCGCCTGCTCTTCCTCGCTGGTCGCAATACATACCGCCTGCTGTGCGCTTAGGAGCGGCGACTGTGACATGGCTCTTGCCGGAAGCAGTAAAATGAGCCTGCTTCCGGTTGAGGATGAAAACATGCTGGGGATCGAGTCGAAGAAGTATGTGTGCAGAGCGTTTGACGACGATTCGGACGGAACGTGCATGGGGGAAGGGCTGATAGCGGTTGTGCTGAAGCCGCTTTCTAAGGCCTTAAGGGACAGGGACAATATTTATGCCGTCATCAAAGGCAGCGCAATAAACCAGGACGGAAGGTCCATGGGGATAACGGCGCCCAATGCGCTGGCTCAGGCGGAGGTTATCGAGAATGCATGGAGAAACGCGGGGGTCGATCCTGAAACAATAACCTATATCGAAGCTCACGGAACAGGTACCCGGCTTGGCGACCCTGTGGAGATCGACGGGATCACAAGAGCCTTCCGGAAGTTCACCGACAGAAAACAGTTTTGTGCCGTCGGGTCCGTAAAGACAAATTTGGGACACCTGGACAGTGCAGCAGGGATGGCCGGCTTCATAAAAGCCGTACTGGCGCTGAAGCACGGTATGATACCGCCCTCAATTAATTTCAGCAGGCCCAACAGGGATATTGATTTTGAAAACTCTCCCGTCTATGTGAACAGCAGGCTCAGAAGCTGGGAGAATGGCGATTGTCCGAGAAGGTGCGGGGTCAGTGCGTTTGGTTTAAGCGGCACCAACTGCCATATCGTCCTTGAGGAAGCTCCCGTCATAGCTTCGGGAGCTTCGGGAGCTCACGGGGACGCCTCCCATATGCTGGCGCTTTCGGCCAAAAGCGCTCAAGGACTGTCATGCCTCATCCGGGATTATAGGGATTATCTTGACAGGCACAGTGAAATTCAGTTGGGAGACCTGTGCTTCACTGCAGGTACAGGAAGAAGCCATTACAGCAGCAGGATTTCAATTATTGCCATGTGCATCCGCGATTTGAAGGAGAAGCTTACGTTGCTGTCGGAGGTCGGACTCAGGACATTGGAGGAAAAGGGAATTTATTATAATGAACTCGCGGGAGCCGGGACTGTCCCAAAAGCGAGAATCAAGGAATTGCTGAGGGACGGTGACAGGGCTGCCGAACTCAAAGAGCTTTGCCGGCTTTACGTAAATGGGGCTGAATTTAACTGGTATGATCTCAGTAAAGGAAATTTCAGAAAAATCAGCCTTCCGACATATCCCTTTGAAAGAAGGCGCTGTTTCATAGAAATACCGTCCGTACGCCATTGCCCATCCTATCAGGCGGAAAGAAAGGCCGGGACCGGACAGAGCGCTCCGGTGGTAAAAGAAGCCCCGGATACAGGAGAGGAATATTCAGCCGAACCCGCAGAAAAGCGTATTGCCCGGATATGGGCGGAAGTTCTGGGGTTTGAAGCTGTTGGCGCCGACGATAACTTTTATGACCTGGGGGGCGATTCCATAATTGCCATGAAAATTGTCAACAGACTCAGAAAAGAATTGGCAATAGACATGGAGGTTACGGATCTGCTCGCCAGTCAAACTGTGGGGAAGCTGGCTTCTTGCCTTACGAGAAAGCGCGGGGACGGAAAAGGCGGGGAAACCGGGGCCGCCGGCGTGGTAGGTGACGTCGGAGCTGCCGGAGTTGTGGAAGGCATCGGAGCTGCCGGAACTACAGCTATCGCAGGAACCACTGGAGCTGCCGGGGCCGCAGCAATAATGCGGGCGGAAAAGGCCTCCGTGTACCCTTTGTCGTCCGCGCAGACAAGAATATTCATTCTCGGGCAGCTTGAAGGAATCGGCACAAGCTATAACATACCTCTGGCCGTGGCTATTGAAGGCAGCCTTGACGGACGTTTGCTGGAGGACTGCTTCAGGACGCTAGTAAAGCGGCATGAGGTATTCAGGACTTCTTTTGAATTCATTGAAGGTGAGCCTGTCCAAAGGGTGCATGATACCGTCGATTTTACAGTGGAATTTATCGAGTCGGATAAAAGAAGTACGGATTCGCTGATTAAGGACTTTGTCCGGCCGTTCAGGCTGGATGCCCCTCCGCTGCTGCGCGTAAGGCTTGTAAAGGTGGAGGAGGAGCGGCACGTCCTTCTTGTCGACCTTCACCATATCATTGGCGACGGAATGTCGCTGGGGATTTTAATAAAGGAATTCATCTGCCTCTACGAAGGCAGGAGGCTGCCTGAGCCGAGGATACAATACAAGGATTACGCCGTTTGGCAGAAAGAAAACGCGGAAGCGGAGGCTGAAAAACACGAAGCCTATTGGACGAGTCTGCTGGAGAAGGAGCTTCCTGTTTTGAACATGCCTCTCGACTTTAAAAGGACCGGGGAGCGGACTTTTTCAGGAGCCAGGTTGAAGTATTCCATTCCGGCCGAGAAGGTCAGGGAGGCGGAAAAGCTTTGCAGAAGTCTGGGAATGACCCTCAATACGTTCGTTCTGTCGGTATACTCCCTCCTTGTCGGAAAATATGGCGGACAGGAGGAGGTAATCATCGGTACGACCGTATCCGGCAGGCAAAATGCGGACCTGGACGATGTAATCGGCGCGTTCATCAATTTTCTGCCGCTTCGGATAAAGCTGGACGGCGGCAGTAGTTTTGTACAACACCTGGACAGGGTAAGAGCCTGCCTGTACTCCGCTTTCGAGCATCAGAGCTATCCCTTTGAAAGGATGGCGGAGAAGGCAGGCGCGAGGCTCGATCCCTCGCACAATCCCATATTCGATACCATGCTCATCTTTCATAACGAGAATGAGTTCGCTGCCATGGAAGGTATTTCTGTCGGCAATATAAGGTTCTCTGCCTGTGAGCTTGACTACGGCGCTTCGACGCTGGATTTCAAATTAGATGCCTATCCGCTCTCGAACGGAGAATTACTTTGTGCACTGGAGTACAATACGGATTTGTTTGCGGAAAGCACCATGAACCTTCTCATTCATCACTTTGAAAGGCTTTTTGATATGGCGGCGGGCAGGCCGGATTGTGTTATTGATGAAATCGCCCTGTTTACTGCCGACGAACAGGCGGTCATAGAGGAAAAAAGAAAGCTCAATCGTACTGAAGAGCCGCTTGCGATAGCAATATGCGCATCGTTCACAGCGGAGCCTCTTGCCGATTATGTTACATGGTGGTGCGGCAAATTCGGCATTGAGGCCGATGTGAGTTTTGCTCCTTACAACCAGGTATTCCAGCAGTTGATGGACCCGGATAGTCTAATGTCAAAAAACAACGGCTTGAATTTGCTTCTGGTGCGTTTCGAAGACTGGATAAGGGATGCTTCGGGCGATGATAATACGCTTTGCGCGCTTCTTGACGATAATTTTAACAGGCTCGTGGAAGCCTTGAAACATTGGGGCGCCAAGGCTCCCTGGTTTGCGGCGGTTTTCCCTGTGGCAACACACCTTGGACTGAGCGACAGTATGATCGGTCACATTCAAAGCATGTATTCGCAATGGCGTAAGCTGACGGATGGTTGGGAGAACGCATATGCCCTTGATTTTACTGAGCTTCACAGGCTGTATGGCCTCAAAGAAATATTCGATTTGAAAAAGGACTTGGCCGGGCATCTGCCGTTCAGCGACGAATTCTATGCAGCCGCGGGAACCTTCGCGGCGAGGAGGATTTGCGCGTGGAAGAGACAGCGGTTTAAGGTGGCCGTGCTTGACTGTGACAATACTTTGTGGCGTGGAATCTGCGGCGAGGACGGCGAACTCGGGGTTATAGTAGACGCTGATTTTGCCGCCCTGCAAAACTTCATGCTCGATAAATACAATAAGGGAATGCTGTTGGCGATATGCAGCAAAAACAATGAACAGGATGTCTGGCGCGTCTTTGAAAACAATCCCGGGATGATATTGAAAAAGGAACACTTTGCGGCATGGAGGATCAACTGGCAGCCCAAGCCGGAGAATCTCAAAGCTCTGTCGGAGGAACTGAATCTCGGCCTTGACAGCTTTATCTTTCTTGACGACAGTCCGGTGGAATGCGCTGCGGCAATGAAAGAATGCCCTTCCGTGCTGGCAGTGCAACTGCCGGAGGATACCGGAGCAATTCCGGCCTTCCTTTCCCATATATGGGCGTTTGACATTCTGAAGGTCACGGCGGAGGACAGAAGCAGGACTCAAATGTACCTTACGGAAAAGAAAAGGCAGGAAATGCAGGAGACCAGGCCGTCGCTGCAGGAGTTTATTGAAAGTCTGCAGCTTGTCGTGAGCTTCAACCCCATGGAAAAAAGCCAGCTTGAGAGAGTTGCGCAGCTGACGCAGAGAACAAACCAGTTCAATCTGAGCACCATACGCAGAACGGAGAATGAAATACTTGCACTGCTGGACACCCCGGCAAACAAGTGCTGGGTGGTTGAAGCTGCCGACAGGTTCGGGGCCTATGGACTTACGGGGGTGGTTATAACAAGGGAGGAAGGAAGAGGACTGCTGCTGGACACGCTCCTCCTGAGCTGCCGCGTACTCGGAAGGGAAGTGGAAAATACGCTGCTCTGCTGTCTCGGAAGGTACGCCCGGGAAGTCTCCGCAGATTATTTGGAGGCAAGGTATTGCCCCACGCAAAAAAACGGTCCTGTCAGGGAATTCCTTGAGAAAACGGGATGGGAAGCCGTCTCCGGCACTTCGGAATATACGGCCTACCGTATGGATATTGCAAAAATTCCGGACTGCAATAAGAGCATTACATGCTGTTATATGACCGGATATAAAAAAGAAGGCCTTTCATCCCAGGCTGAAAAGCCCTCGTACCAGTTTAACCAAAACACGGCGGAGGCAGATGACAGCGAAAAAGCGAGTGCGGATTGCGTGGAAAAGGGATTTGAAGGCGGACTTACTGATGAAAAGCAGTGGGAAACATATATGGAAGGGACAGAAGCCCTTTATCACAGAAATCACCTGCTTGCGCTTGGCTGCCACTCCGGAGAATACCTGCTGAAGCTTCCTGTTTATAAGTCGAACAGTAAAAAACCGATTTCAACAGAGTATGCCGAGCCTGAAAATGAGGTTGAGGAGAAGCTTGCGGCAATCTGGCAAAGTGTGTTGGGGACGGAGAGAATCGGAATCGACGACAATTTCTTCGAGCTGGGCGGACATTCTCTGAAGGCTGTTACAATAGCTTCCCGCATATACCGGGAATTGAAAGCCGATATACCAATGTCCCTGATATTCAAGGCTTCTACCATTAGAAAGCTTGCGGAACGTATCGGTGTATCGGATTCGCAAATTTATAGCCGGATCGAACAGGCGCCGGCGCGGGAGCACTTTCCGTTGCCCTCATTTACGGAAGTGTTCAACCATCCCACCGTCAGCAAGCTTGCAAAGGCTGCCGACAGCTATGGGGCAAAGACAAACGGCAGTATCGAGCCTGCCGGAAATAAGAAGCATTATGTGCTCTCGTCCGCACAAAAACGCATCTTCCTGCTGAATTGCCTGGAGACTGGAAGCATTGCATACAATGAAACCGCCGTTGTGGCCATTGAGGGAAATCCCGACCGCGGCAGGCTGAAGGAGGCTTTTGGAAAGCTGATCCAAAGGCATGATGCTTTGAGAACCTCCTTTGAAATCGTGGATGACGTACCGGTACAGATAGTTCACCGGAATGTGAATTTTGAAATTGATTTTATGGAAGCGGTGGGGAATAAAATGCCCGATGATAAGGTGTCTGAAGCGCTTTCGGGATTTATTCGTCCGTTTTCTCTAGATAAAGCGCCTCTTGTACGCGTCGGGCTTATAAAGGTGTCCGGGGAGAAGAATATACTGGTCTGCGATATCCATCACATAATCTCCGACGAAGCTTCCATGGAGATACTGGTGAAGGAATTTATCCTCTTTTATGGAGGAGGAGAGCTGCCGGGGCTCAGGGTTCAATACAAGGATTTCTCGGAATGGCAGTGCAGTCTGTTTGAGCAGGGGGCATTCAAGCAGAGGGAGGAATACTGGCTTAACAGATTTTCTGACCTGTCGGACCTGCCGGACTTCCCAACCGACTTCCCAAGGACCCGCCTCAGAAGCTTCGAAGGCGACGGCCTGGATTTCGAGATCGGAGGGTTGCTTTTCCAGCAGGTTTGCGACCAGGCAAGAGACGCTAAAGTAACGTACTACATGTTCCTGCTGGCGGTATACAATGTGCTGCTGAACAGGTATACGGGTCGGGAAGATATTATTGTCGGTTCTCCCGTGTCGGGCAGGACACATGCCGACCTGGAAAATATAATCGGTATGTTTGCCAGCACGCTTGCAATCAGAAATTATCCCGGAGTACACAAAACCTTTGAGGAGTTCCTGTGCGAGGTGAAAGAGAATTGCCTGGGGGATTTCGAAAACCAGGACTACCCGTTGGAAGATCTAGTCGACAAGCTTCATTTACCGAGGAACCCGAACAGAAATCCTCTGTTTGACACCGTCTTCTCCTATCACAGGGACGGAGAGGATGAAACCGGCTTCCACGGGCTGCGGTTCAGCAGGTATGAATATAAAAACAAGGCGGCGAAGTTTGACCTGACACTGCATGTATACGAGGGCAAAGACAGGCTGCGCTTGCGTTTTGAATTCTGTACCGCCCTGTTCCTGAAGGAAACAGTTGAAAAACTGGCCCGGGATTATATAAAAATCCTCGAAAGGGCGGTTGATTGCAAAAGTATAAAGATAAGCGAAATAATGCCTCTATGGCGGAAGCGGGAGAAGGCGGGGGCTATTACGGAAGATATTGAGTTCAATTTTGATTCCGCTGCAGAAGTTGGCGGTTGAGTTTATATGAGGCGTAAAGAATTTTCATGGAAAGCAGGGTGGGGTATATGTCGGAGAATATTGAAAATTACTGGTCACATAAATTGGAGGGGGAAATCGCTGTCAGCTCGGTTCCCGCGGATGTGTTTGCTTCAGGGCTTCCCGGCGGCAGGAGGGCCTGTGTGGAGTTTGAGTACGGAAAAGATGTAATTGGGAAGCTGAACCTTTTTACCCGCAATTCGAATTATGGACTGTACATGTTTTTGGTTTCGGCGGTCAAATATTTACTGTGCCGGTATACCGGAACCGAAGATACTGTCGTGGGCATGCCCCCCTTCCGCAAGGATGCGGACACGACGCCTCCGGATAGCGTTCTGCTGCTGAGAGATACTGTGGATGAGAACGGCAGCTTCAGGGAACTGCTGATGTCCGTGAGGCAGACCGTACTTGAGGCGGATAGTCACCCGGAGCTTCCGTTCGAAAGTCTTGCAGCGATCTCCGGCGCTGACTTGAAGCTTCCAAAGCCCTATATCGGGACCGTGGTTATGCTTGAGCAGGTCCATGACGGAAAAAACCTCGAAAGAATCTTTTCAGATATGGTTTTTGACTTCTCGGCAGGTGAGAATTCACTTCTACTGCGGCTGGAATATGATGAGGGCGTATATTGCGGCTCGACTGCCGAAAGAGTAACAGCAAATCTGTCGAAGATCATTGGCACGGCTTTACAAAACCCCAACATCCCACTTGCGGATATCGATATGCTTACGGAAGAGGAAAAGCGCCATCTGCTTTTTTCATTCAACGACACCCGCGCGGGATATCCCAGGGACAAAACCATACACGGTATTTTTGAGGAACAGGCGGCCAGGACTCCCGACAATATCGCCGTTGTCTTTGATGAGCAAAGCCTGTCTTACAGGGAACTGAACGAAAAAAGCAACCGGCTGGCCCGTGAGCTGAGGAATTACGGGGTGGGTCCGGATGATATTGTCGGAATCTATTTGGAGCGATCCATTGAAATGATAACAGCCGCACTTGCAGTACTGAAGGCGGGAGGGGCATACCTGCCGATCGATTCCTTTTATCCGGCGGAAAGAATTAAATATATGCTTGAAGACAGCGGCGCCAAAATTCTTCTGTTACAAAGCAAAAGCGGACGTGCGGATGTGGTTCGTGATCTTTTGGAGGATTCGCGGGCGGCAGCCGGGAAAGAAAGCGCATTACGGGTTATCGATATTAATGAACATCCCGGTGCGGACGACGCTTCAAACCTTGAACCTGTGAATACGCCCAACGATCTGGCGTATATCATATATACGTCCGGTACTACCGGAAAATCCAAGGGCGCGATGATTGAACATAAAAATGTTGTAAGGCTTTTGTTTAATGACAAAATGCCGTTTGATTTCAACAGCAGGGACGTTTGGACCATGTTCCACTCCTTCAGCTTTGACTTCTCGGTATGGGAGATGTATGGCGCCCTTCTTTACGGAGGCAGGCTTGTAATAGTGCCCAGAGCCTCCGCACAGGATCCCGGAGAGTTTTTGGGGCTTTTGCGCAGGCAAGGGGTAACGGTTTTGAACCAGACGCCCACCGCCTTTTACAGCTTGCTGCCGGAAGAACTGGGAACCGCCGGAGCTGAGCTTCAAACAAGATATGTTATATTCGGCGGAGAAGCCCTCCGGCCATTGATGCTTAAAGCATGGAGGGAGAAATACCCGCATATGAAGCTTGTCAATATGTACGGCATAACGGAAACAACCGTACATGTAACCTACAAGGAGATTACCGAAAAAGAGATCGACAGCAATGCCTGCAATATAGGCAGGCCTCTCCCGACCCTCACGGCCTATATCATGGACAGCCGGCTGCGGCTGCTGCCTGTCGGGGCGGTGGGGGAGCTGTGCGTGGGCGGAGACGGCGTAGGAAGAGGGTATTTGAACAGGCGGGAGCTGACCTGTGAGCGGTTTCCCGATAATCCATACGTCGAAGGGGAAAGGCTCTACAGGTCCGGAGACCTTGCAATGCTTCAGCCGGATGGAGAACTTATCTATTTCGGGCGAATGGATCATCAGGTGAAAATCCGCGGCCACAGGGTAGAGCTCGGTGAAATCGAGACGGCCTTGCTCGAATGTGCGCCTGTCAGGGAAGCGGTAGTCCTGGCAAGAGAGGACGAAGGCGGGAATAAAAATCTGTGCGCATATTACGTCTCCGATAGTGAGCTCACAGTGCCGGAATTAAAGGGGCATCTGTCGGACAGGCTTCCTGATTATATGGTGCCGGCATATTTTATCCCCGTTCCCAGGATACCTGTAACCGCCAACAACAAACTCGACAGGGCGGCGCTGCCTTTGCCTGAGGCAGCCGTAGCCACGGGCGAGCCGTATGAAGGACCGCAGAATGAAACCGAGGAAAGGCTTTTGAAAATATGGAGGGAATTTCTCAATGTAGACAAAATGGGGGTAAACGATAATTTCTTCAGCCTTGGAGGGGATTCTATCAGGGCGATCAGCCTTGTTAACAGGATAAACAGGGAAATGGGTGTAACGGCCGCCGTCAGGGACATATACCTGAATCAGACGGTAAGGGAGCTTGCGGGCTGTATCTTAAAGGCGGACCTGCCCGGAATAGAGGACGAACTGGAGGAAGGCCGGGCGAGGTTGGACGATATCCGGCGGAAAGTGCTCGAGGACCGGGAACAGGCAGCGCTGCTTCCCGAGGAGTATGAGGACTTTTATCCATTGAGTCCTATACAGCAGGGCATGCTGTTTTTTGCCCGGCTCATGCCCGACGAACCGATCTACCATGACCAGTTTCCATACGTTGTGAAGTTTAAGAATTTTGACATCGGTATTTTTAACCGTGCTCTCGGGCTTCTTGTACAAGGCAACTCCATACTGAGTACCACTTTCATTGCCGGGCAGCAGGCACAGCCGCTGCAAGTGGTACACGGCGCCGCAGACGGGCTTGTCCCGGAGATCATTCCCGATAATCTTGCCCAACTGAGTCCCGCGATGCAGGAGGAGGCAATTTGCAGCTATATGCGTGAGGACTTGAAAAACAAGTTCATACTGGACGGAGATCTTCTGTGGAGGCTGAAAGCATTCGTTCTGGGCGGGGACAACTATTGCTTTGTACTTTCGTTTCAGCATGCTGCGCTTGACGGTTGGAGTGTCGCAACAATGATGAGCAGCCTTTTTGGTATTTACGACAGTCTTATTCGGGGAGAAGACATTAAGCTGCCGTCACTTAAGAGCTCCTATAAGGACTATGTGGCTTTGAATATGGGCAGAAAGGCCTCGGACAGGGTAAGAGGCTTCTGGAAGGAGAACCTTGGGGGGTATTCCAGGAATAAGCTTCCCTTCAACCTGTCGGGCAAAAAGATAAGGGATATGAAAGGCAGCAGGATATTGCAGCGCGACCTTGGAGCGGACCTGCGCAAGGCCCTTGAAGCCAGGGCAAAAGCTTATGGCTGCACGCTCAAGGATATTTGCTTTGCCGCACATGTATATCTTCTGGGGATTCTGACCGGCGAAAGCGATATCGTAACAGGCATGGTAACGCACGACAGGCCCGCGCTTGAGGACGGGGAGAAGGTGCTCGGCTGCTACCTCAATACTGTGCCGGTCAGAATAGAGACAGATACAAATATAAAGAAAACCGATTTTATTAATAAGGTGAAAAAGACTATCAGGGATATCAAGCCGAACGAGCTCTTTTTGGGAGATATCGCGGGGATCATAGGAGAACAGAACGGTTCCGGCAATCCGATTTTTGATACCCTGCACAATTATACCGATTTTCATGCGCTGAAAAGTGTCTTAGCTTCAAAGACCGTAGCGGAAGCGGATACGGAGATCAAGCTGACGTCGAACGAAATGACCAACACCCTGTTTGATCTGGAGGTGTCGGCGACTCTGGATGTGTTTGCGATGCAGATAAAATACTCTCCGGCTTATTTCCGGGACGAAGAGATAAATACCGCGGCAGAGCTTTATACAAGGGTGCTTCGTGAGTTTGTGTCGGATGACGGGGAGGATTTGACAAGCGAGAAATTATTAAGCGACGAGCAATTCAACCAACTGGTATATCATTTTAATGATACGGGCAGGGAGTATGCAAAGGAAAAGACTCTGCACCTGCTGTTCGAGGAACAGGCATTGAGAACGCCCGGCAACCTTGCGCTTGTCCAGGGGGACACGAGTATGACATACGCGGAGCTGAATGCATACGCGAACCGTCTGGCGCGCCGGCTGCTGGAAAGTGGTGTTAAATCCCGCGACCATGTTGGGCTTATCGCCCAGCGCGGTTTTGATATGATTGCCGGAATGCTTGCCATCCTGAAATGCGGCGGGGCGTATGTGCCGATAGATCCGGATTATCCTGCGGCAAGAAAAGAGTATATCGCCGGGAACGCAAAGGTCTCAGCCATACTGTCCGACAGGCAGTATGATATCGAGCATGATAATACCGTCATTATAGATAGAGACGAATTGAGCCGATATCCGTCGGACAACGTCAATGCTGAAAAGGACTCCCGGTACCTGGCGTATGTGATATACACGTCCGGTTCGACAGGAAACCCCAAGGGGGTCATGATCGAACACCGCTCGGCGGTGAACCTCATATCCTGGGTGAACCGGGAGTACCGTGTGAGCGGGGACGACGCGCTTTTGTTCATTACATCCATGTGCTTTGACCTCTCCGTATATGACATATTCGGCATCCTGGCCGCCGGCGGACGGGTTGTGATAGCTGGAAGAGAGCAGGTGCAAAACCCGGAGGAGCTTATGGCACTGCTGTCGGAGCACAGGATAACCTTCTGGGATTCAGTGCCCTCCACAATGAATTATCTTGTTGGGTATCTCGAGGATAACGGTCGCAGCTATGTCCAGGAGAGCCTCAGGCTTGTATTCATGAGTGGAGACTGGATACCTGTAAGCCTTCCGGACAGGCTCCTGAAATACTTCCCCAACGCGGTTCGTGTAAGTTTGGGCGGAGCCACGGAGGGGACGGTGTGGTCAATTTATTATCCTATCGAAAAGGTGGATGAAGGCTGGTCCAGCATTCCATACGGCAAGCCGCTCGACAACAACAGCTTCTATATCCTCGACAAAAATCATAACGTTGTGCCCCGGGGTGTAGCGGGAGAATTGTATATCGGAGGGGTTGGCGTTGCCAGGGGATATATGGGAGACATCGAAAGGACCTCTGCTTCCTTTTTAAGAAATAGATTTTCCGGTTCTCCCGACGACAGGATGTACAAAACCGGCGACCTGGGGAGAATGCTTCCGGACGGAAATATCGAATTCCTCGGGAGGGCGGACCACCAGGTTAAAATCAGAGGGTACCGCGTCGAGCTCGGTGAGGTTGAGAGCAGGCTCTTAAAGCATCCCTGCGTGAAGGCTGCCGTCGTGGTGGACAGGACGGATTCCACAGGCAACAAGTATTTGTGCGCTTATGTCGTGTGGGAAAAGGAAACGCCGTCATCAGAAATGCGTGATTTTCTACTGGCGGAGCTACCGTCCTATATGCTGCCCTCTTACTTTATAGGGATAGAGGCCGTGCCCCTTACTGCAAACGGTAAAATAGACAGGAAGGCCCTTCCCGAGCCGGGGCTCAGTGTGAACTCCGGGTCTTCATATGCCGCTCCCGTAAGCAAAACCGAGGCTGAGCTTGTCCAGATATGGCAGGAGGTGCTTGAAGTAGAGCGTGTGGGTATTCATGATAGCTTTTTTGAACTTGGAGGTCATTCCCTAACTGCCACCGTGCTTGCATCAAGGGTGCATAAGGCGTTCGGCGCTGAGCTCACGCTGCGGGAGGTTTTCGGCAACCAGACGGTTTCTCAGATGGCGGCTATCGTTGATGAAAAATTGAAAGAGACGGACGATATGCTTGATATTCTTTTACAGATAGAGAATATGACGGATGAAGAGGTTCAGCGCCTGCTGCAGTGATAAAAAATAATCGGGAGGTATTTGTATGGATAGTATTTTTGAAAAGATAAAAGCTCTTTCACCGGAGAAGAGAGAATTCTTTGAAAAGTATTTGCTGGGGAAAGGCGGGAGTTCTGATACCAATGTTAAGGCCCAGCCGTATAAACACGGTTTGTACGTGAAGAAAGAGCTGTGGATAAAGCTTCAAAAGGAAGTAAACGTTTATCTCTACCGCGCGTTTCCGGTATGCATCATTCTGGCGAATGAGAACCTGCTGCCGTGGTACACGCACATAAATGTGCAGATGTATGCTCGTATTTTCAGCGACGGGTATGTTATATGCGATTACCTGGAGGATGCTTTTTTCTTCAGGGAAGTCATGAATTGGACGACGCTGGGTTATGCGCGTCTGGAGCTGCATACCGACAATATTGTAGATTATATCATTGACAGGATTAACGAAGGATATTACATCAACGTATGTGTCGATGAATATTATCTGATGTGCAAATCCAGTTATCTGAAAGTGCATTATGTCCATGAGAATCAGATATATGGTTATGATAATACTGAAAGAGTGTTCAAAGGCATAGGCTTTGATAAGAATGAAATGCTTAACCTCATTACTTTTGAGTACGAGGATTTTTTGAAGGCCTTTAACGAAGGGAAAAACCATTACATGACATATGCTCCGTATGCTGCCGATAGTGCGCTCACATTATTCAGTCTGAAGGATTGGGAGAGGGAAAGAGCACTGCAACTGGATCAATTTATCATAAATTTTAACAGTTTTTTGTCTTCCACGGGGGACATAAGAAAAGTCAGTTATTTTTGCCAACCTGGCAAAGTGCCTGTGGAGCTTTCGGAAAAAAATATCGTATATGGAATGAATGCGACAAAGATCATGCTGGAAGCAGTAAAGAAGATGTTTGATGGGCAGTTCCTCATAGATTACAGGGCAATCCATCTTCTGGCGGAGCATAGAAAAGGGCTGTTTCGCAAGCTTGAATACATTAAAGAAAAGATGAGCCTCAAGGGGGAAGTGGCAGAGCTCATAAAAAGCTACAAACAAATTCCCGATATGCTTGAAAACGTGAGGGTAAAGGTTCTGAACGGCTTGAATCCTTCCGAGCATAATAGCGAAGGTTTCAAACAAACCCTCTGTGAAATAGTTCAGATTATGGAGAGTATTATTGAAAGGGAACCCGAGGCTTTGCGCCCTATATACAGGCATCTGAGCGGAGGGGAGGAACCGGGATGACGGACCGGTCCAAAATCTGCTGCTGATAAAAAGAATCAATTCGGTAGTCGATACGACCTCGGGAAAAATAAAAACCGCGCTGCCCAAAATATATTCCAGGGAATTGGTAGATCTATTGAAAAAGGTTTGAATATAACCAGAAAAAATGCGTCCGGATATTTGCATCCCTTGAGGAAGCTTGATTTCTTACATCTCTAATGGTGGGTAAAGAGAAGCTATACCTTAATAAGGCTTTGTTTGGTGTTATACTAGATGCTGGCTCCGGGAAATAGGGACTTTCGGCTATGTAAGCGACTAAGCTGATAAATCCGCAATACACTCTTGGCGCCTCCTGTTTGTCTGGCGATCTTATTTGACGCTTTGTAAAAATATTGGTAACATTATGAAAATAGTTATAATACTCCTAGTACAGGGAGAAAGATTGAATGAAGTGTGGAAATGTAATTGGAAAAGGCAATACTGCAACTGTATATGAATGGGAAGAAGGTAAAGTACTTAAGCTATTCTATCAAGGCTACCCAAAAGAAGCAGTTGAGGGTGAGTTCGATAATGCAAGGGCAGTAAGCGATATGGCGTTTTCTAAGCCGAAGGTGCATGGGCTGGTAAATTGCCAGGACCGAATGGGCATTATATATGACAGAGTAAGGGGTGAATCCCTGCTTGACTGGGTTTTACGAACACGTGATTTGCAGGGATGTGCATTACATATGGCGAAGCTGCATAAGACAATTCTTCGGAATAGAATAAGCAATGTACCGAATTACAAAGAGTTTCTTAAACATAATATAAAAAAAGCACAGTCTGTTGATTCAAAGAAACAAAAAGAAGCATTGCAAATTGTAGACAAGTTACCGGAAGGGGATACTCTTTGTCATGGGGATTTTCACCCTGGCAACATTTTCATCTTGGATATGAATACAATGGTTATAGATTTTATGAATGTGTGCCGCGGGGATTATTTGTATGACGTTGCAAGGACCATATTTCTGGTAGAGTATACGCTTGTACCGGCAGAAGCGGAAGATAGAGAAATGCTTCTGAAGTTTAAGAAAGCATTGGCAGATCTATATCTAATGCAAATGAATGTCACAAGAGAAATGATACAGGATTATCTGTCTGCCATTGTTATAGCCAGAGCGGGTGAATGCCCAAACGAATAGTTATATGCAAGCTGCCCGGAAAATATATTATCCATATATTATTATTGGAAGGGCTGCGCCATGAAAAAGAAGTTGTTCGAGCAGATCGTACTGCAAATAACGACTATCATCATCACAGCTTTGGTAGGCTTGCTGGTATCGACCTTTTTTAGTAATAAAGGCAGCGTTGAGATCGGCAATGCAGTTCGGAACGGAAATGACTGTTATACAGTTATCAATTTTAAGAGTTATCAAAGCAATACCCTTAAGGATATAATTATCAAAGTGCCTGATACCATAGATCTGAACGAGGTTATGGCCAGCCAGCCGCTGGAGCTCCAAAAACAAAGCAATAACATCGCAGCGGATAACTGGACCGATCTTAAAGTCGGAAGTATTCCGTCAAACAGCAGCGTCAGCCTGCTTTTCAAAATCCATCAAAACGTCGACAGCAGGGATATAGTTATAGATAAGAACGGAAACAACATAGATGTCAGTTATGCCAATGATCTGAAAAACCCTCTGTACGAGAGTGTTAAGCTTATTTTGATCTACGTAATGCTTTACTCGGTCATCATTGTGATATCGAATTATTGGCTGTTGAGCGTGGAAAGCAAAAGGCAAAAGCTGATGGAAGAGAGGCTTGCCAGTTCCGAGAAGGAGGTGGAAAGCTTCAGAAAACAGTCCAATGACATTATCAAAGAGGCAAAAAGGAATTATGCATCATACAGAAAGGCCAAGTTATTGTTACTTGCCAGGATCAATGATTACAGTAAGGAGTTAAGCTTATGGAGAGACACGATCAGAAAGATATTATGCAATACTTCAAGGGAAAAACAGGACGAAATCCTCAGAACCATCACGAGCAATCTAAGAACCTACCAGACGTCGAACTGGGACGAGAGTTACTTTGAATCGCTTGATATATTAACAAACATTATAAAAAATGATATGAAATATACCGAATAGGTCATTCAGCCGGCAAGGCAAAAATGCTGTCAATTTGAAAAAACTCACTTCTGATTTTACATTCTTTAAAAGGCCCAAACGATATATACTTCGATCATAAAACATAATGAGGTGTGTTTGTATGATTACCGATTATGTCAAAGAGTTAGTTGAAAGTGAGTGCGGTAAAACTGAAAATGAATTGGGAACCGCTTTTTTTGAACAGCATATATTAATCGTCAGGGAGCTCGCGTGAAAACTGGCGGAAATACTGGGCGCCGACCGGGAAATCGTTGAAATTGCGTCGTATCTGCATGATATATCGGCTGTGAGAGATATCGATACCCTTAGCAGGCATTCCGAACTGAGTGCTGAAATAGCCGGGTACATACTTGGCGAAAAGTCATACGATACTGAGAAAATAGAGTTTGTAAAGAATACGATAAGATCCCATTCCACGCCGGTACAAATAGGAGAAGGTACGCTTGAAGAGGTCTGCGTTTCAAATGCCGACGCGATGTCGCAGATCATCAATCCAACGTACTGGCTGTTTTTTGCATTTTCTGTGAAAAAAATGACCTATGAACAGGGAGTCGAGTGGTACATCAAGAGGATCAGGATGAACAAAAAAAGTTTGATCGGGCAGGCAAAGTATTTGATCAATAAAAGGTATAGCCTGGTTAAATCACTTATAGAATAGGCAAAGGCCGTCCGGATGAGCTTAAGGAGACCGAATAAGAAATTATGGAGTAAAGAATAAATTGCAAATAACATCTCGACTATTGTAAGATTATGTTATAAGTATAGCCGAGGTGTTGTTATGGAATTATACGTGCGAGCCTGCAGGTTTTACCCGGAAATAGGAAGGGAGATTCCGGTCGCTCATAATCCGTGTGAGAAATTTGACGAAATCAGCGGTTTAAGCGATAGGTTGAGGCTTATTCTGGTCCAAAAGGGAACAGGCATACTCAACATAAATGGCAAGAAAATTTCGGTCATAGCTCCTTCAGTTCTCTGCATCAATGAAAAGGAGACTGTCCGCCTTGTCGATAGCGTCAGATGGGACGCGCAGGCTTTTTACTTTCACCCCCGGTATATCAACGATAATTTTGACTTTGAAACAATCAGGAAAATGAAAAAAGAGCTGGCGATCACTGTAAAGCAGGATTCTTTTTTGCTGGGCCCGTTTGTAGAAAGAAATGAGAATTATTTAGGCCAGCTTAATATCGATGCGGCATCGATGAGCTATGCTTCGGGTCTCCTGGAGTCCGTCAGGAAGGAAATCGACGAGCAGGCCCACCAATTCTGGTCCTGCCGCGCAAGATCCTATTTTATCGAGCTCCTCTTCATCCTGGCCCGTATATATAGATCACCTGAGGAAAATAGGGCCGACATCGTCAATAATTCACCGGAGATCATCGATAAGATTATCCTCTACCTGAATTCGAATTATTCGAAGAAAATAACAATAGCGGAACTGTGCACCCTGTTCAATACCAATAAAACTACGATACAGGAACAGTTTCAAAGCGCCACGGGACAATCGATACTGGCATATTTGATTGCATTGCGAGTAAAACTGGCGGCACTTATGCTTAAGGACACAAGCCTTACGATTTCTGAAATCGTCGAACGTTTAGGCTTCAGTGATAACGCTCATTTTAACAAAATGTTCAAAAAGCTGACCGGTTATTCGCCAAACCTGTACCGCAAGCAATTCACATGGATCGCAAGATAGTGAGGATAAAAAGATGAAATCAAAGCCCGCCATAAGAAAGTACATAAAAATCGCCGGTGTATGTATCCTTGTAATCGCCGGCCTTCTATTGACCCCGGTGCATAATAATGTTGCCGATATCGCCTCAATCGCGAAGCCTGTCGAGGAGCAGGGCGGGGTTGCGGCGGCAGATGAGAAGCAAGCCTCGTCCGCCGGGGAAAGCGTAATTAATATATATTCGTGCGATCCGGAAGCGGAAGATATATTTACGGAGTATCACCGAATAAACCCCGGATTCAGATATAAATTCAACTGTTTTCCCGACGGGAACGGCGCCTATTTCAGGCAAGTTATCAGTGAACTGGAAAAAGGCGGCGGAAATACAATGGACATTTATTGCATACCCGGCTGGTATGCGCGGGAATTTATCAAAGGGGATTACTCCGGGTATGCATGTACATATAAAGAGCTTGGCGTAGACGTCGACACTGCTTTGAAGAAAGCGGACATACCGCAGTACGCAATCGACGCCGGAACCAATCCGGACGGTGAGCTGGTTACGCTACCCTATGAACCCGACATCGGAGTATTCATGTATCGCCGCTCTATTGCCAGGGGAGTTTGGGGAACTGACGATCCGGATAAAATTGCCGGTATCCTCGGCGCAGGCACGGAAAAATGGGATAGGTTCATGGAAGCGGCAAAGACCTTGAAGCAGCATGGTTACTCTATCGTACCCGGATGTGATGATATCTGGCCTTTGGTCGATACAAGGCTGAAAGAATATCCGGAGGTTAATTCAGAGTGGCTGAAATTCATGGACATTTCGAAAGAATTGCTGGACAAAGGCTGTATGACGGACATATTGCAGCATACGGACGAATGGTACAATTACCTGCAGGGTAAAGACGGCAAGAGGGTATTCGGACTTGTTCCCCATCGTTTCTATGAATGGGGCGGAGAATTGGGGGATACCTACGGCGACTGGGCAATATGCCTGCCGCCGGTCAGTAACTTGGAGTTGGCCAACAGTACGGCAATCCTGGTCAATAAGGACTCACCTCTCAAGGATAAGGTCAGGCCTCTTATCGAATGGATCACACTGGACTGTTCCGAGACAGGGCTTCAGCATTGCCTAGCAAATGACTCCCTCAGCCATAAAAATAATGTTTATTATGGACTTAAGAGACCGGTTGTCTCCGGAACCGTTCTTAAAAGTGAAAGCGCCAGGCTCGACTTTCTGGGCGGGCAGGACATCAATAAAGTGTTTTATGACGCCCAAAAAGCTGCGGCGGGCAGGCAGCAGGGTTATTGCGGACTGGAAAATGTAAACGCCCCCCAATGGCTTATAAAGACAAAGGCGTACCTCAGGGGCGAAATGAACAGGAAAACTGCAATCGCAGATTATTTGAAGGAAGCGAAAGAATCCCGGGAATATTTTGATACCTATTTTTATGATCCTGCAGTCAATATAGAGCTCAATATACGTACTGAAGATCAGGAGCTTGTGGATATAGTAAAAAAATATGCCGAAAGTCATCCGGAATTCAAATACAAGATACATGGCTCAGTGGGATCACTTATCGATGACAACAATTTTCTCACTCAAATTATCGAACCGTTGAAAAAAGGCGACGGAAGTGCTGTGGATATTTACAGTATTCCTGACGTATATGCCGAGGAATTCATCAAGGGAAAATACTCAAGGTATGCAAGCACGTATAAGGAACTCGGCATCGACGTCGATTCCGCTTTAAAGAAGGCGGATATTCCGCAGTATGCGATTGACGCCGGAACCAATCCGGAAGGAGAAATAATTGCGCTTCCGTATGAAAGCGACGTTTGCGTATTCATGTATCGCCGCTCAATTGCAAGGAGCGTATGGGGAACAGATGATCCGGATAAAATTGCCGATATCATCGGAGCAGGCGCCGAAAGTTTTGAAAGGTTCAAGGAAGCGGCGCAAACTTTGAAAAAACACGGCTGTTACATTGTGCCCGGAAGTTACGGCCTCTGGCCTTTGTTTGATGATGAGACCGATGCTGCCGGATTGGGATTGAATGGTAATTCTGAGATCAGTCCGAAGTCGGAAGAATTTATGGACATCTCAAAATACTTGTTTGACAATGGCTGTATGAAGGATACCGACCCGTATTCCGAACAATGGTACAAGGAATTGGACGGCAAAGGCGACAAGCAGGTATTCGGTCTCGTCACATTTGATAAGATGGTAACGATACAGTCCTTTTACTATCAAAGTAGTTTGAAGAATACCGCCGGCGACTGGGCAGTATGCCTCCCGCCGAGCAACAAATCAGGTACGGGCGCCAGTTCGGGGATCATGGTCAATAAGGCCTCGCTGCTCAAGGATAAAATCGGGCCCCTTATCGAATGGATAACTCTGGACTGTTCCGAAAACGGGTTGCAGCACCGTCTGGCAAATGACACCCTCTATAGGAATGACAACGATACCGATGAATTGTATAAAGCCTTTGGCGGCAAAAGACCCGTCATTTCCGGGACCATTTTGAAAAGTACAAAAAGCCGTATCGGTTTTTTGGGCGGACAAGATATAAATCCCTTGATATTGAATGCCAGAGAGGCAATAGACAGCAGAAAATATGTGTTTTACACCAGCTTGGATTCTGCATTCGCCGGGGAATGGTTTTCGGCGACAAGGGAATATCTCAGGGGGGAGAAAAGCAGAGCAGAAACGATTGCAGCATATAAAGCAAGAATGAAGGATATCAGAAAGAGTCATGTCGAATATATCAGCGCAATTTATGGCGAATAAGAGATACACGCGAGCAAGAAAAAACTATTGACCTGTCTATAGCTTTATAGTTTAGAGTTAAAGCCGAAGAACAAAAATCTGAGGTTTAAGGTGAGTGTAATGATTAACTCTAAATTTAAAGACTTGTATCTTTTGGTCGCGGGGCAGTTCATTTCCCAGATAGGAGACAAATTCTACGCACTGGCGCTGGCATTTTGGGTGCTGCAGGTTACGAGATCATCCTCAAAAATGGGCTTGATGATATTCTTCTCAATGGCGCCTTCGATCCTGCTGGGATTTTTCATCGGCGGGATAATCGACAGATTCGACAGGAAGACATTGCTGATAATCAGCGACGTCTTCAGAGGACTTGTAATAGGGCTTGTGGTGATCGTATATTTTCTGGGACACTTGAATTTGGGTGTTATCATAGTCGCCCAAATTCTGCTTTCCGTTGCCTCGGCCTTCTTTGCGCCAACAGTTCAGGCCATCATTCCGCAGATCGTCGATAAAGAGCATATATCGTCGGCAAATGCAAAAAGCCAGCTCGCGAGCGGCATTTCAATGGTTGTCGGCCCTGTGCTCGGAGGTTTGGCGGTTTCATACCTGGGCTATGCCTTCGTTTTTATATTCAATGCCGTATCGTTCATGGCGGCAGCTGTTTTCGAAGCTTTAATGAATATCGGATCCCCCTTCGGGGCTTCTGAAAAAGCCCGAAGCATGAAGGACAGTATAAAAGAAGGGTACAGCTATATATTCGGAAGAAAAAAGATACTCATAATCATATCGATTGTTGCGATCATTCATTTCTTCGCAGGCTCCATGCAGGTCGTCATACCTGTGCTTGCGAACAGGCTCAACGGCAATGGCGCGCAGAATCTCGGCTTCATTGAAACCTTTTACGGCATCGGCGCCATTGCGGCGGCTTTTCTGTTGAATGTATTCAGCATCAGCCGGAAGGAAGAAAGGACGATGTTCAGCGGCGTCTCCGCGTTAGGCTTTATTTTTATCGTATTTGCAGTTCTGACAGGCTTCGGGATCAAAAGCAGCATTCCTTACTTCATTGTTTTCCTGTTTATAAGCCTTACAGTCATTATCATTAGTACGGCATACCAGACAATACTGCAGAAAAATGTTGAAAACACCATGGCGGGAAGAGTTTTTGGCATAATCGGTTCAATCGGCAATTTGACGCTGCCGGCAGCCACTCTTGTGTTCGGTTTTCTGATGGATCGGTTTAGGATCGAAAAATTGACGGGTATATGCGGAGCGGCTATAATAGCTCTCTCTGTCCTGCTCCTTATAATTTATGGCAGAAGATCCGAAAATACGGTATAATTTTTTGGGAGGGTGCGCCAGTTCGGTGCGTGTAATATAGTCGGGTGTAAGTCCTGACCTGACAAAGCATAGCAAGCAGTCGGTACCAAGCCTTGGAGCCGGAGCCGCGAGGTGAGGTTTAA
>JAEXNT010000079.1 GCA_023439545.1 Bacillota bacterium
TTTACGGGCGCTGGTAATAAGCTCATCGCATGCGGCAGACCGTACCAACGCCCTTTAGGCGTGGCTAGTAGTAAAGGGCTATGCCCGTTAAAGAAAAACCACCGGCTAGGCCGGTGGATCATTATTAACGCCTCGTGCCTTCTCAGGTTCGAATCCTGCCCTGGGCATAAAAGAAAAACTTCGGGATGAACCCGAAGTTTTTCTTTTGGTCGGAGTGACAGGATTCGAACCTGCGGCATCTTGGTCCCAAACCAAGCGCGCTACCAGCTGCGCTACACCCCGTTGTTGCTATATTGTATCAAATGCAGAATATATTTTACTATACGAAGCACAAATGTTCAATACGCCTGATGTTCCGGCGAAACCGTTATCAGTTGTTGTTACGCTTATACTCCTTCATGCTCATCATAGCTATGCACCATCCGAAATAGCTTCACGAGCATGGCACTTTTAAGATATAGTCATTATAACCGGATTTAAAGCGCATGGCAATAGCAAACCGTCCGTGCGCACTTCTTGAAGCAAATCCGATGCGCACTTATCGGCATATGCCATATTTCGAGGCGTTTTTACCTATTTGAAAGAATTGTGTAACATAAAGGTAACTTGAACCGGTTATACCGTAAGTCTATAATAGAATATGGGACGGGAAGCAGAATTTTCTATGGCGGAAAAGAGCCGAACGTCAAAATATGGGATTACCGGGTTTGGAGTGTTATCTATCAAAAGGATGTTGGGACAGACCAGAAAAGCTATCCAGGATTACGGGATGATACAGGAGGGCGACCGGATAGCAGTAGGCGTCTCGGGCGGCAAGGATTCCCTTACACTGCTGATAGCGCTTCGGAAGCTGATGGACTTTTATCCTGTCAGATTCGAGCTAAAGGCGATCACTATCGCAATGGGAATAGGAGAGCCGGATTACTCCCCCGTCGCAAAGCTATGCGGGGAGCTCGGCGTTGAGTACATAATCGAAGAAACATACATAGGCAAGATCGTTTTTGAAGCGAGGCAGGAAAAAAATCCGTGCTCGCTTTGCGCAAATCTCAGAAGGGGCGCCCTGAACAACTCGGCACTAAGAAACGGCTGTAATAAAGTCGCCCTTGCCCACAACCGTGACGATGTTATCGAAACCCTGCTTTTAAGCACCTTTTACGAAGGCAGGATACATTCCTTTTCACCGGTGACCTACCTTGACAGGAAAGGCATCACCGTCATACGTCCTTTGATCTATGCCGAGGAGAAGGATATCCGGGCATTCGTCAGGGAAAATGCACTGCAGATCGTTCAAAATCCCTGTACGGCCAATGGTCATACAAAACGTCAGTATATCAAGGAACTGCTGAAGGATCTGTCCGTTGACAACAGGGAAATAAAAAACAACATATTCGGCGCCGTCAAACGCTCCGGTCTGGACGGTTGGCACGAATAACGGAGGTCAAAATGTTAAAAAACAAAGGAAAAGCCAAGGCTCTGGCTGCCGGACTGCTTGCTGCCCTTTTGCTGGCGCCATCCACGGCAGGTAATGCATACGCAGCCAATTCATACACTATTCATGAGGAACGCAGCACTCAAACGATCACTCAGGGAGCAACGCTAGAAAATATCATCCGCTTTACCAAAGACGGCTGGTATAACTTTCAGGTCCTCAAAGTCGATCTTTCCAACCCTTACATAAGCGTCGACACGCTGACAAATACCGACTCGGTGGGCAGGACCGCCACGACTAATAAAATGGCGGTGCAGAGGAATGCGGTCGCCGCGATCAACACAAGCTTCTTCACCTCTTCGGGCAGCGGCAACGGCTTCCCTGTCGGGGCTATCGTAGAGTCCTCCGATATCAAGGCTGCATACAGCAGTTTCAATAAATACGGCAATGTCATGGCAACGTTGGCGATAAACGATCTCAATGAAGTCCTGCTCGACTACATGAAGGTCAATATGGGCCTCACTTCCGCGAACGGCGCAAACATACCCGTTGAACAATATAATGTAGGAAACAAGGCCAAATACGGAGACATAAACGTATTCGACAGGAAATGGGGCAAAACAGCGGTTGGCGCATCTGCCGAAATGCCCGACATCTTCCAGATGGTAGTTGAAAACGGAATCATTACACAATTTCTCTCAGCCCAGCCGGCTGCCGCTATTCCGGCAAACGGCTATGTGGCGGTGACCCGTGCGGATGGAGCAGCGAAGCTCCAGCAGGCTTTCATGGTAGGCGACAGCGTTGCATTCAGCATCAACACCACACCTGACTGGAACAATTTGAAGATGGCTGTATCGGGTAGTTCGGAGCTTGTAAAGAACGGTGTTGTCCCGGCGGCCTTTTCGTTCAATGCCTCGGACGTTACGATCAAAAGTCCGAAAACGGCCGTAGGAAGTTCAAAGGACGGCAAGACGCTCTGGATGGTCACAGTCGACGGCAGGCAGACTTCAAGCATAGGCCTGACACAGAAGGATATGGCCCTGTTCATGAAAGGCCTCGGCGCGTACAACGCAATCAACATGGACGGCGGCGGTTCTACGACTATGGCTGCGCGGCCTTATGGCAGCACGGCCATAAAGGTCATGAACAGCCCGTCGGACGGCACCACGAGAAATGTACTTGTAGGGCTCGGAGTTTTCACATCGGCTCCGAAATCTCCGCTAGCCGCCTTGATAGTAAGCACGTCCGACAAATACATATTTGCAAATGCAACGAGATCGTTTACCGTCAAGGGCGTCGATAAATACGGCAACCCCATCGAAGTCGACCCAGCATCGGTAAAATGGAGCGTATCGGGCGTCAAGGGCGCCTTCAAGGGCAGCGTGCTGCGCCCTTCCACATACGGCGAAGGTAAAGTCACTGCCAAGGTAGGCGGTATCTCAGCCTCCATGAACATAAGCGTACTTTCAAAGCCTTCGGTCATCATGCTCAATTCCAAAAGCATAAAACTGCCCGTAGGCCAGTCAAAGACCTTCTCGGTAAAAGGCATCAACCCTAAGGGCTATGTTGCGACCATCGAGCCTGCAGACCTGACATGGAAGGTAACAGGAAAAATCGGAACGTTCTCGGACGGCATTTTTACCGCTGCAGCAGGCGGAGCGGGTTATATCGACGCAGCCTTCGGAACTGCCCATGCATATTGCACCGCTTCGGTATCCTCCGATAAGGTTTCGGTCATAGATAATTTCGAAGCCCCGAACGGAGCATTCACCTCCTACCCTGCCGGAATCCAGGGCGCCTACGGTATTTCAACCGACCAGAAGAAATCGGGCAATTCTTCCGGAATGCTCGTATATGACTTTACAACGAACACAAATGTGACGCGCGCCGCGTACATGACGCTGCAGAACGGCGGCTATGTGCTTGACGAGGGCACTAACAAAATCGGCCTGCAGGTATATAACGACCATGGGAACCCCTGCTGGCTGCGCGCAGAGCTTTACGATGCCGACGGAAAACAGCAGGTCGTGGATCTGACAAAGACCGAGGACTGGACCGGCTGGAAATACATAGAGATCCCTGTCGACGACATCAAGATGCCCGCCAGGCTGACGCGCATATACCAGGTGCTGGTGAACCCCGACAGTGAACAGTTGTCCGACGCGGGATATCTCTACTTCGACGATCTGACCGTGACATACAGCAGTTATCCGTCCGTCAGCGACATTAAGGTACCACAGGACACGCCTTTCGCCGATGACGCGAACAAGGCCGTGAGCTTCAGCAAGGCCACCGCGGATTCGTTCAGGTTTGGTGTGCTGGGCCAGTCAAGGGCTCCCAAAACCACGCTCGAAAAAAGCCTTGTAAAAATGTTCACGAGCAAGATTACCAAATACTTCGACGTAGGCGCGGTAGTCGGAGAAGGTTCGCACGAATCGGTGACAAGCCTGACGAAAAAGCCGGTCGTAGCTACTCATACAGTGAACCTTAAGAGCACGAAAGCGACCGACTACCTCTACTCCAAAACCGATATCAAAAACAGCCGCTTCATAAAGCTCGATATCAGGGAAAACAGCCTGCGCAAGAGCGATCCGGATCAGTGGTTCAAGTTCCTGGACGATCTGAATTCGTTCAAAGGCAAGAATGTGTTCATATTCATGGAGGATTCGCCTGATACCTTTACCGACAAGCTGGAGCGGGACCTGTTCAAGGAGACGATCTCGGACTACAGGTATGAGACCCTCCGCAACGTATGGGTATTCTATCAGGGAGACGAGAACAAGAGCTATCTTGAAAAAGGCGTCAGGTATATAGAATCGGCGGGTTATGAGGTAGACGGCCTGAAATCAGGTAAAACCGGCGCGGCCAAGTATGTTCTGGTCACGGTGAAGGGCTCTGCGGTCACTTATACTTATAAAGAGATCGATTCATGATTAAGTGTCCTGGAAAAGGGCATGACTACGGTTTGTTACGGATTTAAAGCAGGACGTTCGTGACGCCAAGCTTGAGAAACGCGGACTTGGAACAAAAGAATACAATATCAGGGAAATAAAATAGGTATCACAAAAATCAAGCCCCGTATCCGTCCGGCTGTTATGCACGCGATACGGGGCTTTGCTTTTGCTTGCGCCGTCGTTTACCACCTTATGCAGATTAGTTCCGGAGACGCCTTTAAACGTTTTTCCGGTTACCTGCCGCCATGGGCATAAAGGCTTCTGTTCCTGTTCAGTATGTCTTCCAGCGTCTCGATATCGGTTTGGTCAAGGTACTCATCCGCAGAATCCAACAACTCATTGTACTCGTCATATGTGATGCCGTCGGCCGCCATTTGGATGGCGCTGTCAAGGACGTTCCTGTCGATCCCGGAGAGAATGGATGCAGCTTTCAATTTATCCTGCAGACTCATGTTTTCAAGCAGGCCTATTTCTTCAAGCGTTATAAAGAAGTCCTCGCCGGTTATACAATTTGTGCCGGCTGCGCCGGGTTCCCCGGGTTGGCTATCCTGTCCGGCCGGGTTATTCTGACTGTTTGCACCGGTCTTTTCCCCGCTTCGGGATGCGTTCATTCCAACTGCAGTATTTGTAATTCCCGACCCTGCCGGTTTGCCGCCGCCTTTATCCTGGCGCCCTGTACCTTTACCCTGCTGCCCCGCACCTTTATCCCGCTGTCCTCCGCCTTCGCCGGAGACAGGAGCCTCCTCGCCGGGAAAGCATCCAGCCACTGCAAGCGACGTCAAGGCTTCCAGCTGGTCGGCCGGATCTATGCCGTAAAGCAGGTGCAGCAGGGCCGTGTTCAATACGAGCATTACCGCAATTATAAATATCATAAGGATCGCAGCATAAGAGAGTTTTAGCATAAATAATACCTGTAAAAAGTGTTTACAGGTATTATTTGCATTAATTGGGCATCATTATTCAAATTTATCAGGTTTCATAGCTCAAATCGTCAATGCCGCCGCCTTTTTCTTAAGATAAGCCGAAAAATCGTCCCTGAGGTCGTCCCTCTTCAGCGCGAACTCGACCGTAGCTTCGAGGAAACCGAGCTTATTGCCTACGTCATAGCGCTTGCCTATAAAATCATAGGCATAAACGGAACTTGACTCAAGAAGCTTTTTCAATGCATCTGTTAGCTGTATTTCCCCACCCTTGCCCGGAACGGCATTTTCCAGATGGGTGAATATATCGGGCGTAATGATATATCTGCCGAGTATGGCGACATTCGACGGAGCGTTTTCACGGTCAGGCTTCTCGACCATGTCATCGACACGGTAAACACGGTCTCCTACCCCCTCGCATTTTATGATACCGTATTTCGAAATGTCCTCTTCAGGAACGCGTTGAACGCCTAAAACAGTTGTATTATAGGTGTTGTATACGTCTATGAGCTGCTTCAGGCAAGGCGTCTCCGAGTCTACTATGTCATCGCCGAGGAGTACCGCAAAGGGCTCATTATCTATGAAAGAGCGCGCGCAGTATATTGCATGCCCCAGTCCTCTGGGCTCCTTCTGTCTTATGTAATTGACATTCGCCAGATTTGAAATATCCTCGACCAGCGAAAGCAGTTCGGTCTCTCCCTTTCGCCTCAGGATATCCTCGAGCTCGTAGGATTTGTCAAAATGATCTTCGATGGCCCTCTTTCCGCGCCCGGTAACGATCAATATGTCTTCTATGCCGGATGCAATTGCCTCTTCGATTATATACTGTATGGTTGGTTTGTCTACGATAGGAAGCATCTCTTTAGGCTGCGCCTTTGTGGCAGGCAGAAATCTGGTGCCTAAACCGGCTGCAGGAATAACAGCCTTGCGAACCTTCAAATCAATCTCTCCTCTCAATTAAAGCTTCATTCATATTATAAGGCCAAAGGCGGCACACCGCCAGTACTTTTGGCAGTCACCGTCGTTTCAAGTTTACTTTAGCATAAATATGGCTGACTTTACAACTGAGTTGCTGTTAATTTATATGTATCGCGGTATCATATATTCGCACGTCTTATACGGTCGCTATTTAACCGATTTGTTACAGAAATTTAATATATTTTATTAGCAAATAGTGGTACAATATAATTGCCACAGCCAATAATACTAATTTTTCATTTTTGTTCCTCCTTTTAATATAACAATGGCTGATTTGATTTTATCTGAGTAAAGCACTTATATTATCGGTATTATTTATAAATATTTATCAAGTGCTTTATTTTTTTGCCATAAAATACATGTCCCCGGACTGCGAAATGTGTTGATATGAATGATCAAATTGAGTATAATGATTTGGTAACACTTTTAACAGGTTAAATCTTTGGCTGTGCTAGATGGGGAGTTAGCGGCGCCCTATACCTGCAATCCGCTGCAGCAGGGTCGAATTCCTGTCAGAGGCTTCATTCCTGTAGAGTCAGCCTCATGTAAGTGGCGATGATAACTGGGTCTTGCGCAACGAAAGCCTGTGAACCCCGCCAGGTCCGGAAGGAAGCAACGGTAAGCAGTAACTGGCGTGTGCCGCGGGGATGCCTGGTTAGAGCCAACTATATGAGTCACGTCTGTAAGAGTAAGTCGACTTCAGGTGCACAGCCAATCAATTATAAAACAAAAACAGGCCCTTCAGGGGTCTGTTTTTTATGTTATTATAGTATTAGCTTGATTAGCAAGGAGACATACGATATGTCATACATCGCATTATACAGGGAATGGCGGCCGACACGTTTTGCCGACGTGGTCGAGCAGGAGCATGTGGTAAAGACTCTGCGGTACAGCGTAAGTACCGGCAGGATCGCGCACGCATACCTTTTCTGCGGTACACGGGGCACCGGAAAGACGACCATGGCTCAGATACTGTCACGAGCGCTCAACTGCCTCAATCCCAAAGATGGCGAACCCTGCAACGAGTGCGAGGTCTGTCGTGAGATATTGTCGGGCAGCAGCGTCGACGTACTCGAGATTGACGCCGCCTCCAACAACAGCGTGGACAACGTCAGGGCAATCCGTGACGAAGTTATATACGCTCCGACAAAGGCAAAACGCAAAGTATATATAATAGATGAAGTCCATATGCTTTCTACGGGAGCTTTCAACGCACTGCTGAAAACACTCGAGGAACCTCCGGAGCACGTCGTATTCATACTGGCGACTACAGAGCCTCACAAGCTGCCGGCTACGATATTGTCCCGGTGCCAGCGCTTCGACTTCCGGCGTATTTCCCAGGAAAGCATTGTGAGACAGTTGGACAAGATATCTTCAGCAGGCGGTACCTCGCTCGAAGTCGACGCGGCTAAACTGATCGCACGCATGTCCGACGGCGCCATGAGGGACGCCATCAGTCTTCTCGATCAGTGCATGTCGATGGGAAATAAAACTATAAGCTATGATGATGTATTGTCTGTAGTAGGTATTGTAAATGATACTTTCATGACGGGCTTCATCGGATGCATGCTGGAGAAAAGAGTACCGGCCATACTGGAGAATATAGCCCTGCTCGTGGAGGATGGCCGCGATATAGCGCACTTCGTCTCCGATCTCGTCATGTACTTCAGGAACCTGCTCATCTGCAGGTCGACGGGAGGAGCATGCGACAACCTGATCGACGTGCCGCGTGAAGTAATGGAGATCATCAGGCAGCAATCGGGTATGATAACGCTTGACGAGACCTCACGGTACATCAGGGAGCTGTCTGCTCTTGAAAACAACATGAAATGGGCGGTCAATCCCAGGGTACTGCTGGAGGTAACTCTCATAAAACTCTGCGGAAGCATGAGCGTATCGGACGCAAGCATTGCGGACCGGCTCGCAGCTATAGAAAAAAGGCTGGACAGCGGCGATTTCCGGACGGCAGGGCCTGCAGGGTCTGCCGGACTTGCGGGGCCCGAAGGGCTTGCAGGGCCTGCAGGTACTATTACCGGACCTTTTGCGGGAGTATCTTACAATACTTCCCCGTCAGCGTCGGTAAAAGGCAGCGAGTATTCTGCGGATATACCCGGCGGCGGGTCGCCTTCGGGTGTTAAGCTTCAGGAGGGAGCCTCCGATACTATGAAAGAGGGAAAGACTTCTTCCGGCAGAGATCCGCATACGGGCGGCACATCCACGGGCGGCACATCCACGGGCGGCACATCCGCGGCGGACAATCCGAAGGCAGCGGAATATGAAAAATGGCAGATGATACTCAAGCATCTCAAAAGCCTGGGCAGAATGACCCTATATACGTATCTGCTCAATGTGAAGCCCCTTCTGCTGGATGAAAATACTATCGGGCTCGTGGTCAGGGAAGGTCCTATCAGGGCAAGCATTACGAAGCTTGAGCATCTGAAACTGTTAGAAGAAGCGGCAGCCAAGGTCGAAGGCCGTGAGATGCAGATCAAATGCCTCGACGACGACGTCATCAGCAGGAAGGCAGCAGTCAGGGAGAAGCCCTCCGAGAGCAGCGACCTGCTTTCAAGAGCCCGGAGCATAGCAGACAGGACGGGACTCCCGCTTGAAATTATTGACGAGTAATAACGGCGTAAGTATAATTAGGATAAATCCTACAATAACAATCAGGAGGCAGTAAAATGGCAAAGGGCGGATTCCCCGGCGGTTTCGGCGGCGGCAATATGAATAATCTTATGAAGCAGGCTCAAAAAATGCAGAAGGATATGGAAAAACTTCAATCCGAGCTGCAGGAAAAGGAAGTTGAGGCTACTGCCGGAGGCGGGGCTGTGAAAGTAATTGCTACCGGTAAAAAGGAAATAAAGGAGATAACGATCAGCCGCGACGTAGTAGATCCCGATGATGTCGAAATGCTCCAGGATCTTGTATTGGCTGCCGTTAACGAAGCGATACGCAAGGCCGACGAAATGGTCAACGGCGAAATGTCCAAAATAACGGGCGGTATGGGCGGATTAGGCGGGTTGTTCTAATATGGGCAGCTTTTATGCTCCACCGGTCGCCAGATTGATAGAAGAATTTGAAAAGCTTCCCGGCATAGGTCACAAGACCGCCCAGAGGCTGGCTTTTCATGTGCTCGATCTCCCCGTGGAAAAAACGGAAGCATTGGCCGAAGCGATAAGGGACGCAAAGCTGAAAACGCATTATTGTTCAGTCTGCAGCAACCTTACAGAGACGGACCCCTGCAATATATGCGGCAGCGTAAAGAGAGACCATGGGGTCATCTGTGTAGTTGAAGACCCCAGGGATGTTGTCGCAATGGAGCGTATCCGCGAATTCAACGGAATATATCATGTACTTCACGGCGTTATTTCCCCCATGGAAGGCGTCGGTCCCGAGGATATAAAGATAAAAGAACTGCTGCAGAGGATACGCGAAGGAGAGATACGTGAGGTCATACTCGCGACCAACCCCGACGTCGAGGGCGAAGCCACAGCCATGTACATATCGAAGCTTCTGAAGCCGATAGGCATACGTACGACCAGGATAGCTCACGGCATACCCGTAGGCGGCGATCTCGAATACGCCGACGAGGTTACTCTTGCCAAGGCACTGGAAGGACGCCGCGAACTTTAAGCTTTATCAAAATGAAAATCAGCTTATTCAAAGGCCATATGGAATTACAGTAAAAAATATAATTCCATATGGCTTTTGCTTTGTGCGGAATTTTTTCAATAATCATAGTAGAAAGAGAGGGAATATTTGTGATATAGTAAAAAATAACAGAAAAAGACACTTTTCGCAACTTAATGTAAGGAGTGAAATGCTAATGAAAAAATCTTTGTTCAGGTTTAGTATCGGGCAAAAATTGCTGTTTTATTTTCTTTTAGTAGGTGTAATCTCCTCGGTCACGGTAGGTATCATTTCATACATAACAATGTCTGGAAACGAAATGGAGAATATAAAACAAAAACTTTTGATTGCAGTCGAAACAGGTTCCTCGGCAATCGACGGCGATGTCCATTCTATTCTGAAACCGGGCGACGAGCAGAGTGAATCATACAAGGTACTTCTGTCAAAACTTGACAAGATCAAAGAAGATTTCAACCTGACATTCCTTTATACCTTTAATCTATCTCAGGATGGAAAGCTCACATTTGTGCTCGATACTGATAAAACCGAGGAAAAAGCAAAGATAGGCGACGAGTATGATATGAGCGAAAGTATTCAAAAGGCGTTCGGTGGCTCGCCAAGCGCAGACGACAAGCCCTATTCGGATGATTAGGGCGCCTTCCTGTCTGCCGCAGCCCCCGTATACGATTCAAACAACAAGATCATAGCTGTTGTCGGGGCCGACATCAAAATCGAATCCGTCGAAAACATGCAGAAACAAATGATTATACGTTCGTCTGCAGGAGTTGGCATGAGCATTGTAATCGCCATACTGCTTGCGCTTATATTGTCGATACGTATCACGCGGCCGATCAAATTGCTGAACAACGCAATGAGCGGTCTTGCCTCCAACAGCGGCGATCTCACCCGTACCATAGATATCAGGACAGGCGACGAGATTGAATCGCTGGCCGCATCGACAAATCAGGTTCTTGCAAATATACGCGACATAATTCGTACAATCAGGAATACCTCGGCAGCGATCGATAAAAGTGCCGCAGAAATAAATCATGCGATGAGATCGAGTTCCGAAGCCGCGTCTCAGATAAGCCTCGCGATGAACGAAATAACCACGGGAGCCGAGGAGCAGCTGCAGAATGTTTCGAACAGTTCCCTCCGGCTGAATGAGGTATCCGACGTTATAAATACACTTGAGTCAAATTCGGAAAAGATAGGAATATCCCTGAGTTCTGCTTCTGAATTTACAGCGGAATGCCTGCAGTCCGTTACCGAACTGCAGGCCAGGACAGCAGACAATTCCGAGGTAATCAGGAAGGCATCGGAAAATGCAAAAGATCTGGAAAACTATTCGAGCGAAGCTGTAAAAATAATCGAAGTCATTTCCCAAATCTCGGATCAGACCAATATGCTTGCACTGAACGCCGCAATTGAGGCAGCGCGCGCCGGAGAGCATGGAAAGGGCTTCGCCGTGGTGGCTGAAGAAATCAGGCATCTGTCCGAAAATACTTCTGCTTCGGCGAAGCAGATCGCTCAATATATAGCGCAGATAAGGACACAGTCCGGCGAAACCTCGTTTACACTGAACAATGTGGCCAGTTCAGTATCCGAACAGACAGAGTCCATCAAAAGGACCACATCATCGCTTTCGGAAATTAATGAAGTAATGGCGTCCATAAAAACTGCCCTTGATGATGTAAACTCATCGGTCAGAAATATATTTGTAAACAAGCAAAGCATAATTATCATGAACGACGGCATTCAAAAGTCATCAGAAAGCATGGCCACTTCGACTACCGAGGTAACCTCCTCCCAGCAGGAACAGCAAGCTATCATAGACAGTGTTTGCGAGCTGATTTCCGAATTGGACGTTATGTCGAAAAAGCTGGAAAATACAGTAAACCGGTTCAGGATCTGATATACCGTCATAATCGACTATATGAAGGACCTTTTGTACATTAGAATTATGTATAAAGGGTTCTTCCTTTACTGCTAAAATAATTATTAAAAAAATTAAAGACATTTTAATTGTCTCTTCGTATATTCAATTGTGAGATTAATAAAATTAATATGCAGCTTAATATTGTTAGAATTAATTTCTCGCAGAACCTTGACAAGCACAATAAATAATAATAGTATATATTACGGAATAATTAATATATTTAATGTTAATATTAATAATATTAATTAGAACGCAATATATCTTTAAATAAATTGAGGTGCGTTATATGGCGAGAGAAGCACTCGGAAGATGCCCGGTATGCGGGCAGAATACGGAAGTCACCACGATATACTGCAATGAATGCGGGACAAAAATAGAAGGTCATTTTGAGCTTTGCAGGTTCTGCAGGCTGACGGATGAACAAAAATCCTTTATCGAAACTTTCATAAAATGCAGAGGAAATATCAAGGAGGTGGAAAAAGAACTCGGCATCTCATACCCCACCGTAAGAAACCGGCTGGAGGATGCCGCAAATGCGCTGGATTACGACAACTCGCACAGATATAGCACCCAGGAGTCTGAACAATACAGTCACAGGCTGGAAATACTTGATGAACTGGAAAATGGAAAAATTTCAGTAGAAGATGCATTGAATCTGCTGAAAACCTAAATAAAACATATATGATTCAGGAGGTAATTTAAAATGTCAGTAAGTGAAGAAAGAATGATGATACTGAAGATGCTTCAGGAAGGAAGAATAAACAGCGACGAAGCCGCTAAGCTTCTCGAAGCTCTCGACAACAACCAGAAGCAGGCACAGGGTCCCTGCGGAAACGGATTCCGCTTTGAAGGCTTCAAGCCGCCCAGGATGCCGCAGCACAACTATTACGACGAAGTAGCCAAGGTCAGGGAAAGGATCAACGACTGGAGGCGCGAGATCAACAAGAATTACAATCAGAAGGATTTTGACAAGATGGTCGATGAATTCAGCGCAAAGGCTGAAAAATTCGGCAAGGACGTAACGAACGTAGCTATGGGCGTTGCAGACAAAGTAGTAGATTTCGTAGGCTCGGTGGTAGACACAGGTACCTTCAACTTTTTCGGAAGCTGCGTGCTGGTTGAAAAAACATACGAGGCCGAAGCTGCTGAAGGTATGAACATCGAGCTCCAGGCTGCGAACGGTCAGATTGCTGTAAAGAAGCACGATGAAAACAGGATCCTGATCAAAGCCAAAATCCGCACTCCCCAGGAAAATGCGGAGACCGCTCTCTACTTCGCAAACGAGAACGGGACAGTTTCTCTGAAGCTTGCAAAACCCGATACATTCAACTTAAGCGTTGCATATGAAGCATACGTGCCGGCGGTCAAATTCAACAGACTCGCCCTCGAGACCAAAAACGGCAAGATATTTGTCGAAGATACCATCTCCGCAGAATTCGCAAGCGTTACAAAGAACGGCGGCATCGACCTGACAGGCGTTACGAGCGATAAGATCTTCGTTGATACCAAAAATGGAAAAGTCGATGTCAACTATCTTATAGGTAAGGAAATTTCGATAAATACCAGAAACGCAGGTATCGAAGTGAAGAACCTGAAGGTTGCCAGGGCTGAAGTCACTACCCAGAACGGCAAGATTCTTGTTGAAAACGTCCAGAATTTGGATGACGCAAATGCCGTAGACCTCGTGCTCAAGACAAAGAATGCCGATATCAAGGCCAATATGAACGATTCGGAAGAGAAGGGCTACAGGGTAAATGCCCAGACCTCCAACGGCGGAATCAATCTGTTGATACCGGACCTGCTGTACCGTAACGCTCCCAGGGCTGAAGGCTTCAGCAAGCAGGCAGAGGCAGAGACCGGGAACTATTCCAACGCCACCCAAAAGGTTAATATATATGCAGAAACACAGAACGGCTACATTGAGATTATAAAGTAAGTTTCGGAGCTCAGAGCTCCAGTTGGCAGTGTAACAGGTAGTGTGGACGCAAAAACAGGCTGTACCCGAAAAGGTCAGCCTGTTTTTTATTATATTCTAAAGCCTTGATTTACACCGTCGTTTGCTCATTATTCCCTCTTTTTATATTTCAACTTCAGCAGCTCGACGTATTCCTTCACTTTTTTAACGGCGTCTTCCGGCAGGTCGGACACATCGATCAGGCACATCGCCGTATCTCCGGTATTGCTTCCGCCCTCAGGGCGACCCAGGAGATAATCCACCGACGTCTCATAAATTTCGGCAAAAGTCCGCAGGGTATAGGGATCAGGCGAACTGACATCATTCTCATAATTAGAGATCGTTTTATTATGAATGCCAGTTCTTTTTGATACTTCCTTTTGAGTGAGATTTTTCATTTCTCTTGCATATCTGAGATTATCGCCAAGCGTTTTCAAAAAAATCCCTCCCTGATGCCATTATAATTCATTCCCGGTTGACACCATAAAATATTCCCATAATTTGTGAAGTTTATATTGACGTCCCACATTCTGGGACATATAATTAGAGACATGAAACTTCTTCGGAGGCACTGATGAACAATAATCGATCCATTCCCGAACAGCGAAGAAAGCTTCGGCAATTATCGAATTCCCTTGATGAGATCACAAAGCTGTATTTGAGCCCTGAATCTCACAAAAGCAACGATGCATATTTCCTGGAGCAGATAGATATGATCAGGTTGGAATTGCTCGATCTCAAAAATTCGTCCCGTAATCAGAACGGATAAACAATCGGCGCGATTATTCAAGGTATACCGCAAAGGCCGCCTTACAGGCCCTCTTCTCCCCTTCCATCTTCCATATGGATTATAACTGTGTTATATGCTATAATAAAACACCGACAGCCGATACTATGAGGTGTATTATGTTTGATAAGCTGGAAAATGCGGAGAACCGCTATGAAGAGATAAATCACAAATTGGCCGATCCCCAGGTGATCGCAGACCAGGACGAATATCGCAGGTTGATGAAGGAATTTTCCGAGCTCGGCGATATAGTTGCCAAGTTTCGTGAATATAAAAAGGTAAAATCCGATATCGCCGAGGCCAGGGAATTGCTTGAAGGTACTCTTGAAAAAGACTTCCGTGAACTTGTCCAGGCCGAATTCAACGAGTTAAAGGAAAAGCTCGATTCGATAGAAAACGAGCTTAAGATACTGATTGCCCCGAAGGACCCCAACGACAACAAGAGCGTCATCGTTGAAATACGCGGCGGCGCCGGCGGCGAAGAGGCCGCCCTCTTTGCGTCCAACCTTTTCAGGATGTACAGCCGCTATGCCGAACGTCGCCGCTGGAAGACTGAAATAGTTGATATGAACGATACTGAAATCGGCGGTATCAAGGAAGTCGTCTTTACGATAGATGCAAAAGGCGCTTACAGCAGGCTGAAATTCGAAAGCGGAGTCCACAGAGTACAGCGCGTCCCATCCACGGAATCGAGCGGAAGGATCCATACTTCTACAGTAACCGTCGCCGTTTTGCCTGAAGTTGACGAAGTCGATGTCGAGATAAACCCGAACGATCTCCAGATCGATACCTACAGGGCTTCCGGCGCAGGAGGCCAGCATATCAACAAGACAGATTCGGCAATACGCATAACCCATTTACCCTCCGGCATTGTGGTAACCTGCCAGGATCAGCGGTCCCAGCATAAAAACAAGGACAGGGCCATGAGCGTACTGCGCTCGAAGCTCTTTGAAATGGCGCAGGAACAGCAGAATACGGAGATCGCACAAGCCAGGAAAAGCCAGGTGGGAACCGGCGACCGCAGTGAACGTATTCGTACGTACAATTTTCCACAGGGCCGCGTATCCGATCACAGAATAGGCCTTACCCTCTATAAAATTGAACAGATCATGGACGGCGATCTCGACGAAATAATCGACGCGCTCATCACCGCCGCGCAGTCCGAGAAACTCGGCAGCGCAACCTACGATGAAGATTAAAGCATGATAAAGATATAAACACACAAGGCGAAAAATCAAATCCGCCGCTAAAGTCAGATCCGCCGCGGTGGTTGTCTTTATTGCCGGTTTTATTCATAGAGCGTATAAACTCAGCTTTAGCAGGCAAATCAAACTCGCGTTGCTCACGCAACGTTCAAACAGTGATTTGCCCTTAACAATGCTTCATTAATACGCTCTAATTCATAAAACCGACGCAATTTCAAACAACCAACGCGGCGGATTTTCTTTACTTCTTAACCTACATGGCCTATTACGCGTGAGTACGATCTGATACGCTGGTATCCTGAGATTGCATGAGTTTTGCGAAATAGAGCATATTGATGAAACATTGCCAAGGGCAAATCACTGTTTGAGCGGCGCAGTATGGATTTAAGCGGAGCGAGTTTGATTTGCCGGCCTGATTGAATCTATATGCTCTTTGAGCATAAACTCCGCAATAGCAGGATGCCATCGTATCAGTGAAGTGATCCTAATCCTTGGTTACATCATGCCGGAATACCGCTTTATCTGTGATATTGCCGCCCTCCCGCGAATACAATGGTAAATATGTACATGAATCCATTGATCCACACGGAGGTCAGTCATGCAGCACCTTATCAGCATAACCCTGTTCGGGCTCATATCGGGCCTTGCCGGGACCGGCATCGGCGGCCTTTCGGCTTTTGTGATCACAAAGACAAGCAACCGTGTAATGAGCAGCCTGCTGGAATTTTCCGCCGGTCTCATGACTGCTGTCGTTTGCTTTGAGCTTTTCCCCGAAGCTTTCAACATAGGAGGCACATTATACGCATTCGCAGGTATTCTATCCGGTATAGGCGTGGTAGTGATCATAGAACAGATCCTCAAGCATACGCGTACGTTCACGAAAAGCAACAGCTCCAGTCTGCTGAAGGCAGGCATACTCATGGCTATTGCAATCGCGATGCACAACTTCCCTGAAGGCTTTGCGGTGGGCTCCGGCTTCGAAGCTTCCGCAAGCCTCGGTTTTACTATTACGGCCGTAATAATCATACACGACATACCTGAAGGCATCGCAATGGCGCTGCCGATGCGCGCGGGAGGTTTCTCAAGGATCAAGGCCTTCGCCTATACCCTACTCTCCGGAGTCCCTATGGGCTTTGGGGCACTTTTTGGCGCGGTACTCGGCGAGATCTCGGATAATTTGACAGCATCGTGCCTCGGTTTTGCAGGAGGCGCAATGCTGTACATAGTTTACGGTGAACTCGTGCCGGAATCCAAAAAACTCTATCTTGGCAGGCTGTCTTCGATATCGAATGTACTCGGGATATTATGTGGTATAATAATAACCATATATAACTGATACTCAAGCGAATGCCCCCGGCCTGGCGAGCCGGTCTCTGCATGGATTACGCTGCGGTATCCGACAGAGGAGATATACATATTGAAGACAGAGATAATCAGGATCGATATTTCAAAACCGGATTGGGACAAGCAGCTCGATCATGCCGCACTAGTGCTGAGGGACGGCGGCCTGGTGGCATTTCCTACGGAGACGGTTTACGGACTGGGGGCAAATGCGCTGGATCAAACCGCGATCGAGGGTATTTACAGGGCTAAAGGACGTCCTTCAGACAACCCGCTTATCGTACACATAGCAGAAACAAGCGCCTTAAAGGAATTGACATCTGATATTCCCGCAATAGCTCCACGGCTCATGGAAACGTACTGGCCCGGGCCGCTTACACTGCTTATGCCCAAATCGGAGAGGATACCTGCGATAGTCACGGCGGGACTTGGCACAGTCGGTATCAGGATGCCCGCAAACCCCATCGCTCTTGAACTTATCAGGAAGTCGGGCGTACCCGTAGCCGCCCCAAGCGCAAACAGCTCCGGCAGACCCAGCCCTACGCTTGCAAAACACGTAATAGAAGATCTTTCGGGTAAAGTCGACGTTATCATCGACGGAGGTCATACAAAAGTCGGCGTCGAATCGACGGTATTGGATATTACGGTCGATCCTCCCATGATTTTAAGGCCGGGAGGGATAACCTTCGAAAAGCTGGCGCAAATACTGGGCCAAGTCCGGCTCGACCCCGCCATTTCATCCGATAGCAAGACCTCTGCCCCGCCCAGGGCGCCGGGTATGAAATACAGGCATTATGCGCCCAAGGCATCAATGCTCCTTATACAGGGCCAACCCGAGCGTATAGCGGCTGAGATCGGAAAGCGGGCCGCGGTTTATAATAGCGAAGGCGCCCTCGTGGGCATACTTACGACTGATGAAACGGCTTCGTTGTATGAGCCGTCGCTCTATACCTTCTGCAAAATAATATCGCTCGGCAGCAGGCTGAATCCGGAAAGCCTGGCGGTGAACCTGTTCAAATGCCTGAGGGAATTCGACGAAAACAAGACGGGAGTCATAATGGCCGAAGCCCCGGAAACCTCCGGCATCGGACAGGCTGTGATGAATCGTATGCTGAAGGCCGCAGGCGGCAACATTATAAAAGTATGAAAAAAATATTATTCATTTGCACAGGAAATACATGCAGGAGCCCAATGGCCGCAGCCCTTTTCAACGGGCTTGCCGCGAGGGAAGGCCCGGGATGCGGCTTTTCATCCTTTTCCGCGGGCCTTTCGGCCGTTGAGGGAGAGCCGGCGAGCGCCAATGCCATTCTCGTGATGAAGGACTATGGCTGCGATCTCTCTGACCATAGGGCTCACGGGCTTGCTCCCGAAGATATGCGGGGAGCCTTCCTGGTACTAACCATGTCCGCTAGTCACAAACAATACATTAATTCCCGCTTTTCCGGAATGTATCGGAATGTTTATGCGTTGAAAGAATATGTCTATGGGATATCCGAAGACGTAAAAGATCCGTATGGCGGTTCGTCCAAGGTATACGCGCAATGTGCGGAGGAGATCGCGGAAGCTGTCGAAAGGCTGTTTGAAAAAGTTAAAAAAAGTTGATACAGCTTTGACTTTGTTCATTCAATATTATAAAATAAAGAACGAAGTACCACGGATATGCGGTAACCGGCCGAAAGGCCTGAAATACACAACTGGAGGTAATTTATGGAAAAGGTTTTCATTTTTGATCATCCCCTTATACAACATAAAATTTCGCTGTTGAGAGACAAAAATACCAGTACCAAGGAATTCAGGGAATTGGTTTCTGAAATAGCCATGCTGATGGGCTATGAAGTTACCAGAAATATGCCGTTGAAGGAAGTCGAAATAGAAACCCCGGTTGCAGTCGCAAAAACAAACGTCATTTCCGGCAAGAAGCTTGGAATAGTGCCGATACTGAGGGCAGGCCTCGGAATGGTCGACGGTATGCTGAATCTGCTGCCGTTCGCAAAAGTAGGTCACATTGGACTTTATCGTGATCCTGAAACGCTGGAACCGGTGGAATATTACTGCAAGCTCCCTGTGGATGCTGAAGAAAGGGAGATAGTCGTTCTGGATCCGATGCTGGCTACGGGCGGTTCCGCCTCCGCTGCAATCAGATTCATAAAGGAACGCGGCGTAACGAATATAAAGCTGATGTGCCTGATCGCCGCAAAGACAGGTATAGCCCGTATAAACAAAGATCATCCGGATGTTGAGATATACTGCGCCGCAGTCGACGAGAAGCTGAACGACCACGGTTATATCGTGCCCGGCCTCGGAGATGCAGGAGACAGGTTGTTCGGAACAAAATAGCTTCGGTTTCGTCCAATAAAATATGATTTGGGGGTACGCGTTATGAGACCGTCGTGGGACGATTACTTCATGGAAATTGTAGAATTGATCAAAACGAGGTCGACCTGCATCAGACGTCAGGTTGGTGCATTGATAGTCAAGGACAAGCGTATTCTTTCAACAGGTTACAACGGCGCGCCCATGGGGTGCAAACACTGCACGGAGATAGGCTGTCTCAGGGAGGAATTGAATATTCCGTCGGGACAGCGCCATGAGCTGTGCAGAGGTATACATGCCGAGCAGAATGCATTGGTACAGGCAGCGTACTCCGGAACAAGCGTAAAGGACGGTATACTTTATGTCACCCACCAGCCCTGCGTTTTATGCGCAAAGATGGCTATCAACGCGGGCATAAAGAAGATAGTTTTCAAGGGCGATTACCCTGACGAACTTGCAATGGAGCTGCTGAAGGAAGCCAGTATTAGAGTGGTAAGACTATAGGCAGGTGTAAATATTTTGTCATATATGTATGAATATATCATAACCTTTGCTCTGGCGTTCATAGTAGCGTTCTCAGCAACTCCGATAGTCAGAAGGCTTGCCTTCAAAATCGGCGCTGTAGATGTTCCAAAGGACGAACGCAGGATGCACAACAAACCCATCGCACTTATGGGTGGTCTTGCGATAATAACAGGTTTTCTCATTTCACTTGTTTTCGATCTGGTCACCTCTTCAAACCTGGTGACCCCTAAAAGAGAGATAATAGGGCTTGTCGCGGGTATATGCATAATGGCCTGCGAAGGCATCCTGGACGACAGGAAACCGCTCAAGGCCAGGATCAAGCTGATGTTTCAGATAGCTGCGGCTACGGCGGTCGTGCTTATATCCGGCACAAGGATCTCCGTCCTTTCAAATCCCTTCGGTTCATCGCCCTATATAATCCTGAGCCCTGTTATTTCATATGCTCTGACGATCATATGGATCGTAGGTATCACGAATGCAATCAATCTTATCGACGGCCTTGACGGACTCGCGGCGGGCGTATCCTCCATTTCGTCGCTTTCGTTATTTTTTGTAACGCTGCTCAGGGTGGATCTCGATCCTATTACGGCAGTTTATACTGCGCTTGTCACTATTGCCCTTGCAGGATCTACTCTGGGCTTTCTGCCGTTCAATTTCAACCCCGCAAAAATATTTATGGGTGAAACAGGCGCCGCATTTCTTGGATTCACGCTTGGAGTCATATCCATACAGGGCGCCATAAAGTCCTATGCAGCGGTATCCATCGCAATTCCGCTCCTTGTGCTTGGTCTTCCCCTATTTGATACTCTGTTTGCGATAATCAGGCGTATCGGCACGCATAGACCGATAATGCAGGCTGACCGCAGCCATCTTCACCACAGGCTGATCGACATGGGTCTGAGCCAAAGGCAATCCGTATTGATCATGTACATCGCCAGCGCTACTCTGGGTCTGTGTGCGATAGTACTGGCGGACCGCGGTGCGTTGAGCGCAATCATACTGCTTCTGGCCGTCTCGATATTCGTCTTCGGCGGCGCAAAGTATATGAATGACCACGAGGACCTGTCCGGAAACGATCACCAAGTTTCGGAAGCATCTTCCGAAGACAGTTCCGATAATAATATCGCAGAAAAACCATCGGATGGAGTTGTTAAATGAAGAAAATAAAAGTAATGCCGATTTTCGGGACACGCCCGGACGCCATAAAGATGGCGCCGCTGGTCAAAGAGCTCGAAAAGTCCCCGCAAATCGATACTGTAGTGTGTGTGACAGCCCAGCACAGGCAGATGCTCGATCAGGTTCTCGACATATTCTCTATAAAGCCGGCTCACGACCTCGATATTATGCAGGACAGGCAGACGCTTGAACAGATTACGACGAGGTCTCTTGAAGGACTTGCCGGTGTATTCGATAAAGACAGGCCTGATATTGTACTCGTCCACGGCGATACTTCCACCTGCTTTGTGGCGGCACTTGCGGCTTTTTACCGGAAAATAGCGATAGGCCACGTAGAGGCGGGCCTCAGGACATACGATAAATATTCTCCCTTTCCGGAGGAGATGAACAGGAAGCTGACCGGAGCGCTTGCAGACCTGCATTTCGCCCCGACTCCCGCAAATCGAACAAACCTCCTTAAAGAGGGCGTTTCAGAAAATAAGATCCATGTGACCGGAAACACGGCGATAGACGCAATGAAAACGACCGTCCGCAAGGATTACATTTTTCGGCACGAAGCCCTCAGGGACATGGATTTCAACGGGCGCAGGATAATCGCGGTCACAGCCCACAGGCGCGAAAATCTCGGAGAACCTCTCGAGAATATATGCCGGGCACTGAATGACATTGCTATGGCTTATGACGACGTGAATATAATTTATACCGTACATCTGAATCCCGCGGTACGCGAAACGGCTTTCAGGATACTTGGGCAAAACCCGCGAGTCCGCCTTATTGACCCCTTGGACGTCCAGGACATGCATAATCTTATGGCCCGCTCGTACATGGTAATGACCGATTCGGGCGGCCTTCAGGAAGAAGCTCCTTCGCTCGGGAAACCGGTGCTCGTACTCAGGAAGGAAACAGAACGCCCAGAAGCAGTCTCAGCAGGCACTGTCAGGCTCGCCGGAGTGGAAAGAGAAACAATAGAGGCAATGGCAAGGCAGCTGCTCGATGACAAAGCCGAGTACGATAAAATGGCGAAAGCCGTCAACCCATACGGGGACGGTTCAGCCTCCGAAAGGATCGTAAAAGCCATATTATACGAATTCGGCATGTCAAAGGAAAAACCCGAAGAATTCACAACTTGATAAAACAGAGCCGTCCCTTACGTTTCGTCTTTCACACCGCCGCCTGTCAGCGTGTTCTGCGCGCCGTTCTGGCCGGCAGTTTCACTACCGGGTTCGGTCACATCATAAATTTCTCTCAATATTACAAGATCGACCCTGCGGTTCTGTTTCCTGTGCTCTTCCGTGTCATTGGGCACGAGAGGCCTGTATTCACCATAGCCTGTAGCCGAGATCTTTTTGGGATCGATACCGGCTTCATTGACGAGTATACGCCAGACATTGTTCGCCCTTGCGGTTGACAGTTCCTGGTTGTCCGGGAAACGTGCATTGCTGATCGGAATATCATCAGTATGGCCTTCCACCCTCATTTGCTTGTCGGGCATCTTGGCCAGTATTTCCTTACCTATTTTTATTATATCGTTCCTGGCTGTTGCATCCAGGTCTGCACTTCCGCTCTTGAAAAGCACCTGCTCACCTATCGATATGTATATGCCTCTTTCCTGTGTCGAGACAGTTACCTCTCCCGTCAGGCCAAGCTCCTGTACAAGTTCCTGCACTTCGTTCTGCACAGCCTCCATCTGCTGCTTTTCCGTATCTGTAGGTACGACTGCGTCGGGATCCATTGCTCCGCCCAGGTCCATTATTGCGGGAGACCCCCCGCCGCCCCCTATCACAGTTTGCGTTGTATAGTTGCCAAAGGCATGCCTCAGTGAACTGGCAACCTGCTGATATTTCTCGCTGTCGACATTTGCCATGGTGTAGAGCAGGATGAACAATATCAGCAAAAGATTCATCAGATCTGAATATGTCAGCAGCCAACGCTCGGAATTATCCTTTTCGACCTTGTTTTTAGCAGAAGCCAAGCTTTATCCCTCCGCTTCCGTTCCAGCTGCCGGAGCGCCCTTCTTGTCTCCGCCCTTGCCGTTCATTTTCTCTATCAGTGCAAGGTTGAGCTTCTCCTTGATGATCCTCGGGTTTTCACCTGCCTGAATGGAAAGCAGTCCTTCTATTATAAGATCGTTGACCATTCTTTCATTTGCAGCCTTTGCCTTGATACGTGAGCCTATCGGTATGAATACGAGGTTTGCGAAGCCGACGCCGTACATGGTGGCCAGGAAAGCGGTCGCTATCTTTCCACCCAGGCCATCCGGGCTGGCTTCCATGGTACTCAGAACGTGGACCATGCCCATAACGGTACCGAGAACGCCCATCGTCGGGCCGAAACCCCCAGCCGCCTCGAATATCTTGGCGGTTTTTTCATATATGCTCTCTCTCAGCTCGAGCTCCCTGTCGAGTATATCCTTTATGACTTCGGTTTCGATACCGTCGACTACGAGCGAGAGTCCTTTTCTGATGAACTCGTTTTCAGAATTCTGGGCTTCCATTTCAAGGCTGAGCAACCCGTCCTTCCTCGCCTTCTCCGACAGCTCCGACAGGTGATTTATAATCCCTATGGGGTCTGTTTTCTTATCTTTGAAAACAGTTGCGAGCGCCGCTGGTATCTGCTTGATCTCACTGAGCGGAAACGAAAGTAAGACAGCCCCGAAAGTACCACCAAACACTATTATGAAAGGGGAAGGCTGTTCTACCAGCGCTCCGAGATGTCCTCCCTCTACCATAAACCCCGCAAGTACCGCGCCAATTCCGAATATTATACCAATAATAGAACCTATATCCATCAGTCATCTCTCCAATTTGCACAAAGTATGTTTCTGTCAAAGAATTTGTTGAATATTCATAGCCCCTGTGGTATATTATTTTTATTTATTACAGGGCATAAAGGACTATAAACCTTTACATAACTATATCGGCAAGCAGTGGACAAACTTAATATAGAATTATGAAGCGGGAGATGCATGCAATGTTTTACAGCAGCGTCGAACAATTTATTTTAAAAAGACTGTTAATATGCTTCATACTGCTGTCGATATTTGATATGGCAGCAATTGAAAACAGATGGCCGGCATTGATAGGACTGGCGGTGGGAACCGTTTTCAGCGCCGTAAAATTTTGCAGTAACGCAGCAGTATATGCAAGCTTCTTCGGCGTTAAAGCTAAGGACGTCGGCGGCAGACTCGGGCAGCGTACCGCAACGGTTATATTTTTATTAAATCAGATAATACTATTACCACTTTTATTTCTGGCATATTATAGGGGCCAGTGGGTTTTTTGGGGGTTTGTTGCGGGTATTTTGACAGTTCCTCTGCTGATTATGCTGAACAGTATTACTGAAGCTTTCGGGATCACAAGGAATCATTTCGGTGAGAGGGTGTAAACATTGGACGCTAGTAGTATAATGAAACCGAACGATTTGTTTTCCATACATATACTTGGACTGTCTATCCCCGTCTCGGACAGCATCATAATGATGTGGATCGTTATGGCTGTACTAATAATCCTCTCTCTTGTGTTTGTGAGAAATCTTAAAACGATCCCGACCGGAAAGCAGAATATAGTGGAGCTCATAGTTGATACAGTCAATAATATTGTCAAGGGCAATCTGGGACATCACTGGAAGTCGTTCGCGCCATATTTCGGAACCATTCTGCTGTTTCTCGTATTTGCCAACATGGCAGGTCTTTTCAGCATATTGCCCACTGCAGAGGAGCTTTATCATCTGACAGGCAACGAATCCTTCGAAGGGCTGCCGCATTTCGCCATCGTAGCGCCAACCAAGGACCTGAATATTACTCTGGGTATGGCACTGATGTCAGTCATACTTGTACTGTTCGCAGGCATCAGATTCAGAGGCGTTAAGGGCTGGCTTCACAGCTTCCTGGAGCCTTCCCCGGTAATGGCTCCGTTTCATGTACTTGATTATGCAACCCGTACTTTATCACTGTCGCTTCGATTATTCGGAAACATGCTGGCAGGCTACATAATCGTGGAAATGATATATGAAGCGACCGTGTTCATCAAACCGATACTTCCGCTTGCGAGCGTATTCTTCGACATTTTCGATGCGGTTCTGCAAGCTTATATATTTGTTTTTCTTTCATCAATTTACATAAAAGAAGCGATCGAATAAGGGGGTGAAATTATGGCAAGTGGTTTAGTAGCAATTGGAGTAGGGCTGGTTATGCTTACGGCATTGGGAGCAGGTATAGGCCTGGCCAACGCAGTTTCAAAGACGGCTGAGAGTGTTTCCAGAAACCCTGAGTCCTCAGGTAAGATTTTGTCTACGACACTTATTTTTGCTACCATGTCGGAAGTAACCGCAATATTTGCATTTGTTATCGCTGTCATGCTGGTTGGTAAAGTTTGATAGATGTAATGTTTGTACGTTTGGGACAGGGGGAGAGCTCTTCCCCCTCAGTACAATGTTATCTGTTGTCTGCCGTCCGGCTTCCGGCCGGAGGCATGATTAACCGATTTTATAGATTGCTTTATACTGGCTGAAGGAGTTGATATAGATTGCTTGAAAGCCTGAACGCAATTAAGCCTGTTTTTGCTATCCTAAATTTGCTTCTGCTCTATTTTATATTGAGGAAGATATTATTTAAGCCTGTTACGGAGTTTATGGAAAACCGTACTCAGTCAATAAAAAACTCAATAGACGATGCAGAAAAGCAGAAGGCCGAAGCCATGGAACTGAAGCGCTCGTACGATGAACAGATCGCGCACGCAAAGGATGACGCCGAAAAGATCATCAAGGAAGCCCGGGCCAAGGCTGAGACCGAGCATGACCAAATCACGGCGCAGGCACGTTCGGAAGCCGAAGCGCTTATGACAAGGGCAAGGGAAGATATCGAAAACGAACGCAGGCAGATGATTTCGGAGCTCCGCGCACAGGTTGCCGGTCTTGCACTGGCTGCTGCGTCGCGTGTTATCGAAGTTAACCTGGATACCGAAAAGAACCGCGTATTGGTAGACAAATTCATCGATGAGGCAGGTGCTGCCTGATGTCTCTCGCGTATTCGAGGTATGCCGAGGCATTCATCAACCTTGCGGCGGAAAAAAATGACCTCGACGGATATCTGGCCGAATTGGCTTCGGTCAATGCGGTGTGTTCCGATAAAACCCTCAACGTGCTGCTTATAAACCCCGAGGTTTCAAAAAGCGAACGTAAGAACATACTTTCCGGGATCCTCAAGGGTAGGGTGCGGCAGGAGGTACTGAACATCGTGCTCCTTCTGATAGATAAGGAAAGGATAGGTTCTCTGCCCGGCATACTGCGCGAATCGGTGCGCCTCGCAAATGAGAGACGCAGGATAATGGACATAATGATATATACTGCATTCCCTATCGGCCAGGACCAGATCGACACGATATGCAGAAAATTTCAAAAAATGTATGCCGCAACTGATATTAAGGTCGATGTAAAAGTCGATCCTTCATTGATCGGCGGTGTCAAGGTAGTCATAGGCGACAAGGTTTATGACGGATCTGTCAGAAAGAAACTGGCGGGATTGCGGAAAAATTTGGTCGACCAGCAGTAAAATGCGCATTATCTATAGATGAGGTGAGATTTATGGATCTGAAGCCTGAAGAAATTAGCTCCATTATAAAAGAGCAAATAGAGCATTACAGCACCAAGACAGTCTCTGAAGACGTAGGCTACGTCATCCAGTCGGCCGACGGCATCGCAAGGATATATGGACTCCGGGGCTGTATTTACGGCGAGCTGCTCGAATTTGAAAACGGTATCCGCGGTATGGCCATGAACCTCGAGGAAGATAATGTCGGCTGTGTGCTGCTAGGTTCCGAAACCGATATCAAGGAAGGGACCGCTGTAAAAAGGACAGGCGAATCGGTGAACGTACCTGTCGGCGACGCTTTGATAGGCAGGGTCGTAACTCCGCTTGGACAGCCGCTCGACGGAAAAGGCGAAGTAAAAACCGATAGCGTAAGACCGATTGAGTTTCTGGCGCCCGGCGTCATTGACAGGAAAGGCGTTAACACACCGCTGCAAACCGGAATAATGGCCATTGACGCCATGACTCCGATAGGCAGAGGCCAGAGAGAGCTTATTATAGGCGACAGGCAGACGGGCAAGACCGCTATCGCCATAGATACTATCATCAACCAGAAGGGCAAGGACGTCATCTGCATATACGTAGCCATTGGGCAAAAGGCTTCGACAGTTACCGGTATTTACAACTCACTTAAAAATTTCGGAGCCATGGAATATTCGATAATAGTCTCCTCCACCGCAAGTGAAATGGCAACGGTGCAATACATCGCCCCGTATGCCGGTTGTGCGATGGCCGAGTATTTCATGTTTGAAAAGCACAAGGACGTATTGATAATATATGACGACCTGACTAAGCATGCCGTCGCGTACAGGGCAATGTCCCTGCTGCTCCGCAGGCCGCCCGGACGTGAAGCATATCCGGGAGACGTTTTCTACCTGCATTCCAGATTGCTGGAAAGAGCAGCCAGGCTGTCCGATGATCTCGGCGGCGGCTCGATAACGGCACTTCCGATAATAGAAACCCAGGCGGGCGATATTTCGGCATATATACCGACCAATGTCATTTCCATAACGGATGGCCAGATTTTCCTTGAAACCGAACTTTTCTACTCCGGTCAGCGCCCGGCAATAAACGTCGGCGTGTCTGTATCAAGGGTCGGCGGGTCGGCCCAGGTACCGGCGATGAAAAAGATCGCAGGACCGATGAGGGTCAATCTGGCACAATACAGGGAGCTTGCGGTATTTGCACAGTTCGGTTCGGATCTGGACAAAGTGACAAAGGAAAAGCTCATTCAGGGCGAAAGGCTTCTCGAAACACTTAAGCAGGACGTATATGAGCCCTACCCCGTAGAAGACCAGGTTATTATACTTTACATCGCCACAAACAAGTACCTTTTCGATATACCGACGGAAAAGGTAAGGAAATTCAACAAGGATGTCCTTGCCTATATAAAGGAGCATTACCCGCGGGTACGCGAATCCATCAGGCAGACGGGGAAGCTCGAGCCTCAGGCGGAGGACCAGCTGAAGACCGCAATAGATGAATATATGTCAAAAATGTAGCAGGGCGGTGTGATCGTTTATGTCTAACATGCGCGAAATCAAAATGAGAATAAAGAGCATCCAGGACACCGAGCAGATTACCAAGGCCATGAAGCTGATCTCCGCGTCGAAACTCAAAAAGGCGAGGCAGCAGCTGGAACATGCCCTGCCCTATTTCACCAAGGTAAAAAGCACGATAGCCGATATACTGCTCCACAGTGAAAGCGTCGAAAGCAAGTTTTTCGAGAAGCCGCAGGAGCAGTACAAGGATGAGGATACCGCAGCAGGCAATGGCGGCGAAGCTAATAAGCACGATGGCGGTAAGGTCGGGATCATAGTAATTACAGGCGACAAAGGGCTTGCCGGCGGATATAACCACAACGTCATCAAAGCGGCGGAGCAGCTCATCGAAGAAGCCGGCGACCCGCAGTTGTTCGTGGCGGGAGTCATCGGCAGGAATTACTTTATGAAGAGACATTTCAAGGTGGATGAGGATTTCGATTATCCCGTACAGAACCCCACAGTATACAGGGCGCGCGATATAGCGGAGATAATACTCGGAAAGTATGTATACCACGAGCTCGATGAAGTATATATCGTTTATACGGAGCTCGTTAACGCTATGCGGTTGGTTACACGGCAGGTAAAGCTGCTGCCCGTCAATATCGAGGCGCTGAAGGAAGACCTGGGATTGACGGAGGATGCGCATTTCGACGATATGATACTTTACGAGCCGTCTCCGGCCGCAATGATAGAGGTATTAATCCCGAAGTATCTGAAAGGCGTCATATACGGAGCATTGGTCGAGGCCTTCACGAGCGAACAAAACGCCAGGATGGCCGCCATGGACAACGCTACCTCGAACGCCGATGAAATACTTAACGAATTGAAGCTCAATTACAACAGAGCAAGGCAATCGGCCATAACTCAGGAAATTTCGGAAATCGTGGGCGGTACTGCCGTACTGCAATAAAATTTGTTTTAGAATGCTCAAATCTGCAGAGGAGTGAAGTATATGACTGAAAATGCAGGATATGTAGTACAGGTAATAGGTCCTGTAATAGACGTGAGGTTCGATACCGGAGAGCTGCCAAAAATCTATAACGCAATAGAGATCGACAACAACGGGACGAGGGTCGTCGCGGAGGTAATGCAGCACCTCGGGAATCAAACCGTGCGCTGCGTTTCGATGTCGCCGACCGAAGGTATTTCAAGAGATCTGCGGGCAGTCGATACCGGCAGTTCCATCAAAGTCCCGGTAGGCAAGGAAACTCTCGGAAGAGTGCTCAACGTACTTGGGGAACCTGTCGACAAAATGGGAGATGTGGGCGTAAAGGAAAAATGGCCGATACACAGGCCTGCTCCGAGCTTCGAGGACCTCAAGCCGGCAACTGAAATGTTCGAGACCGGTATAAAAGTCATCGATCTGCTCGCTCCATATGCCAAGGGCGGAAAGATAGGCCTGTTCGGCGGCGCCGGCGTTGGAAAGACAGTTCTTATACAGGAGCTCATACACAACATAGCCACTGAGCACGGCGGCTACTCTGTATTCACAGGAGTTGGCGAACGCACCAGGGAGGGCAATGACCTGTGGCACGAAATGCGTGATTCCGGAGTACTCGACAAAACGGCGCTGGTGTTCGGGCAGATGAACGAGCCGCCGGGATCAAGGATGAGAGTAGGCCTGACAGGCCTAACTATCGCAGAATATTTCAGGGACGAGCTTTCACAGGACGTCCTGCTGTTCATTGATAATATATTCCGTTTCATACAGGCGGGCTCCGAAGTATCCGCACTACTGGGCAGAGTGCCGTCGGCAGTCGGTTACCAGCCCACCCTTGCTACGGACCTCGGCGTACTCGAGGAAAGGATAACCTCTACAAAGAAGGGCTCGATTACATCGGTACAGGCGGTATACGTCCCTGCCGACGACCTTACCGACCCGGCGCCGGCAACCACCTTCGCACACCTTGACGCCACTACTGTTTTGTCGAGGGCTATAGTCGAGGAAGGAATATACCCGGCCGTCGACCCGCTAGACTCGTCCTCAAGGATACTTGATCCCAGGATCGTGGGTGAAGAGCACTATACTGTGGCACGCCGCGTGCAGGAGATCCTCCAGAGGTACAAGGAGCTGCAGGATATCATAGCGATACTCGGTATGGATGAACTCGCGGAAGATGATAAAAACCTCGTTTACAGGGCAAGAAAGATAAAGAGGTACCTGTCGCAGCCGATGTTCGTCGCAACGAACTTCACCGGCTACGAAGGCAAATATATGCCGATAAAAGAAACGATACGAGGCTTCAAGGAGATAATCGACGGTAAGATGGACCATATTCCGGAGTCCGCCTTCTTCATGAAGGGCAGCATCGATGAAGTTTATGAAGCCGCCGAAAAAGCCGGAAAGGAATAGGAGGTAAAATATGTCGCGGACATTTTACCTTGAGGTCATAGCTTCTGACAGAACCTTTTATACAGGCGAAGTGGAATCGCTTACCGTCAGGACTCCGAACGGCGAGATAGGCATATTGGGCGGTCACACGCCGATGGTAGTTGCGATCGCGGCCTGCCCCATGAAGATCAAAAAAGACGGAGATCAATTAAATGCATATATAGCCGAAGGTTTCATGGAAATAAAGCAGGACAAGACTATAATCATAACGGACTTCGCCGAGTGGCCCAACGAAATCGACGTTGAGAGGGCCAAGGAGGCCGAGGAAAGAGCGTTGCACCGTCTGAGCGGACCGCTCAGCCCGATCGAAAAGAGCAGGACAGAATATGCCCTGACAAGGGCGCGTACCAGGATAAAGGTAGCAAAGCTCGAGTAGCATATAACCCGGAAAGCGTCGTATCGTGCGCATTAAAATAAAAGCGCCCCAAATGGGAGTTCAACTTAGGATTTGCATAAACGAGTAAATTTTTGACCGTATCCTCATGAGGAGGCAAAAAGCGACCAGTCATTTCAAGCAAAGGTGCTTGTAGTGGCTGGTCGCTTTGCATTGTTATGCGAGTCTGAGGCGAATCAAAATCCTTGACTACAAAACATCAATATGTTCTCCTGCAAGTGCTTTATTCATGCTTCTTATTGCGCAAAACTTGCCGCACATGGAACAGGTGTCTTCATGCTCAGGTTTTCTATCAGCACGGATTTTTTTTGCTGTTTCGGGATCAATGGCGCATTCCCATTGTGCTTCCCAATCAAACTCTATTCTTGCAGCTGCCATTCTGTCGTCAATCTCCCTTGCTCCTCTTATACCCTTGGCAATGTCTGCTGCATGGGCAGCAATCTTTGAGGCGATGATACCCTGCTTCACATCCTCTAAATTCGGCAGTGCCAAATGCTCTGCAGGTGTAACATAGCATAAAAAGGCTGCACCGGCTGACGCTGCAATGGCTCCTCCTATTGCTGATGTGATATGGTCGTAGCCAGGTGCTATGTCTGTTACCAGTGGTCCTAATACATAAAAAGGTGCACCATTACAAATTGTCTGCTGCATTTTCATATTGGCAGCAATCTGGTCAATTGGCATATGCCCGGGTCCTTCTACTATTATTTGCACATCCTTTTCCCAGGCTCTCTTGGTAAGCTCACCAAGCCGTACAAGCTCATCAATCTGACACACATCCGAAGCATCTGCAAGACAACCCGGTCTGCAGGCATCACCCAATGATATTGTCACATCATGCTCACGGCATATATCAAGGATTTCGTCGTAGTACTCGTAAAATGGGTTCTCTTCACCTGTCATGCTCATCCACGCAAATATCAGAGAGCCGCCTCTGGATACGATATTCATTTTTCTTTTATGTTTTTTTATCTGGTCAATGGTTTTTCTTGTAATTCCACAGTGCAAGGTGACAAAATCGACCCCGTCTTCGGCATGAAGCCTTACTACATCAATAAAATCCTTCGCTGTCAGGGTGTTTAAATCTCTCTGGTAGTGGATAACAGAATCATATACCGGGACAGTTCCTATCATAGCTGGACATTCTGCCGTAAGCTTTCTACGGAAAGGAATTGTATTTCCGTGCGAGGATAAATCCATGATTGCATGAGCCCCCATATTAACTGCTTCCATCACTTTCTTCATTTCCATATCATAATCCTTGCAATCTCTTGAGACTCCCAGGTTTACATTTATCTTCGTTTTCAGCATGGAGCCAACCCCCTGCGGATCGATGCATTTATGATTTTTATTTGCACATATTACTACTTTCCCAGATGAAACTAATGGTATCAGCTCCTCAACCGTCATCTGTTCTTTTTCAGAAACTTTTTTCAGTTCCTCTGTAATAATTCCTTTTCTTGCAGCTTCCATCTGCGTTGCATATTCCCTCATTGTAATTTCTCCTTTTTGTCGATATTCCACAAGTGGTTTAGCGGGCCGTTTCCTTTTCCTAAGTCAAGCATTGCCCTCAATGCGCCTGATACATATTCCTTTGCTAACTGGATTGATGTTTCCAAATCCATATCTTTGGCAAGACAGGAAGCAATTGCACTGGATAAAGTACATCCAGTTCCATGAGTATTTCTATTGTCAATTCTCTCCCCTATGAACCAGCGGTACTTATGCTTCTGATATAATAAATCATTGGCATCGTTTACGTTATGTCCACCCTTACAAAGAACGGCACACCCGAATTCATTGCTGATGATTTCTGCTGCCTTAATCATATCAGCTTCATTTGCTATGGATACTCCTGCCAGGACAGAGGCTTCCGGAATATTGGGTGTTAATAAAACAGCCTGGTGAAACAAACTATTTTTTAAGGCTTCCACTGCATCATCCCGAATGAGTTTTGAGCCACTCGTGGAAACCATTACCGGATCCACAACAATGTTTTGCGCATTATAAAATTTCAGCCTTTCTGATATGGTTTCAATCAATCCAGCTGATGAAACCATGCCAATCTTAACTGCATCCGGATAGATATCAGTAAAAATACTGTCCAACTCTCTGCCTAAAAACTCGGGAGTAACCTCCATAATTCCTGTAATGCCGGTCGTATTCTGTGCAGTAAGCGCAGTAACCGCACTCATGGCATATACGCCATTTGCGGTCATTGTCTTAATATCTGCCTGGATGCCGGCGCCTCCGCAGGAATCACTTCCTGCAATTGTTAGAGCTGTTTTCATTATTTTTCTCCATTACGCTGTAATCCAGCTTTCTTTAGCAATAATTTTGTATTGCTTTTTTCAACAAACCATTTATATCGTCCAGCTTTTCTAAGTAGATATCGCTGGTTTTCCTGATTTCATCTATGTCTTCAATGTTAGAAGCATCAAACACCCCAACTGTCCTAAAACCTGCGTTTTTTGCAGTCCGAATGGCATACAGAGCATCTTCAAAAACCCATGTTTCCTTTGGAAATGTCTCCATATGTTCAGCCGCAGTAAGGTAGATATCCGGTTTTTCTTTGCCGGCGCCAATTTCAGTACAAGTAAATATCCTGTCAAAATAGTTAATAACCTTAAGTCTCTCCAGTGCTTTTTCGAAAACCTGCCTGTCACAGGATGTTGCTGCCACCATTTTAATTCCGGCCTGTTGCATGCTTTTTAAGAGTAGCTCCATACCTTCCTTTAGTTGGACGCGGTAAAAATAAAAATCCTCAATGGTGTAATTGATTCCTGCTATAATTGCATCCACATCCATACTCAGACGGTATCTGTCCTTTAAAAATTCTGCGCCCCCAGTCATGCTCAAACAAAACATATTCTTAGAAAGCTCAGGCTCTGCTTCTATCCCCAAATTGTATAGAAACACTTCACCGGCTTTATCCCAGATGGGCATAGAATCCAATACAGTTCCATCCAAGTCAAAAATAGCTCCCTTAATCATTCCTTCGCCTTTTTTGCTTGCTTATAGAGTTCCATGCTTCAACTAAACCGGCAGCTGCCAGCTTTGGATTATCGGCCTCGGAAACTGCGGTCACGACAAAAAAACCATCCACTCCTGTTTGGGCAAGCTGGGGTATATCGACAAGCTTAACACCACCTCCGACTACCACTGGAATCGGGCTGAGTTCAGCAAGCTTAGAAATATCAGCAAAGCTTCTGGTGACCACTTTCCCATCCCCATCAAGCCCACAGTCCGGCTTTGTCATAGTTTCATGCAGTGGTCCGGTACCGAAATAATCAATCTGAGAGATATCCACTGTTTGTATGTACTCAAATAATTCATGAGTTCTGGCCGAAAGGCCCACGATTGAATCTTCGCCCAGGTATTCCCGACAGACTTCCACCGGTATATCCGATTGTCCCACATGGATTCCATCAACCTTTATCCCCTGTTTTCTGGCAGCCAGGATAACATCAAGACGATCATCCACCAACAGCGCAACTTCATCTGACCTGCCAGCTTCTGAAATTACCTTGGAAGCCTGACGGGTTAACTCAATCAATTCCCGGGCAGAGGCAACCTTTGAACGGATTTGCACACATGTAAACCCGGCCTCAATTGCATCTTTAATGATTGTCGCAACGGGCATACCTTTCGTATTCTCGGGGCCGACAACCAAGTATGCTGAAATATCAAGCTTTTTTCGAATGTTCATTTTTGTCCTCCCAAAATTTCGTTGACTTTATCGACTTTTGTTTTCATCGTGTTTGTAAATCCAGGGCGCACATCGGCCTTTAGAATAACCTCAGTACGAATACCTTTTTCGGCAAGTATGAACGTTGCGTCTTTTACAACCTTCATCACGTCATCCCACTCACCTTCAATCTCTGTGAACATGGAAGTCATATTATAGGGCAATCCTGACTCCTGAATTACTTTTATAACCTCAGCAATTTGAGGTGCAAGCTCGTCACCTATGCCGAAAGGCGCTATAGCAACTGCAATTAGTGTATTCATAGTTGTACCTCCTCAATTTCAAATGGATTGTTGGCAATATCAAGTGCGGTAGCTTTATACAGTTCATCTAGAAATTGTATTTGAAAGCTTCCGGGACCATCCACCTTATTTTCAGCACGTTTCCCCGCTAAATTGTACACCGCAGTAGCAGTAAGCGCTGCAATAAAAGGTGAGGCGGCTGCCAGATATACCGCGATGACTCCGCCTAATGAACAGCCTGCGCCTGTAATTTTCTCCATAAAGTGCGAACCTCCATGAGATAAGGCTATGAGGTCACCGTCTGTTATTAAATCCGTTTTACCCGACACAGCAACAGCCCCACCCGTCCATTTGGCCAGTGAGACAGCTGCAGCCTGTGCCGAGGTTACCGAGTCTGTAGAATCAACACCGCGGGCATTGGATACATCCGTTCCACCATCTAATCCCCACAATCCGGCCAATGCTATAATTTCCGAAGCGTTTCCTCTTATTACATCAGGCATATATTCTTTAAACCGGCACAACAACTGAGTTCTAAGGGAACCAATACCCACTGCTACCGGATCGAGCACCCATGGTTTCCGTACTTCGTGCAATACCTTTGCTGTGTGAGGTAGAGTCTCCTCATAAATCGGCAGAAGTGTGCCGACATTTATATAGGTAGCTCCACCGGCTTTCACCAAAAATTCTCCCTCATCGGGCAGATAAACCATGGCAGCTGACCCACCAACTGCAAGCTGTGCATTTGCCACAAAGTTGATTGTTACGGTATTAGTAATTGATCCTGCCATAGGATTTGTTCGCTTTACTGCTTCGACTGCCTGACTTACCTGGATTTTAATTTCCTCTTTTTCTATCATTATTATCTTCCTTTCATTTTGATTACCCAGATTAAGTTTGAAAGTTAAATCGAATAGTCTTAATTTCTAATAAAAAATGCCCTCCCTTGGTAAGGAGAGCACTTATGCATAATGGTAAGATGGATTGCTTCCCTACGACAGTGTTAACTGACAGGTTCAAAGGGTCAGGTTTTACCTTCTCAACTCTTAAGAGTCCCCCCGCTATATATTCAGTTCGATATTATTTTGTAGAATAGCATTTATTGACTTCCGCGTCAACTACTTTTAGCCAAAGGACGGATACCTTTCTCGATCTGCGAATGCTTTTGCGTCGATTTGCGTTTAGCTCTTGTGCTTCTCCCCATCCTTGATGTGCTCATGCGTGTACAGGTGATCCATGCAGTACTCGCGGTCGCCGTCGCAATCCATGCAATACCTGAATTCCATGTTCCTGTCCTCCACATTCGTCTTGCCGCAGACGGTGCAGCGGTGCATAACATAGATCTTTGGTATTTTCTTCTGAAAATCCTTCTTGTTGTAATATGTTTTTCTGCCCCTCGTGACCCTGAGAAAGATATCTGCGCCGAAAAACAGTATGAAATTCAGCGCGGAGCCCAATATCGTTATAAGGCCTGCCAGCGGATTGAAAGCAAAGCTGTAAAGCAGGAATGCTGCATAGAATATCGAAAGGTACTTCATTTTAACCGGTACAAGGAAAAACAGCATTATCTCGTAATTTGGAAAAACATAAGAGAACGCAAAGATGAGCGACAGATTCAGATACATCGAGGAACCGGCTCCCCCAAGGAATGCCGAAGCTATGGTCCCGAGAACTCCTATGAGGTAATAAACATTGAACCTGAAGGCTCCCCATTCGCGCTCGAGCGAGGAACCTATCATGTAATAGAAATAAAGCGCAAATATTATAAGTACCGGCGAAGATGGAGGCGGCACAAACAAAAATGTAAGCAGCCTCCATACCTCTCCGTGTAAAACCATGGACGGTATCAGAGCTATCCTGTCAGCAAACTGCAGACTATTGCCTGAGATGCTATCCAAAAGCATCAGAAGATAAACGATGCCGTTGAGCGTAGTTATGTACAGCATCAGATTCTTAATGCCAAATTTGCCTAGTTTTCTCTCGTATTTATCTAGCCAGAGCACCCGGAACCTTCCCTTCCGCTTCAGTGACAACTGCTGCCCGCGTGTTATGCACCTCGGCAAATCGCTTTATTAAGAGTATCTACTTCCTTATCATTCCATTTGGATCAGGCATTATACCCTGTTTGCGCAGGATCGTAAAGATTAAGCTCGTCAAGGCTGCACATACCGCTCTGTATGGCGTTACCCCTCAGGACCAGGTACAGTTCGGCCTCTGTTGCAAAAGCATAGGGGTTTACGAATAAAACACCTATTCCCAGGCAAAGCGTACCAAGTAAATACCAGCCCAGAAACGACAGATCGAGCACGAACATCCTCCATTTATTGCCCCTCATCATGTTCCTGCTGAGGGTTATTGCCCTGATTGCGCCTATATTAGGGTTATCAGCAAGTATATACGGCGCCATTCTGTAGGAATAAAACTTTATTATGCCCGGTATTATTAAAAGTGCCCAGAGGAAATTGAACAGGTCTTTGAGGAACATCGTGGATATGATGCCCGTATAGTTACGTCCGTCAAAACCGAACCTGAAGCAGCCCCTGTTGTCGAAGTGCTGTGCAGACTGTATGAAATATCTCCTGCCGCCGACTTCCAAAGAATAAAATACAAGTATACGCACCGCTATTGCTATAATGATTGCAAATGCGGCTGCGGCCAGTATCACGAGAATAATGGCAATAAGCCCGGAATCAATATCCGAGTAAGAGTACTGCGGGAATGATGAACGCCCCGACCGCCATGTATAACTTCCGCCGCTTCCTGACACGAAGACGATCACAAGGCTGATCAGAAATGCCATCCAATAATTAGTCCGTAAGACCGACTTGGCCCTGTCCTTTAATTCTGCTCTTATCCACATATTATCCTCACTTTCCGGATCATATCCCATACAGGAATGCGATCCTCCAAACTACTATACTGTTAAATATAATATTTTGTCTGCGTCTATTTATATGACTGTTTGAGGATATTATCCGAAACGCTGGTAAACAGCGGGCTTACCGATTCTCTGTTATGAATGCGTATCAGTGCCTGGGCAAAAAGAGGCGCCACCGATACAAGTTTTATTTTATTGGATTTCAGGATATTCTTGTTTGCCACCGAGTCGGTTCCTATAAGCATGTCTATAGGGCTATTGTTGATCTTTTCCACGCCTTTTTCGCTCAGCATCATGTGAGAAAGGCAGGCAACTATCTTTTTGGCGCCGCGGTCCTTTAAAAGATAGGACAGCTCTGCAAGCGTACCGCCGCTCAGGCTGAAATCGTCCACTATCAATGCCGTCTTGTCCTTTACGTCGCCGATAAGCTCCAGAATCTCGGCTTTCTCGTCATGGCTCGACCTGGTCTTGTCACCGATGGCGATCGTTGTATCGAGATAATCGGCATATTTCCTGGCCTGCTTGGCAAAGCCGGCGTCCGGCGATACGACTATCAGATCGTCGAGATTCAATTTTTTTATATATTCGCACATTACCGGAAGCGCGTGCAGGTGATCCACAGGTTTCTTGAAAAAGCCCTGTACCTGCGCGCTGTGCAGGTCCATCGTCACTACCCTGTCCACGCCTGCCAGCTCGATGCATTCCGCGCAGACCCTCGCCCTGATGGAGACCCTGGGTTCATCCTTTTTATCCGCCTTGGCATAGCTGAAGTACGGCATGATTGCCGTCACCGAAGCAGCGCTTGCTCTTTTGAAAGCGTCAGCCCAGAACAATATTTCAACGAACTCATCGTTCGGTTTCATGCCTATAGGCTGCACAAGGTACACATCCATGCCCCTGACCGTCTCGCATGCTTTAACGTAGGTATTGCCTTCGGAAAAGGTTATCACTTCGGATTTTGCAAGCTTATCGCCTAAAAAATTGCACATGTCCTGTGCAAATTCCTTGCCTGAACTTCCGGCGAATATTTTTGCACTTTTCAGAACTGCCATTTTAACACCCCATATCTGTCCGCGTATCCCAGGACATCCGCAAAAGGCAGTCCGAAAGGTCGGATGGTATCCGCCGGTCTATCGCCTTTGATGACCTATACTTACATAGCATGTATATTTTATCACATGAAATGTATCCGTTCTATAATGATTCTCTACAAAAAAAATCAATCGGAGTAAGAAAAAATGTACTCGCTGTTCGCAAGCCGGATCAGGTCGTTTGCCCGCAGTTCATACTCCTTGTTGCTCTCTATCCTGCTATTGTTGATAAAAGTACCGTTCATCGAGTTGAGGTCCTTGATGTAGCTTATGCCGTTCCTGATCAGCAGCTCGGCATGTAGCTTGCCTACGGCATTATTGTTCAGGACATGGTCTACATGCCCTTCGAGCCGCCCGATGATAAAATCGTCCCTGTCCAGGACTATATCGCCTTCCTCCGCCCGTTTCCCGGCGCTTTTCAGTACCCGTACGCCTTTAGCATGTCTTCCGAGCAGTTCTGTTTTATTGGAGAACCTTGGGACATCCGGTTTGACTGTTGTCGGTGTGTCTGTTGTCGGTGTGTCTGTTGTTGGTTTGTCTGTTGTTGGTTTGACTGTTGCTGGTTTGACAGCTTCCGGTTTGGCTGTTGCTGGTTTGACAGCTTGCGGTTTGGGCGGCTCAAGCTCGAGCGCGCGGCCTTCCGGTTTTGGAAGTTCCGGTTTTGGAAGTTCCAGTTTGGGAAGTTCCGGTTTTGGAAGTTCCGCTTTGGATGTTTTCACTTCAGGCTTTGAAATATCCGGCATATGTGTCGCAGGTTTGCCTGCTGCCGTAAACTCGGCCTTCAAGCCGCCTTCCGCAGCCACTTTGTTTTTTCTCCCCATCTCTTCATTTTTCGTTTTGGATCCCGGGAGCCCTGCAGCCAGGACCTTTTTAAATACAAGTACATCGATTGCAGCCGCAATCATCAGTACCGCGGCGTAATTTGCAGTGTGATTCGCCCCCGCACTATCGATAAACCCACGGCAAAGGTATATCGCCAATGCCATAATAAACTGCAGCAATACGGCTAATATCGCAGTTATAGGGATCCGACGGCTTGCGTTCGCCTCATTTCTCTCTGTTTTCAACCCTGCGCCAGGCCGGCTGGTATTTTTATCCCTGTCTGCTGCCGCCGATGTCTCAGCGAAAGAGCCTTCTTCACGTTTAGCGGGTGCATAAGGCAGGACTGTTTCTTCCGGGGTTTCGCAGATCCCTCCGTATAGAAGTTCACTCATCAGTTTTACAAAGCCCTTGAGGTTGAAGGCTTCGCTCTTTACCGCAGAGAGTATGCGCTGAACGATATTACCGCTGTCAAACCCTTCGACCTGTATATGCTGAAGCAGCAGTTCCGAAACAAAACCTTTTAACGTTTCACAGCTTTCGCCGCCTTTACACGCAGGTACGTATATCAATGATGGCTCGAGAGTATCGGGACAGATATATATGTGATCCTGCCTGAAAACGAAATTGGAGGAATTCAGAAGATATCCGTATGAATCGTTTACTGCAGAAGCTATGTCAAAAATGAATTTGAGGAATTCGGGCTTGGTGAACTTTTTCCTTTTCAAGTAAATAGAAAGCGGCGCCTTGGAGGTTATATTATAATAGAAACATGTCAGTCCGTCCTTTACCATTCGTTCCGGCGGTATCAGACACCTTACGGAATTACGGGCAAGCATGCGGCATTGATATTCTGCCACCCCGTCCGCACCGGTCACCACCAGGAAGCTTGCGGATGCATCGCTTTCATATCCGAATCCAAGTCCATCCGGCCCATTAGTCGGCAAATTCATTCGATCATCTCCTATAAAGCATTATTATCGTGTATCAAGACCGAGCCAGGCATAAAAAAACAAGGTGAGCTGCAACCGCAATTATCATTCAGTTGCAGCAAGCCTCATGTTCCCGTTGTTCTCGCCTGGCCGGCGAATATCAGGCTTCTCCGTTTGTCCAGTCCGAAGTCAGTTAATTTTGTTAGTATCTCTGATATTGCCGCTGCTTACATCGTCCGTTATGGAGTCATCAGCAAATACACTTTTCATTATTCCTGTAACAAATTTTATTATGGCGTCCCTGAAAATAAGTGCGATCCCGACCAAAACAGCAATAATAACCACGATTTCCACAGTCCCGAGGCCGTCCTCCTCTTTAATGAACCTTCTGATTAAATCACTCACCCGATCACCCCCATCCTATATATTCTTTAAAGCCAGCACTGCCGGCATACCTACAATAAGAAGGATCGCCGCGAACATCAGCATCATCGGCAGCAGTAATTTTGTGGAAGCTTCTTCGCCAAATCTCTTTGCTGTACTCTTCCGAAGCTCCCAGCATTCATTCGCATACACCCTCAGAATTGGAACAAGCTCGGCGTTGCCTTTCCTAATATTTTGCAGAATGACGGAAACGAACCTTGTTATAAGCGGTATACGGCACCTCTTGGCAAATTCTTCATATGCCTTGTGCTCAGGTATACCTGCACTTATGTCCTGCACAGCCGAACGCAATTCCATATACAGGGGCGTGCCTCCGGTAGTGTCCAATGAGATCTTCTCCCATGCCTTTGAAACCGTCATCCCGGCGTTTATGAGAAGCGTAAGCTTATTTACAAAATCAGGGAAATCAAGCTGTATGGACTGCCTCCTCTTTCTTATTTTGTCCGACAGATCCTTGTCGGTAAATACGGCGATACCGACGGGTAGCGCCGTGCAGAACAGTATGTAGCCCGTATCGGCAGTTGTAAAATTTCCAACCAGCAAGGAAAAAAACAAGGATAATATTATGAGTGATATCTTATTCCCCCAATGGATCCTGAGCATGCGGACCGCCTTCTTATGTCCGTGGAGTTCGATGATCATTGCAAGAAGCTTCCTGTCGTAGCTTGTGTTATAGCTGTATTTGAACGCATCCAGCAGGTACAGCCCTATCGGAAGTACTTCTTTCATAGGGCAGGCTTTCTTGTCGAGGTCATCTGTTACATCAGCATACTTTCTGCGGGAAAGCAGATACAGTGTCAATATGATAACCATGAAAATGATAAGGACGAGCAGCATAACTCATCACACCCCCCTAAAGCTTGATATCGATTATTTTTGCAGAAATCAGCCAGGCGGTCAAAAGCAGTACGATTGAACCGCTCATGGTGATCCGGCCTACAAGCGTACTGAATATGGGAGCCATATAATCCGGAGCGCTTAACGACAGCAGTAAAATCATTATGATGGGTATTACGTTGAGCACCTTCCTCTCGAATTTCCGTTCGGCAAGCATCGTATCCACTTCCTGGGCGACCTCTATCCTGTCGTTGATTATCGATGAAGTATTCCTGATCACCTCTGCCAAATTGCCTCCGCTTCTTTTACTGATATTGAACACATTAACGAAATTGTCGACGTCCTCGAGTCCGGCCCTGTCGGCAAATTCCTGAAGCGCGGACTCGAGCGGCTCGTTCATATCCAGCCTGCTGATGATCCTGCCGAGTTCTGCCAGAATAAAAGCCGAGGGCTCGGGATAAAGCACCGTCAGATCCTTTAACGCTTCCCTGAAGGCCAGTTCTACCGTTTTCCCCGCCGAAAGCGAAGAGGACAGAGAATAAAGCATATCCTTAAACTGAATGTTCAGCTCCTTCTTGCGCCGCCTGATAATTTCCCTTGTCCTTATACGGGGATACATAAGTGCAAGCGGAGTCAAAAAGGCGGAAAGGATAAAACTCCTGAAAAAGATGTAAGCGACCGCGAATATGACTGCTACAGCTGCCGCAGTGTATAAGGTACGTTCCCGGGCATTCATCGTATAAGAATCATAATAGGCCATGCGTATCACCGCCCAATCCGCAGGATATTCCCGCCATTCTCAGCTTTGTCGTATTCATTAGTCTGCCGCCGGTCCGTCTGAGACTGCCCTTCACCCTTTCGCCGCCTTCAGGCCTCACGCCTTCGGGCTTAACGCCTTCGGACGTCATGCCTTTGGCGCTTCGTTCAGTAATATCCTCCTCGAAAATATACAATGGATTAAGCTCTATCTGCCCATCCCGGCAGCCGGCTATTTCGCTTATTTCAAGTACTCTTCTGGACTTGTCCCTAAGCCTTGCCAGATGTATAACGACGTCTATAGCCGACGCTATCTGCTGCCTGACCGCATCAAGCGGCAGAGGCGCAGCGGATAGCACCATCGTTTCAAGCCGTTTCATCATATCGTCCGCCGAATTGGCATGTCCGGTCGAAAGTGACCCGTCGTGTCCCGTATTCATGGCCTGGAGCATATCAAGGGCTTCTTCTCCCCTGACCTCCCCCACAATGATCCTCTCAGGCCGCATCCTCAGGGATGTCCGGATAAGTTCACGGATAGTTATGCGACCTTTGCCCTCGGTGTTCGCATTTCTGGTCTCAAGCCTGACAATATTCTCGATTCCTTTGATCTGCAGCTCTGCCGAGTCTTCTATGGTTATAATCCTTTCATCGGAGGGAATCCGTGCTGAGAGAGCATTGAGAAATGTCGTTTTGCCCGAACCGGTACCTCCGCATATGAAAATATTGTACCTGGCACGAACCAGGCAGCCCAGGTCTTCCGCCGCCTCCGGGCTCAAAGAGCCGGCCGCGACCAGCTGCTCCATCGTCATTGGTTCGGCTGGAAACTTTCTTATTGTCATAACGGGACCGTTTAAAGCCACCGGCTTAAGTACAACATTCACCCTCGAACCATCGGGCAAAGTGAAGTCGACGATTGGAGACGCCTCATTCACAGTTCTGTTGGTCCTTGAAACTATAGCCTGTATCACGTCCTCAAGCTTTTCTATACTCTCAAACCCCGTCCCGATGCCGGATACTCTTCCCTCCCGCTCGATAAAAAGCTTGTCCGGCCCGTTTATCATGATCTCGGTTATCGACCGGTCGTCTATGACAGGCTGCAGTATATCCAGTCTTCTCATCGAGTTGAACACCATATCGGCCAATTCCCGCTTTTCGGCTATATTCAAATAGTCTTTGCCCGATTTCCTGAAGACGGCATCCGTGACCGTATCCATTACTTCATCGTCCGACAGGTTCCTTGTCCTGTCCAGATTCCGGGCAATTTCACTTCTTATCTCATCGGCAAGCTTCTTCAAATCCTGCCTTCCGTCTGCCGTCATCGTTCCGTCAGGAGGCAACGCTCTCACCTCCGCCTGAGGCTGATGCAACCGTATGGTCGTACGTCAAATGGCCGCATAAATTACCGACGCCTGAAAGGAAGGCGACATCATCGGTCAGTTCAGAATCGGGAGCTCCGGAAGAAGAAAGCGGGCACTCATCGATCACCGCCGTCTGGCCGCAATCCCCAAACAGCTGTGGCAAGGCGGATTTGGGTTCAACACCATTGATCCGGTTAAGTACCGGAATTATTCTGCCCGCACGTCCGTCGCCCTGCCTTTTCCTTATATATTCAATACCGTTTATGAACTCCCCGTATTTGACCGATGAACATTTTCCGGGCGTCAGGACGGGCAATATTATATCGGATTGCCTGATAACCTCCGCATTTACCGGACTGAACCCGCTGCCGATATCTACAAAAACCATGTCATAAACGGCACTTTTCCTGAAAGTATTCAATAGGAGGGTAATGTCCTGTTCCGTCAACTCATTGAATTCAAACAGGTTCTCAGGAGGCTTGAAATAATGCACGCCGGTCCTCGCATCCAGACTCGCTGCGCCTTCAAGCTTCAAACCTATATTCCCGTTTTTTCCCTTCAAATAGTAAATAACATTCGAAAAGCTTTGGCCTGATCCGGCATCACTGTTAAAAAACGCTTCCGTGGATGGAACGGCTTCAAGATTCAGATAGAAGGTCCGCGTTCCGCGCCTCCCGCACAAAATACTGCAGCCCGCGGCAATGCTGCTTTTACCTGTTCCGCCTGCAGGTGAGCAGACACATATGATCCTTGTCCGGTATTTGCCCGGCGCCAAATGCCCCTTAGCCACATTCGAACTATACAGCCTGAGCAGTTCCGCAACAAGCCTGTCGGCATGCCGGTATTTTTCTACGGTATCATAACCTACAGGTACCGGCGTTTCGCCGCCCCCGTCAAGTATGACAGTTACAGCCGCGTTTCCGGTTATCGAGCCTTCTTTAAACATGTCATTGCTTACAAGCAGTATATCCGGCTTGTCCGCACCGTTAAGAAAAGCGTCAAGCTTTTCGCGGGATGCAAAAGATATGATCTCAAACCTCTGCGGGTAATTTACAATAAGAAATCTTTCGAGTTTCGACAGATATTCCGTATCGCCGTCGGCAAGCACAAGGCTCAGCTTTCCCATAAACTGCCCCCCAAATCGGTACATAATTCACAAAGACAAAGTAATTGTAAAATTATGGATGTGCTTATAATTATATGTAACTATACAATAACTGTCAATTCCTATTTTTCTAAACTTTTACTATTTTCGTGGAACATCTGCCTGAAACAGCAGCAAAATTACTTGGTAAGCTGGGGAAGAAGCTCATTCTGGGATTTTTTGACGTAATTTTTGATATGATTGAAGACTACCGGGCCGGAATGCTTGATTTTGAGGCCGTACTCGTAATATCCCTTGTGTTCTACCTTCCTTACGATCTCGGCAGTTAGCGAAAGAATGTCCCTGGTAAGGTAAATATCCATGGCAAGCCTCAGACCTTTGAAGTGCGATTCGTTGGAATAGATCAGTACGCCGTATTCGCTGATATCCTTGACGAGTGCGAAGCATTTCTTACGCCCCTGCTCCTCGACGATCCTGTAATCGGCATAAAGCGACACGGGGTAACGCTCGTAGGAACGCATTCTCGCATCTTCCCCGGGGTCATCTTCTTTATATGCCAGAATTTCCTCAGTCTTTCTATACTCAGATATCCTTGCTCCGACTATCCTGACATTTTCATCGTTGCCATACGCGACTACAAGAGGGTCGCCGCATAAAAATTCTGCCTTCTGACACTCCTTGGGAAGCTTGACCTCCGTCCCGGTCCCGTCAACGCTGATGACTGTGCTCTTGAAAACGTTTATCATGGAATAGTGCCTGATAGTAACTATTTCGCCGGCTTCTACTGTCATAGTACACCTCCGCGAATACGTCAGCTTACTATAATTATATACCACTAATTCCAATAATTAAAGGCTTATGTCTACTGTAACAGACCGGTCGTGGAATTAATATACTATATTGACTGACAATGTTGTAACACTTGATACATATGAAGAATAAATTAAATCAGTGGATTGAAATTTATGTCAACTCTTGGTCGAAAGGAGGACTCCGTAATGGCAGAAAGAGGCGGTAATTTCCTGGGTGACAATTGCGCTATTTTGTTCTTTATCATTCTGTTCCTGCTGCTGTTTTTTGACAGGGGCATCTGCTGAGTGGCTATTTGAACGTCAAAAAAGCCAATTGCATTACATGAACGAAAAGAGGCCACCCGTGAGGGTGGCTTCGCATTTTGCAGGAGGTACATTCTGTAACACATGGATACGCCCATGAATATGATATAAAAGGCGGCGGGCAGATAGTTCAAATAAGGAGGTAGTTTTAATGCCAAGAGAATTTGCATGCGGTGTTTTAGACAATTGCACATTATTGTTCTTCATCATCCTTTTCCTCTTACTGTTCTGGAACAGGGGATGTTTCGGAAGAACCCTAACAAATGAAGTTGAATAGTATAAGATTTATATATGAAAGGAGTGTATGATATGGCAGAAAATGAGAGAGGCGGCTTCCTCGGATGCGGAACCGGATTTGGCAGCTGGATCTGGATCATAATCATCATTGTAGTGATCATCCTGATATTCCCGGCTATTTTCAGGGAAGGAGAAGGCGAAGGTTACTACAAGGAATAATCCTTAAGGGCGCGGCCGCTTATGACCGGGCCGGCAAACACTACATATCCGGAAAGACCGAATACTCCGGGAGACATGCCCGCAGCCCTAAACGGACAGAAAATATTCTGTGACGCGCTGCGGGAAATGCCTCTTATTAATATATTCTTTAGTCTCTTCATTGATAGTTTTTTCCTGTTTTGATATAATTACAAAAAACATCACTTAAATCGACCCCTTTTTTTCACATGCTTTTGCCGAATAAGTATATGAATGGCAACAGTTCATGAGGTTATGGGGAAATATATGAAGAAAAACAAAATATTACTTTACATATTGATAGTAATACTGACAGCATCGACCCTGCCGTTGCATGTCTACGCCATCCCTGCCGCGCCGGCCAATTTTGAGAAGGCCGTGGATCTCAAAATACTCGGACTGTTGGCAAATTCTCCCGATGATTTCCAGCTGGACCGTACCCCGACCCGTCTGGAAGGCGCCGTAATGCTCGTACGACTTCTTGGAAAGGACAAGCAGGTAAGCCATGGGCATTATGAGCACCCGTTTACAGACGTTCCTGATTGGGCCTGCAGTTATGTGGGCTACTTGTATCAAAACGAATTGACGACCGGTGTAGACAGCTCGAAGTTCGGTTCAGACGCTCCGCTCACGGCAAAACAGTACGTTATATTCGTCCTGCGTTCGCTCGGCTTCAGGGACGACGTCGATTTCACCAACGGCAATGTAATGGACAAAGCAGTAGAGAAAGGCCTTCTTACGGTGTCAAGAGCATCGGCGCTGAATGGACAGGCCGGATTCCTTCGGGACGATATGGCAGGTATATCCTATAACGCTTTATCGGTGAAAATGAAGGGCTCTTCCCAAACCCTGCTGGACAAGCTCGTCACAGCTGATAAAGCTGTATTCAAACCGGCAGCCGCAGTCCTCGGGCTCTATACCTCGGATCTTAAGGGAGAACTGGGAGGAATGGCTTCGGGCAAACTGCCCTCCAGCAATGGTAAAACCGCAAAAACAAATTACGACCTTTTCTATTTATTACGCAACGCTTTATACAGCTATGAGAGCACAGTAACGATTGATATCGGCGGTTATGGCGGAGACGTCGACGGGGACTTTAAAAAAACCTTTGACAGAGCTCTTTCAGCTGTTGAAACCGTAACCGGTGTGGAGGATCTTGTAAATTCCTGGGAATATCTTGTCAGAGGCAGCAGTCTGAAACTGAGTTTTAAATACAGGTATTCTAAAAGTGAATACAACCGGAGAAAGAGCCTTTACACGGCTGCCGTCAACAAAGCCAGGGATATCGTAGCCGGACGCATAACTGCCGGCATGTCCGATTACGTGAAGGAGAAGGTACTTCACGATTACATTGTCAATAATACTGTCTTCGATTATAAGAATTATCTCAAAAACGCTATCCCGTATATGTCCAATGACGTATACGGCTGTCTGGTAAAGGGCTCGGCGGTCTGCTATGGATACACTGAAGCAATGAAGCTGCTGTGCGATCTGTCCGGCATCGAATGCATCATCGTCACCGGAAGAACAAAGAATAACGGCGTTTATGAAGACCATGTCTGGAATATGGTCAGGATCGACGGCGAGTACTGCCATGTCGACGTCACGAGCGACGATCCGGTGTCCGGGGACGGCACAAATATGCTTACATATTGCTATTTCAACCTGAACGACACTGAAATGGCCAGATCGGCCAGCTGGGAAAGAAGCGTGTATCCGGTATGCAGCTCTCCCAGGAATGGCTATTATTACAGGAGCAACAACCTTGCAAACAACAGGAATGATTTTGATAAGGCCCTTCTTACGGCTTTGGAAAAACGCACCAGCATTATCGAGATAAAGGTCACAGACTATACGCAGCCGAGGTATTCCAACCTGACGGATATAATGATCAAATCGGGGAACGTGCTTAAATATCGGTATTCAGTAAACGATGATTACGGCGTTATACGGATCTTCAATATCCAGTATACGTAAAAATAATTAAAAATCACATACGCATCGTGCAACTGTGATTTTTGAACAATATAATAAAAAAAGTTGGTTTACATAAAACCAACAAATTCTCACACTACTGATACAAAGGCACTATCTTCATTTTCTTAGTATATTCTAGCCTCAAAACCTCAGATTGTCAAGATAATTCCAGTAAAACTGAGATATAATAATCGCATATACGATATCTTTGCCGCCAGATTCAGGAAGATTGCTTTTCGGTCTTCCTGCCCCTTTATTTTCCGGGCCTGATGAAGTAAAATAAAAGTCCGCGCGGAAATTTACAGAAATTTTTATAAGCAGATCAATATGTATGGAGGTGAAACGATGCCTGCAATAAAACACCCGGATTATAACGAAGAGCTGGCAAGGTGCAATTATACGCTCGGGTACGTGGAAAAGAGCCTCGAAAGCACACTCAAAAAGAAAAGCCGGGTCGACAGCGACCTCGACAAGGCAAGAAGACATTTCAACGCTGAAAACAGCCAGGATTACATCGATATCATAGTGAACAACCTGCTGCAAGGCAATATGGACGTCAAGCTAAGGAACCTCGTCGCAGCCAAGAGCAAGCCGTATTTCGCCCGTATCGATTTTTCGGAGAAAGATAAAAAGGCAGCGGAAAAGCTTTATATAGGCAAGATGTCACTGATACGCGATGAGGATCAGAAGCTGATAATCGTGGATTGGCGCGCGCCCGTTGCAAACCTCTATTATGAAGGGCGGCTGGGCGATGCTTCATACGAATGCCCCGATGGAAAGATAGACGGAAAGCTGAGGCTTAAAAGGCAGTTTTCCATAGATAAGGGCGAGCTCAAGGAAATATTCGACATCGACATCACCACTAATGACGAGTTTTTGCAAAGCTCTCTGGGCGCCAATGCAGACAACCGACTAAAGGATATAGTCACAACGATACAGGCCGAACAGAATGCTATCATAAGGGCAGACATGTGGCGGCCGCTCATCGTGCAGGGAGCCGCCGGAAGCGGTAAGACCACAATAGCGCTGCATCGTATAGCATACCTGATATATAACTACGAAAAGTCCTTTTCCCCTGAAAACTTCATGATAATTGCTCCAAACAGGCTGTTCCTCAATTATATCTCGGACGTACTGCCTGAGTTGGGCGTCGAAAAGGTCCGCCAAACTACCTTCGAGGATTTTGCCCAGGATCTGATCGGCAAGAGGTTCAAATTGCGCGACGCGAATGAAAAGCTGCTGGCCTTTGTCGACCATACGCTCGATGGCGCCGAAAAGAGCAGACTGGCCCTGGTCAGAAAGACTTCCGAGTTCAAAGCCTCGATGAGCTTCAAGGAAGCGCTGGACTCCTATCTCAGGCTGATAGAGGAAAACTTTATCCCCAAAGAGGATTTTATGCTGGGCTCAACATTGATCTACAAATACAAGGAGCTGAATGAACTGTTCCTTACACAGTACAAAATGTGGCCGATCGCAAGAAGGGTCGACGAAATCAGGAAAAATCTGAAGACACGGCTTTCGGTTAAAAAGCAGGCTGTTATAACCCAGCTTCATGAAGACTGTGACAAGAAGGTCGCGCTGCTCAAGGCGACGATCTACGACGAGGAAGAGCGGCAAAGGCTTGTGGTCGGCGCGATGGATCAGAGGGACTATGCTCTCGCACATCTTGAAAGCACAGTAAAAAGCGCTATCGGCGAATATATCAAAAAAATCTCGAAGCTTAGCCCTTATGAGTATTACAAGGATTTCGTCAACGACAGCGAGCTATTTGAGAGGATAGCCGGACCATACCTTAGCCAAGAGGTTTGCGAATTCGCGCACAGCTATACCTCGGACATGCTGAAGTCGGGACACCTGGACATTGAAGACCTTGCGCCGATCATATACCTGAAGTTCTGCATATACGGCATCGACGAAAAGATACCGGTGAGGCATGTTGTTATTGATGAAGCCCAGGATTTCAGCGCATTTCAGATATTCGTACTGAAACGCATAATCAAGGACAGTTCGTTCACGATACTCGGCGACCTGAACCAGGGAATACATTCGTACAGGGGCATTAAGGAGTGGAACGAGATTACGGAGCACGTTTTCAGCGACAGAAAAAATGAATTTCTGACACTGGAACAGAGTTACAGGACTACGGTCGAAATTATGGATTCCGCAAATATAGTGCTCGATAAAATAAAGAGCCGCGAGGTCAACAAGGGGCGTCCTGTCATCCGTCATGGCGAAAGGGTCAGAATATCCGCCATGCCCGACAGGCAGGGCATAATTCGCGAGATCGTTAGAAACATAGCAGACTTCAGAAGCCTTTCATATAAATCGATAGCCGTTATCTGTAAAACTCTCAGGGAATGCAAGGATGTCCATGCTTTTCTGTCGAAGCAGGTCAGCGACATAACACTTGTGAGCGGCAAGGAAGAGGTCTACAAAAGCGGGCTTGTGGTGCTCCCGTCCTGCCTTGCCAAAGGTCTTGAATTCGACGCGGTGGTCATATACAACGCCGACTGCGAAGGTTATACCGAGGATGAACTCGATATAAAGCTCCTTTATGTGGCCATGACAAGGGCGCTGCATAAGCTCTACATCTATCATACCGGCGAGCTTACTCCTCTGCTCAAGCCGTGATATTCTGCGGTAATTGGCACATATCCGTTCAACTTCACCGATATGCCTGTTTCGACTCCATTGGATAAAAAATATTTTCGCTTCATTTTTGGTTAAAACTCTTCCAAAATGTTATATAATATAAGGATACGGTTATGCCGGCAGATTATCGGGGCATAACCGGGAAACTACAGAGTATCCGGGTTTCCGGGTACGCGTTTATGGAGTAAAGATGTTCGATCTGACCCGCGAATCCATCCTGGCAAAAACGCCTCTCAATGAATTTGAAGCAGGACAGGATTATTACAGAAACAAACGAATAAAATCCGTGCAATACAACCAGGAAAGACGGACCTTTACCGCTACGGTGCTGGGTTCCAAGCTTTATACATTGCACCTTAAATTCGATACCTCAGGAAAGCTTTCTGAAGCGGATTGCACATGCCCTGTGGGCAACGACGGCTGGGGTTGCTGCAAGCATATGGCGGCCGTTTTGCTGTTAATCCAGGAAAAGGACAGCAAGGGCTTTTTCCGCGAGCTGCGTTTCAGGCAGGCCGCCAAGGATATTTTCAACTTTTTCAGCGACAAACAGATAACGATAAAATCAACGGTCACAATCCAACCGGTATTCGAGCTGACGAGATCCGAAACCGCCGACAAATCGCTCCAGCCTGCCATAAAGCTGCGAATCGGGCAGCCTGACGGCAGACTGTATATAGTAAAGGATATCAAGCGGCTGTTATACCATATGGAAAACAACCTCGAGCTCAATTTCGGTAAAAAATTCACCTATTACCCTTCCAGGCATGAGTTCAAGGACAGGGATCTGGAACTTGTCAACCTGCTGAGGGAAATATACGAGACTGATAAGCTTGTGGAAAGGCTGGGCCGCGGGCGTTCAGACACCGGCATATTTCCCGATGGGAAAGTATGCCTGACGGACAGCACGCTAAAAAAATTTCTACAGATATATGAAAATGAACCGTTTTCTGCGGTCATCCTCGGAACCGAGCATGAAGCCGTAAGAATAAAAACGGAAGATATACCGGTGCAATTCCTGCTGACCAGCGACGCCCAAGATTTTGTCCTGAGCATAGATTTCGAGGGTTCCATGCTACCGCTGACGGAGGACGGAGAATATTTCTACTCCGGCGGTGAGATCTACAGGATCTCAAGGCAGCAGAGCGAATACCTGAAGCCCTTCTATATGGCAATGATGAGCCAGAAAGGCCGAAAGCTTCGTTTCATCGAAGAGGATAAGCAGCGTTTCATATCGGAAATACTGCCGTTTGCAGAAAAGGCGGGCAAACTGTCAATATCGGAGCAGGTACAGTCCACAATAGAAAAGCTGCCGCTGGAAGCCGAGATCTACCTTGACCGAGACGGCTTCGACATCGTATCGGAGGTTCGGTTCATATACGGCGACAGCACAATCAATCCCTTCCTGCCGTTTATCAGGACAAATTCGGGCTCCGAAAAGCTGCTCATCCGCGACGTAAAAAATGAGGAGGCCATACTCGATGTGCTCGGAATGGCTGATTTTAAAGTAAGGGAAGGAAAGATACACCTATCGGGCGACGATAACATATATGACTTTATATTCAGGCTGGTACCACTGCTTCAGGATTATGCCTCGGTATATTACTCCGAAAGCCTGAAAAACCTGAAGTTAAGAGCATCCATATCGTTCTCCGCCCGCTTCAGGCTGAACAACGAAACAAGCATGCTGGAATTTTCATTCAATGCGGAGGGGATCGACCGATCTGAACTTGCAGACATTTTTGCGTCGATACGGCGGAAGAAAAAATTCTACCAATTGAAGAACGGCAGCTTTATCAAACTTGACTCGAATGAGTTCTCCCGCATCAGCGATTTTATGGAAAAGCTCGACGTGGAACCCGAGCAGCTCGAGAACGATTACATAGAGATGCCTCGTTTCAGGGCGGCATACCTGGATCAGAACATCCGGGACCTCGGCATCCACAATATCGAAAGGAATGCCGCGTTCAAGGAGTTCGTGCAGAACATAAGAGAGCCCGAAGACATGTCGTTCCACGCTCCGGCCGGGCTTACAGGCTCACTCAGGGATTATCAGAAATTCGGCTTCAAATGGCTGAAAACTCTCGATCATTACGGACTCGGCGGCGTACTTGCGGATGATATGGGCCTTGGCAAGACGCTGCAGATCATAGCGCTGCTGCTGTCGGCGAAGAAGGAAAAGGGTACGAAACCGTCCCTCATTGTCGTCCCAACATCACTGGTATTCAACTGGTGCGCCGAGTTCGACAAGTTTGCGCCGGAGCTCGTTTACACCGCCGTTATAGGCAACCGCAGCGAACGTCAGGACAAAATCGGAGACCTGTCCGGGTATGACGCGGTGATTACCTCCTACCCCTTGATCAGAAGGGATATCGAGCTGTATGAAAAACAGGAATTCAGGTACTGCATACTCGACGAGGCGCAGTATATTAAAAATCCGGCGTCGCGGAACGCGCATTCTGTAAAGCATGTTCATGCCGAAACACGGTTTGCGCTTACGGGAACGCCTATGGAGAACAACCTGTACGAGCTCTGGTCGATTTTTGATTTCATTCTGCCGGGCTACCTGTATTCCTACAGCTATTTCGATGAGAAATATGCAAAGCCGGCGTCCGGCGAAGAGGGCTATGAAGCGCTCAACGACTTAAACAGGCTGATCAGACCGTTTATTTTGAGAAGGCTAAAGAAGGACGTCCTGAACGAGCTGCCCGAGAAGATCGAAAATACCATGATCGCAGACCTGACGGAGGAGCAGAAGAAGCTTTACCTGGCATATCTCGAGGATATCAGGGGCGAAGTCAGACAGGAGCTCGAGGAATTCGGCCTTGAAAGGAGCAGGATACGAATCCTGGCCGCTTTGACAAGGTTAAGACAGCTATGCTGCCACCCGTCGCTGTTTGTGGAAAACTATACGGGCGAAAGCGGCAAGATGCAGCTGCTTGAAGAAATACTGCAGGATTCCCTGGAGGGCGGTCACAGGATACTGTTATTCTCGCAGTTTACGGGAATGCTCCAAATGATCCGCAGGAAACTCGAAGAGCTCAAGATACCGAGTCTATACCTGGACGGCTCGACGCCCGTCTCCGAAAGGGGATATATGGTCAATTCGTTCAACGAGGGCATAGGGAAGGTTTTCCTTATTTCGCTCAAGGCTGGCGGGACCGGCCTCAACCTCACCGGCGCCGACACCGTCATACATTTTGACCCCTGGTGGAACCCCGCCGTGGAGGACCAGGCGACGGACCGCTCCTACCGCATTGGCCAGAAGAAGTCCGTCTATGTCATGAAGCTCGTTACCAGGGGCACCATAGAGGAAAAAATAATTGCGCTCCAGGATAGGAAGCGCAATATTATCGACGCCGTCATCCAGCCCGGCGAAACCTTGCTTTCAAAGATGACCAGGGAAGAGATCCAGGCCTTGTTCGAGTAGAACAAGATTGTCTTGATTTCTATGCAAATAGAAATTGTCAAATATTATTATCTTACTTTATGTCAACTATATCAATCTGAGATAACTCTATTAAATGTATTGCCTATTTGTTACGTATCCATAATTTGTAGGGCTACATAATATAACCTCCCTGCTTGCTCGTAAATTTGATATATTTATATTTGAATATATGGTAAACAATTGATATCATTAATGCATCCTTGTAAAAAAGTGCGAAAATAGTCGGATATGTAGTATTATGTATCTGCAAACTGTGAAAACAGCTAGATATGCATTATTTGCTGCAAACTGGCCAAAAATTCAAGTAGTGGGCGTATATTCGGGTTAAAAGGTGAATTCTTCGTGTAATAATTGCGTCAAGTTCTTAATTATGTTGACTAAAGCGCCCATTACTTGAATTTTCGTCCACTTACAAAGTATAAAAGCTTCGTATTCTTCATAAAGGACGAACTAGCGGGAAGACATATTAGCTTCGCACTCTTCATAAAGGACGAACTAACAGAAAAACGTAACTGCGTGTAATCCATAATATACGTGACTATACTGACGCCTCAGGAATGCTATTTTATTATCTTGGAATAAAAATTATGTAAATCATGTTTACTATTAACTTAAGAAAAAATACAAAATTCGGGACACTCCCAGTAGAACATGGATGGGACAGGGGACGGGGAGCGGTTGTAAGGATGCTTGATGAAGCGACTTAGCGGTACATGGCGAATGCAGTACAAGGTGAGGCAAATCCGCCATGGATGGCGGATTTAGCCGAATACGGCAGGCAGGACGCATGGGCGAGCAGCAAATGCAAGGCATTTGCGACCAGCCATGCCGTTAGAGGCGGCCGAATAAAGCAGAGCATGAGCCTTGAACCGATCGGAGCTTTCATCCCGCATCCATGTAGCCGCCCCCGTCCCTCTGTTTCACTTACACGAACTTCTGCACGTTAGAGGTCCTGGAGAATTTATATGCCGAGATCAGCATAAGCGCCAGAGCGAAGGCAAAAAGCACGAACAGATTCAGATATACGCTTGCCATACTGTCTCCCGCCTGCAGCTTCTCGAGCGCCTCGATGGCCCACCTTTGCGGCATGAAATAACTGAGCTTCCTCATGAATTCCGGCATCATGCCGACCGACCAGAAACAACCGCCAAGCATGCAGGTAGGCGTCATTATAAGCGAGCTCAGTGTGCTTGCCATATACGAAGAGCCTGAGAAAGCCGTTACGACTAGCCCGATACCTATTGCAACAAGTCCAAACATCAGGAGCACTATGAACATCTCCACATCGCCTACGCCTGTATCTATCCGGAAGACATATTTCATGGCCACCTGTATTGTCAGTATCTGTATTACCGATATGATAAGACTCGTAACCGCATTGGCAAGTATATACTTCCACGAATTGACGGGCGCCGAGCAGATGCGGTGATACGTACGCATCCTTTTTTCCTTCAGTATGAGCATTGACGTAAAGCTCGTTCCAAGCATCATGAACATTATGAGAAGCCCGATTGCAGTAATGGTCATATTTTTAGCTACTACCTTGTCTGCCAGCTTGACAACGTTCATTATTATTAGTTCATTGTTCATCTGCGCATACATTTTATCAAACATGGTCTTATCGCCGCCGGCCGCAGCCGAAAGCCTGGAAAGCGAATCGATGTGGCTGTTCAACATTTGTTCGACCCATACCGTAACAGACTGGCCTTTCAGCGATACTACCTCGATAGTCCTGGCCTTTCCGTCATAAACGCTTTTACCGAACCCCTCGGGAATGACTACAGCGGCATCCAGCTCGGATTCCAGCAGTTTATTATTGATCTCTTCCTCCGCTAAATCGGATACGGTAAAGCCTTCCTTCCCCTGCATCACTTGTTTCAGATCCGCCGAAAGCACGCTTTTATCATTGTCGGCCACTCCCACCCTGAGAGCGGAAGTCCCGTTACCGCTGTAAACAAGCAGTGAAAACACTACTCCAAGCAGCGGCAGGAATATATAAACGATGATGTTGCCTTTTTTCCTGAATGAAACCCTCAGATTATTGGCTATCATAAGCAGAATGTTACGCATACAATTTCTTCCCCTTTCTTGACAGGAATGCCGAGGCCATGATAAACAGCGCCGCAAGCGACAGGTTTATGATAATTGAACCGGGCATGGCCGAATAATCACTGTCGTATATGATTTTGAACAGCGCAGTGTTCGTCCAGTTGACCGGAGACATCAATGCAATTTTAGTAAAGAAGCCGCTCATAATGTCGAGGGGGACATAGGCTCCTCCCAGGAAAGCCAGAAGCGGTATTATGGAATTCAGTATCCCGGATGCGGCGTCACCGCTCCTGAAAACATACGCCATTGCAACACCCAGGCTAACGGTCATTATGGAATAGGTCAAAAGCACGAGTGCCACAGGCAATAGGTTTTCGCCCCAGTAAGCCTTCAATACGAGCTTGCTGAACAGTATGACCGCCAATGCCTGAACGACTGTAACGGATATACAACCTATGACCTTGCCCGTTAGTAATTCATAACCTCTGACCGGAGCACACAGCATCCTGGCCGCGGTCCTCTGCTCCATTTCGCTGCGGATGGCCCAAAAACCCGTCAGAGACGCATACAAAAGTATCAGGGTAAGCATGGTTACGGCATAGTAATCGAGCGAGCCGGGCTGGCGCTTTTTATCGAGAGACCTCGATTCAACGTATTTTGCAGTCCCATCGAACTCAGTTATCTCCGGTCTTGCCAATGCCGCCGGATTGACCGCAGCTATGGCAGCTATGGAATCATAGGACTTGATGAAGCTGTTCAATGAAGACTCCAGAAGCGATGCGTCGAAGCTCCTTCTTTCATTTTTGTAAAGCTCGAATTGAAGCGGGTTTTCCGTTACCTTCAGGTAAGCCGAATAAGCGCTGTTTTCAATGCCTGTTTTACCAGCCGCTTCATCGGTGGTCTCCTCAAACTTTATCCCGAGTTCGTCGGACATGCCTTTGAGAAAACCGTCGAATGCTCCTTTGAAATCCTTATCCTCTGTTACTTTATCCGTATACAACACTTTCACTTCACCCAAATCAATGGTATTGCTGAAAACACCGCTGAAAGCCGCGCCCAATATGGCGATAAGAACGATCGGGAAAAGGACCATCATGGCGTTTGCTTTGAAATTGCGTATATTCTGCTTGAATTCTTTAGTTATGATCGTCAAAATTCTCATGTCCGTCCCCCCTAATCCCGTAGCCTTCTACCCGTCAGCGACAGGAAAACTGTTTCAAGGTCGGGCGTCTTGCTCTCCACACTCTTGATGGAGATCCTATTGGAAGTGAAATAGTTTATTACGGCATCCAGATTGTTGACCTCCCGGGAGCTCGAGATCTTAACTGTGCTGTCCTCGATTTCAACATCTTCAACTCCGCGTATCTCTTTTATTTTCTCTTCTCTGACCTTGGATATCGAGTCCGTTACAGTAACCAATACTATATCCTTGTCGGTGATAAGGTTCTTGAGTTCGTCGCAGGCGCCCAGGGCGATTACCTTGCCATGGTCCATTATCGCAATACGCGTGCAGATTTCCTCGACTTCCTCCATGTAATGGCTCGTGTATATTACCGTACAGCCGAGCTCATTCAGTTTCTTGACCGACTGCAGTATATGGTTCCTCGATTGCGGATCGATGCCTACCGTAGGCTCATCCATAATGATGAGTTTCGGTTTGTGTGCAATCGCACAGGCAATGTTCAGGCGGCGCTTCATACCTCCCGAAAAGCTCTTGGGATAACTTTTCACCTTTTCGGACAAACCGGTGAATTCGAGCGCTTCCATTGCAGCCTTGTCGAGATCCTTTCCGCGGAGTCCGTAGAGACTTGCAAAAAACTTAACATTTTCAAGGCATGTAAGATCTTCGTAAATCGCTATATCCTGGGGCACTATGCCTATATTGCTCCTCGTGGTCATGCTTTCCTTTTTTACGTCGCTGCCGAGAATACCGATCGAACCCTTGTCAATCGAAAGAAGCCCTATGATCATGTTGATAGCGGTGCTCTTCCCGGCCCCATTGGGTCCGAGCAGTCCGAAGATCTCACCCTGCTCTATGCTGAGCGACATTTTGTCAACGGCAGTTATGTCTCCGAAATTTTTTATTACCTGTTCAAGTTTTACAATACTCATAACAACACCTCTGAAATACATTTGATTCGTTTTTACATACTAATAATAAAAAAAACGGAGGCCATCCGTTAGTACGGAAGGTCACCGTTTCACATGACTTTAGTAATATACGAAAGTAATATGCGCTTATTTGAAGGAGCTCCAACAGGAACGATACCCGCCGTATGTACCTATTCGGCGTCTCTTTTTTCACCCGTAAGGTAGTATATGGCAATCTGCGTCCTGTGTTCAAGCCCGGTCTTGTCGAGTATGCCGGAAATATAGTTTTTGACCGTCCCCTCGGACATGAACAGCTTTGCGGCTATCTCCCTGTTTGACAGGCCTTTTGCGATCAATGTCACTATCTCGGACTCACGTTCGGTCAGAAGCCCTTCGGGAATATTGCTTTTCCTGCCCGCGGACAACTCGTTTCTTATTGTATCCATCACTACGTCCTGCATTACAGTGCCGCCTTCGTGAACGATACGTATGGCGTCCATGATGCGCGACGGCGCGCTGCCCTTGAGCAGGTACCCTTTAGCTCCGTTCTTTACTGCGTTTACGATAAAATCGTCATCGTCGAAGGTCGTCAGGATCAGAGGCTTTGTTTCAGACTTCTGAGATATCTCCCGCGCTGCCTGAAGGCCGTCCAATACGGGCATTCTGACGTCAAGAAGCGCGACGTCCACCTTTTCCCTGCAGCAGTAATCGACTGCCTTAAGCCCGTTCTCGACACAGGCCGCTACCTCGAACCTGTCGTCCGACTGAAGTATGATCTTCATACCTTCTCTTATGAGCGCATCATCATCTGCTATCAAAATCCTGATAGACATATTTCAATCCTCCGTTTTGCCCCCGATTGACGCAGCCGCGGCTTCTCCCGCAGCGCTGCCATGCGTCTGCGGCTTAACATTATGCTCTTGTGGCACGGCGCTATGCTCCCGCTGCGTGCTACCGTGCTCTTGCGGCATACCGTTATGTGCCTGCGACACGGCTCCATGCATGTGCGGCGCTGCCACCGCCGGAAGGAGCGTGATCACCGAAAAACCGTTGGAACCGTCCAAAATCAACTTCCCTCCTGCGTTTTCCGTTCTTTCCTCCATACCGGCCAAACCAAGCCCTTTCTTAATTGAAAGAGCGCCTTTTCCATTATCGTGCACCTCTGCCTTGATCAGCTTGCTAAGCACCTCGAGTCTTACGTTTATATGCGTTGCAGCCGAGTATTTAAGCGCGTTCGTCAAAGCTTCCCTTACGTTATCGATGATAATTTTCCATTGTATGTGCGATATCACATCAAGACTGCCCTGGTATGAAAAATTTGTCCTGATGCCGTTATTCAGGGAAAACTCCTCAAGCACCAGCTTGAGCCGGTTAATACCCAACTGTTCGGTCGCAGGTTTAATTTCCCTGAGTGTAGAACGTATGCTTTCCATGCCTTCCTTAAGATTGTCGGCCACAGTGCCGACCATTTGCGATGCCTTCCCGATATCCTTTTCCATGATCAGACCTGCCGCCTCGAGCTGGATAATGCTCCCGGCAAGCGTATGTCCGACCTTGTCATGGATCTTCTGGGCCAGGCTGTTACGCTCCTCTATCTGCGAAAGGTATCGCAGCTGGGCTTCATACTCGTTTCCCGCATCGAGCCTGCCAACCAGAATTTCATTCCTGTCGCGCAATTCTTCATTGGCCTTCTTCAATACTGCCAGCGAATCGTAGTATCTTTTCGAAACCATGAATACAAGCCAGCCCAACAGGCCGAACCCGGCGTATTCCGCCAGAAGATCGTTATAACAAAAAAATCCGGGAAGGCTGATGAAAAGCAGGAACACATTACTGTTTTCAATGTAGTATGAAACAAATTCGAGGATGTCTACGCTGATAAGCAGAATAAAAAGCGGGTTTACGGAAACCGCGGAATATATGAGGACAGCAGTGGATAACAGGCGTGAAGCCTTTCTGACAATGGCATTTTTGAAAATATACGATACCATGCAGGTTGAGACATATGCAAGTATCATGAGTATGACCAGGGAGATGTCTTTCATATCCCCCCTGATATAGCTCAAAATGCAGTACAGCAAAATGATCATTCTGGCGCCGATCATCCAATTATCCATATGACCTCACAATGAAACGCAGGGACGGTTCTTTTGTTCCACTTGAAACGCAGGGACGGTTCTTTTGTTTCGCTTTTGAAGCAGCTGAGCCCATCCCTGCCAAATAGCCAAAAACATAACAAAAACTTTTACGAGAAAAGTTCCAGAAGCGAGCAGTACAAGGAAGATGAAGCGTGAAAACCGCAGCGTATTTCTAATATGTGAGGATTTTCGCGACTGAAATCTGACAATATATTTCGCCTACGGCGAAATGTTTCATTAACGTAACATTTCTACGTAGTAGAAATCTCTTGTAATGCGACGCTTATGGGACTTTTACTTCAAATTCTCCGGGTTAAGGACCTGCAATTCCTTAGGCACGAACAGGCCGTCCTTCCTGACGAGCGTGTCGTCAAACCAGATCTCCCCTCCGCCGTACTCAGGCCTCTGGATATATACCAGATCCCAGTGTATGGCGGACTTGTTGCCGTTATTGCAGGAATCATAGCAGCAGCCGGGTGTAAAGTGTATGCTGCCTTTTATCTTCTCATCGAAAAGCGTATCCTTCATCGGTTTTTCGATATAGGGATTGAACCCGAATGAGAATTCGCCCACATACCTGGCGCCTTCATCGGTATCCAGAACAGTATTGATCTTCGCGGTATCGTTGGCCGACGCATTCACAATTTTACCGTCTTTAAAATCGAGCACGATACTTTCGTAGGTATACCCCTGGTACTTAGACGGCGTATTATAGCTGATCCTGCCGTTAACCGAGGCTTTCACAGGCGCGGTGTAAACCTCGCCGTCCGGGATGTTCCTGTGACCGTCGCATTTGACCGCCGGCAGTCCCTTTATCGAGAAGCTCAGGTCTGTACCCTTGCCGACTATGTGAACCTTGTCGGTCCTGTTCATCAAATCGACCAGCCCGTCCATGGCCTTTGACATCCTGTCGTAATCCATGTTACAGACGTCAAAATAGAAATCCTCGAAAGCCTCGGTAGACATCTCTGCCATCTGCGCCATAGCGCTGTTGGGATACCTGAGTATGACCCATTTCGTATGCTCGACGCGCTGCTCCGAATGCACGGGCTTGTTGAAAAGGGTGCTGTAAAGCTTCATTTTATCCTCGGGCACGTCGCCTAGCTCGTTTGAATTGTCTGCATACCTGATGCCGATGTAAGCATCCATCTCTTTCATCCTGGCAAGCTCGAAATCGGCCATAAGCCTTATCTGTGCCTCGTTGCAGCCATTGAGCAGGGCGCGGGTGATCTCGTCATTTTTTACTGTAACGAAGGGTATCCCTCCCGCTTTGTACACTTCGGCTACTAGCGCTTTGGTCAGCGGAAGCTCGAAGCCCTTGGTCTCGATCAAAACCTTATCTCCAGGCTTCACATCGCAGGAGTAGTTGACAAGATTCCTTGCCAGTATTGTAATTCGCTGGTCCGTCATATGCTTTACCTTCTTTTCTGTTAGTTGTAATTGATATACCATCCGGCAGTCCCGGATCAATGCCATATTTTACAGAGATTGAAGCTGACCGCACCGGTGCGGTACGGAATAACCCCGCCCCTGCTCCCTAGATTAATTGCTCGAGTTCATCGAGTATCGTCCCGAACATCTTGAGCGCATCCTCCACCGGCCCGGGCTGCGAAAGGTCGACTCCGGCTTTTTTCAGCAGTTCGAGAGGATAATCGGAGCCTCCGCTCTTCAAAAATTCGGTATAACGGCCGACAGCCGGGGCGCCCTGCTTTAATATCTGCTGTGACAGCGAGGTTGCCGCGGAAATACCGGTGGCATATTTGTAAACATAAAAGCTCGAATAGAAATGCGGTATTCGCGACCATTCCATCGCAATCTCGTCGTCTATGACGGCTTCGGGGCTGAAGTACCTTTCGTTCAATTCCTTGTAGACCTTGCTGAACTCCTGTACATTCAGCGCCTCTCCGCTTTGGACAAGCCCGTGGGTCTTCTTCTCGAACTCGGCAAACATGGTCTGTCTGAACAGCGTGCCGCGGAACTCCTCCAGGTAATGGTTCAGCAGGTATGCACGCTCCTTTTTGTCTGTGGTGACCGACAGGAGATAATTCATGAGAAGCGATTCGTTTACAGTGGAAGCCACTTCAGCCACAAAAATCTTGTACTCGGAATATATATAGGGCTGCGTCTTATTTGTATAGTAAGAATGCATCGCATGTCCCATTTCGTGGGCAACCGTGAAAACGTCGTTGATAGTGCCCTGGTAATTCAGCAGTATGTAGGGATGAGTCAGGTGAGTGCCCCATGAATAGGCGCCGCTTGTCTTCCCCTGGTTTTCAAACACATCGAGCCAGCCCGACGCAAAGGCATTCTCCAGGCTCTCAAGGTAACTTGAGCCCAACGGCGCAAGGCCCTTTTTCACTGTTTCGAGCGCATCCTCGTATTTGATATGCTTCGGCGGTTCTTCGACTATCGGTGCATAAAGGTCGTACATGTGCAGTTCGTCGAGCTTCAGCGCTTTTTTGCGGAGCTTCAGGTAGCGGTGCAGCAACGGCAGGTTTTTGTTGACCGTACCGATAAGGTTGTCATATACGGAAACGGGCACATTGTCGCTGTCCAGCGATCCGCTTAGGCTCGAGTCGTATTTACGCACCGAGGCGTAGAATTTATCCTTCTTGATCTCGTTATTGAGCATCGACGCGAGAGTATTCCCCATTGAGACATAGGAAGCATAAAGCGTATGGAAAGCATCAGCTCTCACCCTCCTGTCATGGGACTCCAGGAACTTGCTGTAACGGCCTTTGGTCACCTCGACCTCTTCACCGTTCTCATCCTTGATGGAACCGAATTTGATGTCGGCATTATTAAACATAGTGAAAATATCCGAGGGCGCTTCGGCAACTTCCGCAGACCGTGCCAGCAGCTCTTCCTCCCTGTGCAAGAGGATATGCTGTTTCTGCCGCAGGATCTCCGCTATATACTGCCTGTATATGGAAAAGCCCTCTACATCGTCCAGGCTTTTTCTCAGCAGTCCCTCGTCGATAGTTATGATCTCGGGAACAACGAAAGAAACAGACGCATAGACCTCGGTACTAAGGCTCATCGCCCTGTCGGTCAGCGCCTGGTATCTGGACTCGGCATTATTTTCATCACGCCTCATCCTGGCATATACAAATATCTTGTCGTTCAGAGCCTGCATTTCCTCGCTCGACTTCAGGCACTCAAGAAGCGTCTGTATGCTGCCTGCAAGCTTGCCCCTGAACTGCGCCATCCCTTCGGACATCCGGCGCACCTTCTTAAAATCCTCTTCCCAATCCGCATCGTTTGCATAGATATCTTCAAGCTTCCACTTGTATTTAGCTTCGATTTCGTCTCTTGCTGGCAACTTGTTACCGGCCATAAATCCACCTCATAAGGTTCCCTTCCGGGAAATAATTCGGCGTCGCAAGGCGCCTCATTACATATTATATCCTCCGAAAATGAATTTTACCAGTATTTATGCGGTATGACATATATGATATGTATGGTATTCATATAGCCGCAAGCTTCCGTGCATCGGTTCGGATGCCCGTAAAGGACTAACCCCTGCCGACATACGGGGGGGCTTGCCGACATACGGGTGTCACTGCCGATATCCGGACAGATACCGGCATGCTCCGGTCATTTGCTGAGCTTACTGAGCGTTCTGTACACGAACACCGCAGACTGCGCTCTTGTAGCAGTATTCCTGGGTCCGATGGCCCTATCGTTAATGCCCTCGATAATACCTTCCCCGACCAGCGTAGCGACACTTGCCACGGCATCGGGCGATATCCGGTTCTTGTCGGTGAATTTCTCCAGGACTGAGTTGTCGTGCAGTGAAAATTCGTTTCCCGATACCTGCAGCGCCTTGAACAGCATCTTTGCGATCTCTTCCCTGGTAATCGGGGTTTCCGGGTAAAACCTGTTTTTTGAGTCGCCCGATATAATTCCAAGGTTTTCAGCCACCATAATATCCTTGTAATACCACTTGTTCGATTTAACGTCTGCGAGGCTGCCCACGGTAGCCGTATCGAAGTTGAATGCGCGAACGACTATTGCCGTAAATTCGGCTCTGGTTATCGTTCCGTTCGGATTGAACAACGTTCCTGTGGTGCCCTGCAAAATTCCCATTCCGGCCAGATTTTCAATGGCGTCCCTCGCCCACGACACACTCCTCAGATCCGAAAAATATGCCCTTGTATTTATCGTTACACTTGCTTCCTCACTTTCCGAGGAGCCCGTCGCATTGTACGAAACGACCTTGTAATAATACAGGCCGCCCGGCGCAACCTTGCTGTCGGTGTAGGATGTCGTATTCTTCGGAAGCGATGCTATTTCAACGAAATAGTACCCGTTCGAAGGCTTGCTCAATACCTTGAAACCCACCTCGCTGTCCGAATTGTCCTTCCAGGTTATCTTCGCCTGGCTGGCCGAAAGCGAAACAGCCTTTACTTCCGACGGCGCGGCGGGCAATGCCGTCGATACGAGTATCTCATTGCTTACCGAGTCTACGTTTCCATTATCGTTGTAAGCCCTGACGCGGAAATAATATTTGGTGTATGGATTGAGTCCGGTGACCTGGCAGGCCGTATAGCCCGCACCCATCCATTCGTATATGCTCCATTCGGCGTCCGCGTCCTTTTTCCATTCGACCTTGAAGCCGCTTTCGTTGTCCGAGGTATCGGTCCATCTCAAAAGGATCTGCGTGCCTGTAACGTATTCATAAGTCAAATTAGCAGGTGGCTTGATCAAGCCGATACCTACGGTAGCGGTACCGGAAAACGGAGAATAAAGGCCTCCCGACGAAACGTAAGCCCTGACCTCATAGCTGTACTGCACCCCGGTATTGACCAGTTTGTCAGTAAACGTGGTTGCATTCCTGCTAACGCTGGCATAAAGCGTGAAGGTACCGTTATTTTCGATATATCGCCATATCTCGAAGCCGCTTTCATCCTTGGAGTTATCCTTCCATTTCAAGGTAACGGCAGAGCCCGTAACAATCGTTGCGGTCAGTTCGGACGGCGGCTCTAGGTAGGTGTTCTGAACCGTCACCTCACTCGAATAGAGCGATTCGTTGGTCGAAGTCTGGGCTTTGATCCTGTAAGTATATGAGGCGCCAGGAATAAGCCCCGTATCGTCATACCAGCTGCCGGTCGACGGACCGACGGTCATAAGAGCGCTGAAGCTGCCGTTCGGCATCTTCCTTTCAATAATAATGTCGGCGCCTGAAGAGTTACCCGTCCACGAAAGATATAACCTGTCCTCCGAGGCCGCTTCTCCTTTAAGCTGCAGCGTGCCAAAGTATGTATAGGCTCCGATGCCGATGTTGTCGTTCGGATATGGAATGCCTGCCGAGCCTGTTCCTAAAGCTTTTTTAACGCGATAGAAGTACCTTGTATTTGCTTCAAGACCGGTATCGCTGTATTTTACCGCTCCGAGCGCCGTTGTGTAGATAGGCGTCCAAGTCCCGCCCGTGCCTATTTTCCTCTCGATAATGGTGTTATATCTTTCTGTGCCGGCATAGCTCCACGCCAAATCGAGCCTGGAGGATGAAACCGGCGTGACGACAAGCGTAGCAGGAGCAACGGTATCCCATTTACTAATTGTCACTTCGTTTGTATAGACTGAATCGCCTATTTCATTAGTAGCGCAAACCCGGTAAATATATGTGTTACCTTCGCTTATCGAGCTGTCCGTATATGTCGTAGTATTAGGCGGCACAGTTGCGATCAGTACAAAGCTGCCCGGATCGGCAAGCCGTTCAATCTTAAAACCAAGCTCATTGTTCGATTTGTCCGACCAATTTAGCTTGACAGCTGCGGAAGAGGTTGAGGATGTCACGCTGGCTGACAATGTACCCGGCTTGTTTGGCAACGACGGAGGAGTCCCCCCGCCCCCGTTTGGATCCACAATGTTGCTTGAGCCTGTATATGCGCTCCCGTTTTTTGCATTCAGCCTGTAACGGTATCGCCCGCCCCCGGACGGCGTATCTGTGGCGCTTGTCCCTGTAAGCGACATATTTATTACAGCCCACCCGTCCCACGAAGTGCCGTTCCTTTTCGAGCGTTCAAGCTGGAACTGGGATATAACCGGGTAATCCGACCAGGTTATTGTAGTCGTACCGCTGAAATAGGTCGCATATATCATCGGGGCATTGACCGGCAAAACAATTACCGCGTCGGACTGAGGGGATTGGGTTCCTGCTCCGATGGATTTTACGGTGAATTCCACCTGCGAAGATCCCGAAATGAGTATTGAAGCAGAAGAGGCTCCAGTTGCAGTCAGGGTGGTAGTTACGCCGTTGACAGTCTGACTTATTATGCTGCCGGTGGCAAGCTTCGAGCAGTCCCATGCAAGTGCGGCGGTTCTGGTATTTACATTATAGACGGCTCTGAGGTTGTATGGTTTGATAAGGTCAGTCGTAGTTGTGGTTGTGGTTTTCTGAACAGGAGTGTCTGTCATATCCGGCTTGGTATATGCATTCAGAGTATAAGTGTATGTCGTATTCGGTTTGAGTCCGGAATCGACGTAAGCAAGCTGATCTGCGCCAAGAGTGGCTATGGTGGTATTGGATGAACCATTACTCCTTTGCAGGGTGTATTTCTGCACGCCCGCTGTCGATACCCATTCAAGCTTTATTTCAGAGTCGGTGTAGGGAGAATTCAGCGTAGCTTGAAAATCGGCTGCGAAAACGATCTGCGGGGTCAACAGTAACATAAATGCCGCGATCAGGAGAAATACAAACACCCTATGACAGGGCCTCGTCCGATATATATATTTATTTCGTATCATCTTATTCATCCTCCAAAAGCATATTACAGAGTATTTATCGGCATATGCCGCCCGCATATTTACAATCGTATGAATTCATCCGGCGGTAAGCCCGTTAACAGTGAAAACATACAGGTTTCATCGGACGCGTTAGTGCGGCCCAGTTTCGCTGGGCGCACCATAACAAAAAAGCCTTATCAAAGTGATAAGGTCTATAAATTATCCGCATACCATGTATATATATTTCGCTAATATACCGACAACTTTTTATCTTAATTATATTGTGTTGGAATTAGAAGTTGTCGGTAATGTTAGCGAAATACAGCATAGCTTATTACGTATTCATACAAACAGTTCCTTGCACGCATCTACTATTCTGCAGTAAACCTGCCGCTCCAAAGAGTCTTCCGGCTTTCCGCCCGTCGCCCATTCGTAAATCTGTACTGCCGCCATTTCGTTGCCGTCCTTGGCTTTTTGATATATGTAGACAAAGACCTCCTCCGACGGCAGCGAGATTCTTTTGTTAACATGGGCAATTACTTTTGTGTTCAATTTGATAAGCTCTTTAATCCCAAAAATTTTTCTCATTTGTATAGCACCCTTGAAATTAAATTACATTCAAAATTCAACTTAACTATAATATTACACATATATACTAATTATTTCTATATGTTGTATAATTCGTCCATGACAATTTCCTGTCAATATTTTGTCATTCATAGGTATATGGTCCTATTTTATATAAAAACGGCCCCCTATCCTTAGACTAATTATGTTGACTGTTGTACAATATTGCTATAATGTGTTTAATATTGCACTTTTTTCGACAAAAAACGACAGTGCAGAGGAATAAAAATGAATCACACAGATAAATTAAGCCTGCTTTTACGCATTTTCAACTGTACAAACAGTAAACTGGCACGCGCGATCAATGTCGATCCTTCTCTTGTATGCAAATGGCACACGGGTAAGAGGTTGCTCCGTCCTGATTCGGTTTATGCCAGGGACATAATGGATTATTTATTAAGCGAAGGTCTGAAACAATACCAGAAAGAGTTGCTTGCACAGATTCTCGGAATACCCGGGAAAGAAATCGAATGCTTAAGCCATACCGACCTTAAGGGTATACTGTCCGGATGGCTTTTCAGCGATACCGGCAAAAACTGCGTAGCGCTAAATCGAGAAGCCGCCGTAGCTTCCGGTATAAACGCCGTAGCTGGAGAAGCCGATAATCCTAACAATTGCGAAATAGGAATCGTTAATATCTTCAGAGGCAAGCAGGGCAAGCGGGAGGCCATATCCGCTCTGATCGGCAAGCTCGGGTCCGTTGGTGAATGCCCTGAATTGCTGATTTATGATGAGGAAAATCTGGAATGGCTAACCGAAGACGAGGATTATTTAAAAAATATCTACGCTATATCAAAACATTTAGTTTCTCTTGGGTGTAAAATCAATATCGTTCACAACATAAGCAGAGATCCTTCAGAAATGATGCCTTTACTGAAATTCTGGATACCGCTGTATCTGACAGGAAACGTAAAAGCATACGGTTGTATGAAGCGTCCGGATAACGTACATAACAAGGCTATATATATCGTACGTAATAGTTTTATTGTGATGTCAGTCAGCACGGGTATATCAAATAGTGATTCATGTATATTGACCTCATCCGAGCAGACTCTGGTATCAGTTGCGGAGAATTTATTCGGTTCATTTCTTAAAAAATGCAAGCCATTCACAAAAATATACAAAAACAAAGATATCGTTGATTTACATAAGTCAGCCCTTGATATCGATTCAAAACTGGGAAAGCATTACATACTAAGAAGTGGATTATCAATATTGACGATGCCTTTAGAAAATTATTCAAATCTGCTGAATGCCTCATCTCTTACCGAACAGGAGAAAATGGAACGATTGTCTATACATGCAAAGCGGACTGAGAACATATGGCATAATATTAAAACCAACAAGTATATAGAAATTATCGATACGGAATATTTCGATCGCTTCGATCAGGATAGACTGTTGATTTACAGGGGTTATGACATAGCAAACAAGGATGCCTGCAAATGTAAGCACTCGGATTATATAGCACATCTAAAAAATACAATACATCTGCTGAGAACATACGATAATTACGAAATCATACCGTTCAGGCATAGTGGAAACCTGTCGTTTAAAAATTTGTGCATTGAAGCCAAGGAAGATTCGGCAATAACAGTCTCGTCAAGCGATGATGCCGGATATAATCCGATAGCAATACGTTTTAACGAAGACGTGATGGTAAATTTTATAAGTTATTATCTTGACAATATACACCAATACGTACCGGAACCGATGCTTGACAAGAAATATGTGCTGAAAAAGCTCGAGGACATACTTGCAATCGCAGAAGGCTGGGTTTAGGCAAAAGTAATAACCATAAAAATGATAACCATAAAAATCTATTTGACAATGATCCCGATACTGCTTATAATATAGGGGCGGATGAGTTATCCGAGCTCGTCTGAACATTGCCGGGACAAACCGGCCGGATGACCTGAAACAATTGATATATGCGCCCGTAGCTCAGCAGGATAGAGCGTCGGTTTCCTAAACCGCAGGCCGGAGGTTCGAATCCTCTCGGGCGCACCAAAAAAGCCGCTTTGCTGTAGTGATACAGCAAGCGGCTTTTTCCTTCGAAACATCACAGGGCACATTTTAGGGCACATATGCCATCAAATTAGGCTAATTTTCAGAGCATTTTTCAAACAGATTCATGATTGCATCAAACATGAGATCATATAGATTGGCTGAGATATTTCTTCTGTTTTTCTCGAATAATTTCAGCGTCTCTGCTTTGCCCAACTTTAGAAAGTCATTTTTATGTTCGTTGACCAAAGCTTCGACATCCTTGTATTTCTGAGTGGTTTTCATATCTTACCCTCTGCTTTCCTCAATCTTGTCATTGTCGAAAATTACTTGTTGCAACTGAGCCACTCTGTGGTAAAATCATAATGACATAATAATCACCGCCCTTGACAAAATGGGTGGATATAAGAGGAAGTGCTGCTGACCAAGCTATTTCACTTCCTCTTATTTTTCGTATGTATCGAACATATGTTCGATTTTATTTTTAGTATAGCATCACACCTTAGAAAATCAACCCTAACATTTTGTTTCTTGTGCTTGACTTTTTATCTCATACAACATGCTGTTGATATTTATTACCTCTTACTCCTTTGATTTACATAATATAATTATACAACGTTTTTCGTTTAATAACAACGTAGATATAGGGTATTTAATCGAAATATGGTACAATCTTCGCGATTTAATATAGGAGGATTGTCCTATGGTTAGAGTACATTTATCAACTTTACTGGGTACAAAGAGATGGTCTGTAAGATACCTGTCTGACATTACAGGTATTCGCTATAATACTTTGCTGGATTTGTATAATGAGGTAGCCATAGGGGTAAAATTTGAGCATGTAGACTTAATATGTAAAGAACTAGGCTGTACATTCGATGAACTTTTTGAGCATATTCCTGACGAACCAAAATGACCACCCTCTATAAAAATTCGCATTTTATCTTAAAATATTGGGGTAATTTTCTATAAATGTTTTCAGGTGACTATATGTATCAAGTAGAAACAATGTCACGTTGTAATAAGTATCTCGATAAACTTCGATTCGAAGGCTGGGATGTATGGCAAATGCAATATCAGTGGTATCATCCGGAAGGATTTCACGCATGGTTCTGGAAGACCGGGCACGAAGATATCGAACTTGTCACGCATAATGAAGATGTGCAGAAAGCAATAGTCTCCTTTAACGCAAAAAAGCCCCCAGGGTAGATCCCTGAGGGCTTAGATTATGACTTATTTTGATTTTATCCCGTCTGCTTGTTCTCGAGCCTTTTAAATGTATTCTCGTAGGTTCCCATGGATGTCATAGAAGCTACTACAGCATCTAAAATAAGTAATATGGATCTGTCGGGTTTGAATGCACCTGTAACCAGGTCAAATGCAAATAAAAGTATCAAGGCTATCAAAAATACAATGAACCGTGTTGGAATCTTCCAGACCTTATCAAGCGGCATCTTAAGAAACTGAGTTATCAGTGTAGTCGCCATAACGACGCCACCCATTGTACCGAGAAAATTCCATGTCAGGAATTCATTCATTATTTCCGGCGGTCCGAACGTATCGGCGGCAAAGGCAACCGTTCCCATTGTCATTATAAAGATTACAGCGATGAGAAATGTTAAAAGAATTTTCTTCATATATATCTCCTCCCCTGTTAGCCTGGGGGCAAGCTAAATTTACTTTTATTTTTTCAACCCTTTAGCGTTGAGGAATGCCTGAATTAAGTATGGAAGGTTTATGGGCCGCTTCCCGGTCAGGACGTCGATCCAGTATACCTTATCATTTACTAGCCCGGCGCCTATAGCTGCTGCAACGGCCTCTTCTTCGCGGGACTGTGTCCGTTCCGGCTCATATACCAGACCATAGTATTCACAGATTCCCATGAGAGCCTGTACTGCAGTTTCCTTCTGGAATGCCGTATTCACCATCAAAGCCGCTTCCTTGGGATCATCCATAAAACCAGCTTCGTTTAACACGGCCGGCATGACAGATTCACGTACCATGTGAAAATCGCTTTCGATAATACCTCGATTCTGCTGCTTCGTGCCCTGACTCACATACTTTTGCACTGCAGCCGCAAGCTTCTTTCCTTCCACGCTACCCGGATAATAATGAGAACCGTCACCTTCAGCTTTGCTTCCGTCCCAGGTTGATACCATGGCATTATAATGCTGGCTGTACATTATCGCTGCTTTTTTCGAATCAACCAGTTTGATGCCCTGGTCCTGCAGCTGCTTCACATACGCCGCCAAAGCGGCGTTCGCACGATCCGTTCTGGTCTTTAACGGTATATCAGAATCTTCCGGTGCCGTAAGCATCGTTTTGAATCCAAGGCGCTGCGCATCCTTTTCAATCAAAAGAATGACAGTCTTATTCCAGGTGTTTTCCCTTATTACCTTACCGTCCGGGAAAGCCGGTGTGCGCTTACCAGGTGTTTCTATTCCATGTCCGTCATCAAGACATAAAAGCGGTATATAGCCCAGCTTTGAGAAGTCCAACATAAAAATACCCTCCTATTTTGTGAACATATAGGCTACGATAATAAAGATCGTGCCACCGATTATCCATTTAGCAAAGTCCAACCATTTCTGTGTTTGTTTATCGCGTTCGTTCGCAGCTGTGGCATCGCTTTTTTCGTCCTTCGTGGTAAGGTTTTTAACCAGATCGGCCATGAAGGTAAACAACCTGTTTTCCAGGTTAGTTATCTGCTCCTTGATTTCCTCTACATATACCTTCGTACCGCCCTGGAACTTTATGATTTCCTGTATGGCACTACCCTGACCGTTTACTTGAGCTTCGATTTTTTCCTTCCACTTTTCAAGTTCGGGCCATAAGTTTTTTAATTTTTGAATGTCTTCGCATTGAATTCCATTGGCCGGACATGTGCCTTTTTCGCTTTTGTCAATTTCACCCACCATTCACTACATCTCCTCCCGTTACTTATGGTATAATGAGAATGCCGTCCTTTACCGGCTCCCGTAGCTGAAGGGACGGCATTAAAAAACCGGAGGTGTTTGCGCGCCTCCGGCCTTCTGAGTTTATTGGGGCTTTATTTTTCCTCAAACTGGGCTGAGTAATCGTCGAACATGAATAAGGCAACCGAAATGTTTATTGCTGAGAGCAAAACCATTACAATGGATCTCCATATCGGAAGGCTATTTACAGCGTCCGACAACGCAACGGCTAAGCATGCTCCGGCAGAGAACATAGTTGACAGTGAGATGAACTTAGCTTCTTTGGCTGACCATA
>JAEXNT010000061.1 GCA_023439545.1 Bacillota bacterium
GATCGCGGAAGGCTTGTCCTCGGACCCGCAGTACTTTTTCGTCAACCGCTTCCACATCGAAAGCAGAAAACTGTCAGACGGGCAATATGTCTCGATTCTGCACCATGAGGCGCTGCATGCGTTCCAGTACAAATATTTCGAAAGACAGCTGAGTACGATGGAACCAGCCTGCGAAGAATCAGAAATAGAGCTGCTGCTTGAAGAAGCCGACGGAGATCCCGCCATTTCATCACTCGAGAAAAAGCTGACCGCACTTTTATACTCTCTTGTAAATACTTCAGAAGAGAAGTCATTCCGGAGTGCAGCGGAAGAATATCTGTCGTCAAGACAGGCCCTCATGGAGGCATATTCCGAAAAGTTCGGAAAGGAAAAAGCCGGTCTGATCGGCAGATACACGGAGCGTACCGAAACAGTGGAAGGGACCGCCCGCTATGTTGAGTATAAAACCGCCGGGGTATTGATGGATGATAAACTGATGCAGCAATATTTGACAGGTTTGAAGGAAAACGTGAAAGGAAAGGAGAAATATTACAGGAGCGGCATGGCGATATGTCTGCTGCTGGACAGATGTTATCAGGACTGGAAGCAGTATGTATTTACAGGCCCCGCGTCTCCTGCGGCACTTTTGGAAAAATCGGCGAAGGAGTTCAGATAATGCAAGAAAAGCGTTATACCGTACTGGTGGCGGATGATGAAAAGGAGATAGCCGAGATACTGAGGCTGTATCTTGAAAATATCGGGCTCGACGTTTTAGAAGCCGGAAACGGGGCCGAAGCCCTGAAAGCCGTCAAAAGCGATGAAAACAGTATCGACATAGCAATCGTCGATATAATGATGCCTGAAATGGATGGCTATACTCTGGTCAAAAAAATAAGGGAGACACATAACATACCGGTCATAATTTTATCGGCCAGGACCGACGACAGCGGAAAGATACTGGGACTTGATCTTGGCGCGGACGATTACATAACAAAGCCCTTCAACCCGCTGGAGGTGGCTGCTCGTGTTCAGGCTCACCTTCGCAGGTTCTACAAGCTCAATGCGGCTGAAAGGCCGGAGGGAAACCGGATATCTGCAGGAGGGCTCACTTTGGACAAATCCAGCTGCACGCTTACCGCAGAGGGGCGTGAAATAGCGCTTACCGCTGTCGAATACAAGATATTGCAGCTGCTGATGGAGCATCCGGGCAGAGTTTTTACGAAGAGCCAGATATATGAACACGTTTGGGGAAACGGTTTCTACGAGAGTGATGATAATACCGTCATGGTCCACATAAGCAAATTGCGTGAGAAAATTGAAAAGGACCCCAGGGAGCCCGTTTATTTGAAAACGATCCGCGGTCTTGGCTACAGATTCGAAAAGAGGTTGTGATAAATGGCCGGAAGCAGTCTTCACCGTACGCTGATCAAAAACTATGTCATATTTGTCCTTATCATGCTGGTTGTGGCATTTTTTACATTACTTGTCCTCGGGCTTATGATCGGTTCCACAATGAGCAGGGAGGGAATGCCTGAAATATCCGCAAACGATGTGGCGCGTCCCGATTATGAGAATGCGGACATTTCCGACATCGCACTGACGGGCGGATGGATAGAGGTCCTGGACGAGGAAAACGGGGTTATCTTTACTAAAGGCGATAAAAAAACCGACTCTTACAAGTACAGCCCGGACCGGCTGTATCAGCTGCTCAGCTACAACGGCAGCGGCCAGGATTATGTCTGTACCGCTAAGGGAATAACTGCGGACGGAGGCCGCCATTATACCTTTCTGGTGTTTATCCCCTCGGATAAGGCCGATCTGCAGCTCAACCTCATAAACGCGCCTTTGCCGGTCTCAAGGAAGTTTATCTCGATACTGGTTGCGTCACTGGCGATTTTTCTTAGCGTGTTTGCGCTGAACATCTTCTTATTCAGCAAATGGACGGCTGGTAAGATCGGCATGCCGCTTTCCAATATAACCGGCGCGATACGGAGGATGAGCGGCGGCAATTTGGACGTGCGGATGGATTTCAAGGCGGAGAACGAATTCCTGCAGATCCGGGATGCTTTCAACGACATGGCGTCCAGACTAGAGGCTTCGCAGACTGAAAAAAGCAGGCTCGAGGAGGCCAGAAACAGGATGTTCGTAGATATTTCACACGACCTGAAAACGCCTGTCACTGTTATAAGCGGATACAGCAAAGCGCTGTCCGAACACATGGTAACCAATGAACAGCAGAAACAGCGGTATATCGAAACCATTTACAACAAATCGATGAGGGTATCAGAGCTTATAGACGACTTGTTCGAGCTTTCCAGGCTTGAAAGCGGAAAACCGGAATTGAAGCTTGAAACGACGGACATGACCGAGTTCATAAAAGGCATGGCAGCCGAGTATTACGAGCAGTTTGAGGAGAAAAGCCTGCAGCTTGACCTTGACATACCTGACCGTAAGATATTGAGCCGGATCGACAGGAAACAGCTCGCCAGAGCTATTTCCAATCTGCTTGTAAATGCCATCAGGTACAACCCTCCCGGGACTGCCATCAGGATAGGGCTTGCCGCAACTGCTTCACTACTGACGGTCGAAATATCAGATAGCGGCGCAGGCATTCCCGAAAACTTGAGGGATACTATTTTCGAGCCATTTGTCAGGGGCGATTACTCGAGGCACAGCGACGGAGGGACAGGGCTCGGTCTTGCCATTGCCAGAAGCATAGCTGTCAGTCACGGCGGATCTCTCAGGCTTTTTCCCGGGACAGGCATGTACAAGACCTCATTTGCTCTTGAACTTCCAATCAGATAAAGCTTATGTAATCCGCTCAAACAAACGGAGGATCATTTCACAAGGGTGTATACGTAGAAATTTAATGGAACATTTCGTGATATTTTTCGTCTGCATATATTGGAAAGAGTTGTAATAGAAAGGGTTCTTCTGAATGAAAAAGAAAGTCATATTAGTTATTGTTATAGTTTTTTTATTGGCTTGCTGCTTTATAACAGGCAAAGAGCTGATTGGCGTAAAACCTTTTAAGTATTTATCCCGGAATGATATATCCGCGGTTACAGTAAAATTGGTTCCTCCCAATATTACGTCTGCAGTAAATAATGATGAAGTAAATGAGTTGGTAGAAATATTAAATCGAGTAGTAACCTACCGGAAAGATAACTCGTTTACTAAATATTCGGGACAAATGGTGGCTTTTACTATTATAAAGACAGATGGCTCTCAGTTGACTGTGAATGCATACTACCCTTTCATTATCATAAATGGTACCGGTTATAAAACAAAATACGAGCCATGTGAACAATTGAACAGATTTGCGAACAACCTGGAATCGAATAAATAAGGTTTATAAAGTTCAAATTGTCAGGCAGGCTGAATCACTCTAATAATTCGGCCTGCCTGAACTTCCCATCTCTCTGCTTCGAGATTTTTCGTTTTTCATCAGATTTGCTTATGTAAACGTTTTTATTAATCAAATCTTGTATACAATAAACGTTTTGTATATAATAGTGATGCTGACAAAAGCTTGGTACAAGCTAATATTAGGACCTGGTAATAATTAAAAAACATTATAAATAATAAAAATGGGGCAGATTAATGATGTCAACCATTCAAATCTGAAAGGGGTCTTATAATGAAATTTCTCGAACAAATAAGCGAACGCGCAAAGAAGGACATCAAAACCATCGTATTGCCTGAGAGCTCTGATATCAGGACTATAAAGGCAGCCGCCTTGGCGCAGGAAAGAGGCATTGCCAAAATAGTTCTCGTAGGCAAGGAGAAAGAAATAAAGAAATTGGCCGGAGACTTGGATATATCCAAAGCGATGATAGTCGATCCGGAAACCTCGCCGGATTTTGAAAAATATGCGGATGCATTCTATGAACTGAGAAAAGCAAAGGGCATGACCCCTGAAAAAGCGCGCGAAACCATTAAGGACGAGCTTTATTGGGGCGTCATGATGGTCAAGATGGGCGCTGCAGACGGTATGGTTTCCGGCGCTATACATTCCACGGCCGATACGCTCAGACCGGCACTTCAGATACTGAAAACAGCTCCCGGCACAAAGATCGTTTCAGCCTTCTTCGTAATGGTAGTGCCGGACTGTGAATACGGCAGCAATGGCGCATTTATATACGGCGACAGCGGTCTGGTTGAAAATCCGAATGCCGACGAGCTTTCTGAAATTGCCATCGCATCGGCGAAGAGCTTCAAGAACCTGGTCCAGGACGACCCGGTGGTAGCAATGCTTTCATATTCGACTTACGGAAGTGCAAAGAGCGAGCTTACACAGAAAGTTATCGATGCGACGAAGCTCGCGAAGGAAAAAGCTCCCGAGCTGCTCCTGGATGGTGAACTGCAGGCAGACGCTGCACTTGTTCCGTCGGTAGGAGCTTCCAAGGCTAAGGGAAGCCCCGTGGCAGGAAAAGCCAACGTACTTGTATTCCCCGATCTGAACTGCGGCAACATAGCATACAAGCTTACACAGAGGCTTGCGAAGGCTGAAGCGTACGGACCAATCACCCAGGGCCTCGCAAGACCCGTAAACGATCTCTCGAGAGGCTGCGCCGCCGAAGATATCGTAGGCGTCGTCGCCATTACTGCAGTCCAGGCGCAGATGTATTCGCAGAACAAATAAAGGAGCAGATTATAATGAAAAAGATTCTGATAATCAATACGGGCAGTTCTTCACTCAAATATCAGCTTATTGATATGAAAAACGAGGCGGTGCTTGCCAAAGGACTTTGTGACAGGATTGGCATCGACAATTCGTATATAAAACATACAAAGTCCGGCAGTGATTCGGTTGTCATAGATATCGACATGACCAACCACAAGGCAGCGATCAAGGAAGTAATAAAGGTTCTGACAGATCCGAAGAGCGGCGTTATATCGGATATGTCCGAAATATCGGCTGTAGGACACCGCGTGGTACATGGCGGCGAGAAATTCCATGACTCGGTGATCATAGACGAGAAGGTAATGAAGGCGATTCAGGACTGCGTAGATATAGCTCCTCTCCACAATCCACCGAATATAACCGGTATCGAGGCCTGCCGTCAAATAATGCCGAAGACGCCGATGGTTGCCGTATTCGATACAGCCTTTCATCAGACAATGCCAAAGTATGCATATATCTATGCGCTGCCTTATGAGATTTACGAAAAGCACGGGGTTAGAAAATACGGCTTCCATGGAACCTCTCACAAATATGTGGCACAAAGGGCTGCAGCACTTCTCGGCAAGCCGGTCGAGAAGCTGAAACTCATTTCCTGCCATCTCGGAAACGGTGCGAGCATCTGCGCGGTCGAATTCGGCAAATCGGTCGAGACGAGCATGGGCTACACTCCGCTGGACGGGCTGGCAATGGGCACAAGGTGCGGTACCTTGGATCCGGCGGTAGTCAAGTTCCTGATGGAAAACGAGAAAATGAGCCCCAAGGAAATAGACGAGTATCTCAACAAGAAATCCGGCGTGCTTGGCATATCGGGCGTCAGCAGCGATTTCAGGGATCTGGATGCGGCTGTTGAAGAAGGAAATGAAAGAGCAAAGCTTGCTTTGGATATTTTCTGTTACAGAGTCAAAAAATATATAGGAGAATATGCTGCCGTCATGAATGGCGTCGATGCAGTCATATTCACCGCGGGCATAGGCGAAAACAATCCTTATGTAAGAGCGGAAGCCACTAAGGGTTTGGATTATCTCGGAGTGAAGATAGATCTTGAAAAGAACAAGGTCAGGGGCGCTGAAACCGATGTAAGTGCGGCGGACGCCAGGGTCAGGACGCTTGTCATCCCGACAAACGAAGAGCTTGCCATCGCAAGGGAGACGCTTAGGCTTACGGAGAAATAAATTGCCTTGACATTACTGGCATTAGTTAGTATAATATCTTTTGTCGCGTATTTAAGGGGTATTGTCTATGAAGGTTGATATATCAGATATTTTAAGGATTGACGGCGCTTCCGTGAAACTGGAATTCCACGAAGAGCCGCCTGAAAGAGAACCGGCCCAAGGGTTTGAACTGGTTGGCGATCTGGAATTTACCGGTACATTGACCAACACCGACGGTATTCTGCAGCTGGACGGCTGCCTGAAAGCACCCTACAGCAGTGTTTGTTACCGCTGCTTGGGTGCAGTGGACAAAACGCTGGAGCTTAAGATAAAGGAAAACTTTATCAACAGTGCGGATGTCGGCCAGTCGGATATGTATCCCTTTGAAGGAAAAGTACTTGACATAAGTAAAGCGCTAACTGATAATATTATTCTGAACCTTCCGATGAAGCAATTGTGTTCTGAAAAATGCAGAGGCTTATGCAGCAAGTGCGGCGCCAACCTTAACGAAGTACAATGTGGATGCGGCGATGACGACGTTGACCCACGGATGGAAGGTTTGAACAAATTTTTTGAACAATATTGATATACGCTTTTTATCAGGGAGGTGTAGAATATGGCAAACCCGAAACGAAAATGGTCCAAAGCCAGGACAGGTAAAAGAAGATCACAGTGGAAGCTGACGCAGCCGGGTCTTGTAAGCTGCCC
>JAEXNT010000073.1 GCA_023439545.1 Bacillota bacterium
GAGATCGACAGAAACAGACGAAAACTAAAGCTGTTTGACGACGACAGGCTAGTGAGGGAGTATCCGGTAGCGGTTGGAAAACCTTCCACGCCGACGCCCGAAGGCAATTGGAGCATTATTGATAAGGCTCTCTGGGGTGCACAGTTTGGAGGCCATTTCATGAGGCTGAGCGTTCCGTGGGGCGTGTACGGGATCCACGGCACAAACAAGCCCTGGTCCATAGGCCAGGCGGTCTCGCACGGGTGCGTGCGCATGTACAGCAGCGATGCTGCCGAGCTGTACAATACGGTTTTTGTCGGCACCGCAGTGCTGATTTATTGAAATATCAAATTGAGCGAGTCCTAATTAAAGCTTGATTTATTGGATATACTGTTTAGTAAATCATATGCATATTTCAAGGAGGATCTCTCAAATGAGAATTAAAATCATACCGATGACGGTCGCTGTTTTATTTTTTCTAGCGGGTTGCGCGCAGCAGAATACAGGCATTGGAAACCAGAATACTACGGCGCAGACAGCGACGCAGCCAAGCCAGACTACGGGACAGACAACTGCGCAGACTACGACGCAGGCCAATACCTCCGACGCCGTAACATCTGCGTCTATCGTGAACAATACAGACGCTTTTGTAAAGGCGATCAGCAATACCGGGACATGGATAATAGCATTGACAAAGGATGTTACTGTGGATAAGGATATAGTGCTTGAAGGCGAGTTCAAAAACGGGAAAAAAGATGATGCCGGTAAGGATATCATACAGCGCAAGGTGGCTTTGTACGCACAGGACGAAAACCGCAACATAACCGCCAGATTTACTCTGACGGCGCCTAAATTTACCATCACCAGTCCCGAAGCGAGCATCCAGCACGGGACTTTCAAGGGCGACCTGTACGTTTCGGTCAAGAACTTCAAACTTGTAGACGCTACTGTCGATGGGAACGTATATTTTACGACCGATGAGGCAAAATCCACCTTCAGTATGGACCAGACCAGTAAAATAACCGGAAAACAGGAACTGAAGAAATAATCATTTTAAACTTCGATTTTAATTCGTGAAAGTACCGATTAACTGGAAAACGGCGACTGTTTGGATCAACGAACGGGAACCGTTTTTTATTTATTGAATAATCGACAACTTCTGAATATAATTAGAGTTAAATGTAAATAGACAATAGAGGAAGCGCAGGAAAAAAACTCAATATACAGGGGATGAGGTCAATTGAAAATCAAGTGGAAAGTAATTTCGATCGTTATGTCACTCATTATTGTTCTGGCTGTTGCTTTAAGCGTTATTTCCTTCAGCCAGATATCCGGTTTGATCAACACCAAAATCGATGATGAACTCAAATCTTATTCAGTGCTGGGATTGTCGCTGTTAGACGCACGATATCCCGGTGAATGGACCATGGAAGACGATAAGCTGTATAAGGGCGATACCCTTATTAATGATAATTTCGAGGTTGTGGATAAGATTAAAGACGATACGGGCTTGCTCGCAACTGTTTTTTTAGGGGATGTAAGGATTTCGACAAACGTTGCCGATACAAAGGGGATCAGGAAGGTCGGAACAAAAGCGGATCCTGAGGTGGCGGATACGGTACTGAAAAATGGCGCTACCTTCAATGGAATGGCAGATGTAGCCGGCGTTCCTGCTGAAACGCTTTATGTACCTATAAAGAATTCCGACGGCAAGGTAATAGGTATGTGGTTTGTCGGTATCTACAGGGGAAGTATCAACAGCCAGATTTCTAATGCGCTGCGTACTACAATTCTTATTGCCTTTATCATCCTTATAATCGGTTTTTTCGTGGCATATCTTTTTGGCATATCTATCGCAGGAGGGTTCATCAGGATTAAAAATCTCCTTGCGGAACTGGCTGAAGGGAATTTTAGCGGTGGTCTCGACGACAAGGCAAGCAGGAGGAAGGATGAAATAGGGCATATAACAAACTCCTTCAATGTCACGCAGGAGAAGATAAGGGATACCATATCCCGTATAAAAACAGTAATCAATGAAATCGATGATGCGGCGACTGTTTCCGTCTCCAGTATAAACAAAGTCAATTCGCAGATCGAAGAGATATCCGCGACGACACAGGAGCTGTCAGCCGGTATGGAAGAAACCGCAGCGGCAATGGAAGAGATGAATGCGAACTCGCACGAAATCGAACTCGGGATAGGCAGCATTGCCAAAAAGGCATCAGAGGGCGCAGCTTCTGCCGGTAATATCAAAAAACGCGCCGAGACCCTTTCGGAAGAGATTATTAGGTCCCAAAAAAGTGCAAGTGAGATATATGTAAAAACAAACAATACCCTCAGGGAATCGATCGAAAAAGCGGGGTCTATTGAAGAAATAAGGGTACTCTCAGAAACTATCCTAAGCGTTACCGAACAGACCAACATGCTTTCACTTAATGCTGCCATTGAAGCAGCCAGAGCCGGAGAAGCCGGCAAAGGCTTTGCCGTTGTGGCGGAGGAAATACGCAAACTGGCGGAGGATTCGAAAAAAGCCGCGGAGCAGATAGGCGCCGTATCAGGTAAGGTAATTGAGGCTGTCGAATCTCTTGTTCAGGATTCCAGAAACGTTCTCGAATTCATGGATGGCCGGGTTATCAAGGATTACGGCGTAATGGTGCAGACAGCGGAACAGTATAATGAAGATGCCGTATTTATCGATACGATGGTAACCGACCTATCTGCAACCACGGATGAACTCAATGCTTCAATCCTAAACATAATGAAAGCGGTCGAAGAAGTAACTGAAGCATCCAACGAAGGCGCGGCGGGCTCATCAGATATTGCTGAGAAGGCGGGGAAAATAGTGAATGAAGCTAATGAAATAGTAAAACAGTCTCTAAACAATAAAGCAAGCTCCGATAAACTCAAGAAAATGGTGCAATTCTTCAAGGTTTAAAAAATATATTTCCTCTCTTGGGAGTATTAAAGCCGTCGACTGTAATTATAAATGACGGTGAAGGTGTCTGATAGGCACGTCGTAGACGACTATTGGCCCGATCTCAGGGGATCTCATTTTCTGGACGCATTGAACTGGTATCAGGATTGCGACATCACATTGTATGGATGATTACATAATAATTTCATAATAATTTCATAATTTATAGTTTTAGAGAGAATTATTGTGGTAAAAAATCTATATTATAATTCCGTCGAATAAAAATTTGCCGAGGTATATAAATTGATTAGTAAAATTTTAAAGCATCCGGCATTTATTATTGTATTTTTTCTATGCATGACAGATAAATGTTATGTCTACGCTTCGAGCGGCGGTGTTGCCGGAGCAGTTCCCGTCGGTGCTGTGGCAGCGTTTTCGATGCTTGCATTGCTGGTCTGTATACTGGCAGCCTATGCAAGAAAGCTGTCGAGGATTAAGCGGGAGCTCTCGGACAGTCATGAAGAACTTACACAGTTGTATGAAGAATTGACCGCATCCGATGAAGAACTGAGGCAGCAATATGACGAATTGAACACTATAAAGGAAAACCTGGCTGCCAGTGAAGACAGGTTCAGGGTCGCTGCGGATGGCTCTGACGCAATAATCTGGGATGTCGATATGTCAAATATGCATTATGAGTTTTCCAACAAGTGGTATGAGTTGCTGGGGTATGAGAAAGGTGAGCTTGATGAAGCCAACGGCGGCTGGAGGTCGATCATTCACCCGGATGACGCCTTATCTGCGGACAAGGCGAGAAATGATCATTTAAACGGTAAAACGTTATTTTATAATACCGAGTACAGGATGAAAAGAAAAAACGGCGGTTATATATGGTTCAATATCAGGGGGAAGGCGCTTAAGGACGGTAACGGCAATAATATCCGATTTGCCGGCTCGCTGATCGATATAAGTGAAAGGAAGGATTATGAGACAAGGCTTGAGGATAGCTACAGGGAACTGGAGTCGGCTAATAAAGAACTGAAGGAGGCTCAGCAAGAATTACGAAAACAATACGACGAAATACTGATGAACCATCGGCAGATAAAACAGACCGAGGACAGGTTGATCCACCTCGCTTATCATGATGCCCTGACAGGGCTTCCGAACAGGCGGGCGCTTTACGAACATGCCGTCGGTAATTACCTGGCTTGCAGCGCTGGATATAATGCGCTGCTGTTCATTGATATGGATAACTTCAAATATATAAACGATACTATGGGACATGCTTCGGGAGACAATCTTATCTGCAAGGTAAGCGAAAGGCTGACGGCGCTTATGAAGGATAGATGTTCCCTTTACAGGCTCAGCGGCGACGAATTCATTATATTAATACACAATATTAGGAGCATGGATGACGCAGAGGTGTTTGCTTCGCATATCATTGCCGGTTTCAAGGAGAAATTCCTGCTCGATGAAAGTGTGCTCTATGTCAGTCTGAGCATTGGGATTGCCATTCAGCCTGAGCACGGACGCAGCATAGAGGAACTCTTGAAAAACGCCGATATAGCAATGTACAAAGCAAAGGAGACAGGTAGGGGCAGATATATAGTATACGATGCGTTAATGAATGAGATTTTCACTGAAAGAGCAAAACTGGAGAAGAATTTGTATTTGGCGCTTGGTAATAATGAATTTGAATTATTCTATCAACCGCAATTGGACCTGGAGTTGAACAGAATCACAGGCTTCGAAGCTTTGCTCAGATGGAGGAACCCTGAGCTTGGTTTCATTTCTCCGCTCAAGTTCATTCCCGTAGCAGAAGATACACATCTGATAATACCATTGGGTTATTGGGTATTGCACGGCGCATGCGCTTTTTTGAAGGAACTGCATGAAAAAGGCTACAGCGATTTGACTATCTCGGTAAATATTTCTGTGATCCAGCTGCTTCAAACAGATTTCAGCATTATCGTGATGGATATCCTCGAATTCTATGGATTGGATCCCGGATTTTTGGAGCTTGAAATTACTGAGACGGTGCTGATGGAATCGTTCGAGGAAATAACATCGAAACTGGTGAGGCTTAGGGAAAAAGGGGTCAGGATCGCGCTTGACGATTTCGGGAAGGGATATTCTTCATTGAGCTACCTGAAACAACTGCCGATTTCGACCCTGAAGATAGACAAAACATTCATTGACGGTATTTCAGACGATTGTGACACATCTCTGACAGGTCATATCATTTCGATCGGAAAATACATGGGAATGTGCGTAATAGCCGAGGGGGTAGAAAAACAGGAACAGCTGCATTATCTGATCCGACACGAATGCCGTAAAATCCAGGGCTTTTTTTTCAGCAGGCCGGTTCCGGGTGAAGAGGCGAAAAAAATACTTTCAGCCTTTAATAAGGACTGTGTAAATTCTATATCGGGAGGAGAATAAGGATGTATTTTGAATGGAAGGACGCATATAGCGTAAATGTCGCTGAAATTGACAGTCAGCACAAGAAAATGTTTGAGATAGGGAGCAGGATATCCGATCTCGTACTGGCGAAGGACAATTATGATCATTATGATGAAATAATGGATATTTTAACAGAACTGACGGAGTATACCATGCGCCATTTCAATTATGAGGAAAAGCTGATGGAGCGATATGGTTACGAGGAATTGGATTCACACCGGTTTGAACACGTATTCCTCACAAAAAAAATAAAGAAATTGCAGGAGAATGATATCGATACGAATCAAAAGATGGCTACTATAGATCTTATCTCCTTTGTCTCGGACTGGATCTCAGGACACATCCTGATGACAGACATGAAATACAGAGATCATTTCAATGAAATGGGAATAAAATGAAAATTGTGGAGGCATGAAACATGGCATTTGAATGGAAAGATCGTTACAAACTGGACATAGACGTTATAGACAGGCAGCATAGAAAGCTTTTTGAAATAGGAGCAAGAGTCTATGATCTTGCTATCCTGGATGACTCTTACGACCACTTTGACGAGATAATGGGCCTGCTGTCTGAATTACTGGATTATGCCGAATACCACTTTGCCTATGAAGAAGAACTGATGAAGAAATACAACTATCATGACCGGAGGGACCAGGAGCAGGAGCATGAATTCTACACCAAGAGGATCAGGAGCGCCTCTCCTGAAGAGATTGATAATGATCAAAACAAAACAATTGTACAAATAGTTGATTTTTTGTCTGAATGGATCAGCAGCCATATCCTGTTGTCCGATCGTAAATATGCCGAGTATTTTAAGGAAAAGGGCATTGTGGTATGATGCCGCACGTTTTGTCGAAAATCCTGAGCTGCGATTGACTTAAATCCTTTCATTATGGTATTGTATGTAAGGAAAACATCGGATTTCAAATCTGCCAGTCAATTTAAATACAGGGAGCGTCAAAATGAACAGGATCGGGTTTGATAATGACAAGTATCTTCATCTGCAATCGCAGAAAATCCTTGACAGGATCGAATATTTCGGAGGCAAGCTTTATCTGGAATTCGGGGGCAAGCTTTTTGACGACTATCACGCATCGAGGGTCCTGCCAGGTTTTGCGCCGGACAGCAAGATAAAAATGCTGCTTGAGCTTAAGGATCAGGCTGAAATAATCATAGCGATAAATGCCGACAACATAGAGCAAAACAAACGCCGGGGCGACCTTGGGATTACGTACGATCTCGATGTACTGAGGCTGATTGACGCTTTTCGTGAAATAGGCCTGTATGTAGGCAGCGTAGTGATTACACATTACCGTTCCCAATATACGGCAGACCTGTTTGAGAAAAGGCTTACAAGCCTGGGGATAAAGGTCTACAGGCATTATCCGATTCGCGACTACCCTTCCGACATTCCGCTTATAGTAAGCGACGAAGGCTATGGCAAAAACGATTACATTGAAACAACGCGTTCACTTGTAGTAGTCACCGCTCCCGGACCCGGAAGCGGTAAAATGGCCACATGCCTGTCGCAGCTCTACCATGATTGCAAGCGTGGGATAAAAGCGGGATATGCGAAATTCGAAACCTTTCCGATCTGGAACCTGCCTCTCAAGCATCCCGTAAACCTGGCATATGAAGCAGCCACCACCGATCTTGACGACGTCAATATGATCGATCCGTTCCATCTCGAGGCGTATGGCATAACGACCGTCAATTACAACAGGGATATAGATATATTCCCGGTTCTGAATGCAATATTTGAAAAAATAGCAGGGAAGTCGCCTTACAAGAGCCCGACGGATATGGGCGTCAATATGGCGGGCTTCTGTATTACCGACGACAAGGCTGTTTGTGAAGCTTCGGGTCAGGAGATAATACGCAGGTTTTATAGCACGAGCTGTTCGCAGAGACAGGGTTTGGCATCAAAATCCGAAGTGTACAAGCTCGAACTACTGATGAACAAGCTCGGCATATCTTCTGAAAACCGTCCCGCCGTCGGGGCTGCGCTCAAACGGTCCGAAGAGACCGACGGACCAGCCGTTTCGATACAGCTGGACGACGGGCGTATAGTGACGGGGAAGACCACTTCACTGCTCGGCGCGTCCGCCGCGCTTCTGTTGAATGCGTTGAAGGAGCTGGGCGGGATACAGCATGACATACACCTCATATCTCCCATAGTCATAGAACCTATCCAAATGCTGAAAGTCAAGCATATGGGCAACCGCAACCCTCGTCTCCATACTGATGAGATACTTATAGCGCTTTCCATCTGCGCCGCGACCAATCCGACCGCAGCTCTTGCAATGCAGCAGCTTTCCAGGCTCCGTGGCTGCGAGGCGCACTCCACGGTCATACTGTCCCGTGTAGACGAAAACGTATTCCACAAGCTTGGAGTCAATATAACCTGCGAACCCCAATACCAGTCGAAAAAGCTTTATCACAAATAGTGTTTACCTGTGTTATTGAACCTTTAGGCATGGCTGCGCATAATATACTGTATAAAACTATCAAGAGGGATTAATTATGCAGGATTATGGCGCCATGCCTTTTATGTATTATTCACCGCCCTGTATGCAAAATCCGTATATACGGCAGGCAATGGCCGGTATGATGCCGGCTCAGACCCAGTTCGCGCCCCAGCAGGCGATGCCGGTTCAGACCCAGTTCGCGCCCCAGCAGGCGATGCCGGCCATGATGCCGGTAATGACGCCGAATAAAAGCAAGGATATGTCCGGAGATCCCGAACCTGCGGTGGATCTCGGTATATACACCTACCCGGGCAACGTCCCCGGAGCTTTGGCGCTGTTGCGGACGTCGGTTGCAGGTGAAACAGAGGACAGGATGTTTTACCGTTACCTGATTGATAACGCACCCACACAGGAAGACAGGGAGATAATAACAGGGATACGCGACGACGAAATAGGCCATTACGGCCTTGTCAGGCAAGTGTATTTCCAGCTGACCGGCCAGACTCTTCCGCCCCCTCAGAACGTAACCTTCAAAAAGCCGGCCAGCTATTGCGAAGGCCTTGCGACGGCTATCAGGGGAGAGCAGAATGCCGTTATAAGATACAGACAGATCCTTTTTGCCCTGCAGGACAGAACACAGATCAATATCCTGACAGCTATAATGACGGATGAAATCAGGCACGGGATATTGTACAATTACCTATATTCAAAGAATGGATGCAGAGTATAAGCTTTACCGACAAACCCATCCTCCTTATGTGAACAGGGCCGCAGTACATCCTGCGGCCTCTTGTCTTATTTCGGAATGCAAAACGGAATACGGCATATATAGTATTGAACATAAAAGGCGAAATACTATATAATGAGTTTGCTGCAATATAAAAGCAACTGAATGTACATCAAGCCTGCATGCCCATGTTCCATGGCCTGCAGGGAGAAAGCAGCCTGCAAGCTGGGAAGCAACTTTTTTACAATGAATGGAATATCAGAAACATAGGAGAATCGGACATTGAAAAACATACTGGTGGTTTTATCGGTAAATGCAGAGCACAAAAAGATTCTTGAGGCAAAGGCGCCATCGGCAAATTTCATTTATTCTGACCAGAAAAACGTCAACGAAGAACAGGTGAAAGACGCCGAGATCATTATCGGCAACCCCCCCGCACATATGCTGAAGGGGGCGGAAAATCTGAAATGGCTGCAGCTCCAAAGTGCAGGCGCCGGAGAATACCTCGCCGGGAATGTGCTGCCCAAAGGAGCAATACTGACAAATGCCTCGGGAGCATACGGACTGGCTATCTCCGAATATATGCTGGGCGTCACTCTCGAGCTTTACAAAAAGCTTCACCTATACAGGGATCTTCAGGTAAATTCGGACTGGTCCTATGCGGGAAAGGTAAAGTCCATATACAGATCGACAGCCTTGATAGCCGGCCTCGGAGATATCGGAGGGGAGTTTGCCTCCAAAATCAAAGCGCTCGGGGCTTACACGATCGGAATAAAGCGTACTGATACCGCCAAACCCGGATATCTGGACGAGCTTTATACGATGGACAGGTTCGAGACCATACTGCCGAGGGCGGATATAGTCACACTGAGCCTGCCTGCAACGAAGCATACCTATAGGATAATCAACGAAAGGACCATCGGGCTGATGAAAGAGGGCGCCATCCTCATTAACGTAGGCCGCGGCAACGCCGTCGATACGGATGCATTGTGCGACGCGCTTGAAAGCGGAAGGCTGGCCGGAGCGGCGCTCGATGTTACCGATCCAGAACCGCTGCCCCGCGACCACAGGCTCTGGAAGATTAAAAATGCCGTCATAACTCCCCATGTCTCCGGCGGCTTCAGCCTGCAGGAGACTCACGACCGCGTGGTGGCCATCTGCGCCGACAATCTCGAGGCATGGCTGAATGGGAGAAGCCTTAAAAATATCGTTGATCTTTCGGAAGGTTATTGATCCGTTCGGTATCAATTCCAGTCTATTGGTTAAAATATCATCCGAAAGAGAGGTGATATTCGATGACTGTACAAAGTGATATACAAAAAGCCATCGCATCCTGCGAAGCGGCAAAAGGTTCCTATGCAATGATGGCGCAATCGACCGAGGATACGCAGGCAAAACAGATGTACAACATAATGAGAGCTGATATAGACAGGCATTTACAGTATCTGAACGGCAGGATGACCTACCTGAACGACGGCAATCAGCTGAACAATATCAAAAAGCAGAAATAATAAAACAAATAAAAGCGGCGGTATTTATACCGCAGTAGACTGCTGGCAAGCATAATTTGCCGGCAGTCTTTTTGTTGTATAACAACGTAAACCAGTGAGCAATCTTACGATTACTCACTGGCAAAAAAACCTTAAATACTTTATTTTACTTAAATCTCATCACATGTGTTTTATTTTCTTTTTATATTGCTGAGTGAGGGCTCGCCGACCCTCTTTCCGTCTAGTGTTACATAGATCCCTTCGCCGTTATGGTTTTCCTTAAGGCGTATGGTCTTCACCTGTATGAATGGATCCATCTTAAGCTGGCGTATCGATTCGGCAAATTTGTTGTAAAGCTCTTTCGAACCGAGCTTTGCGCATTCATCGCAGGTACATATCGTGTATTCCCTCGTGACGAATGCTGAGTCGGCCTTTCTCCTGACCGGCGCACACCGGCTGTCACCGCTTTTAGCGGAATATTCCGTGTGGAGCAGCTCATGTGCGAGGTGAGAATTGGCTTCGTGGTAAAACTCCTTGTAAAGCCTCAGTATGTCCGGATTTTCCTGAGATTTGCGGTATTTTGCAGTCTTGTCTATATCAACGAGTATCTGCTGACGTTTTTCAAGAGCGTCAATCTTTTCGGGCACCGGATGTCCGGCTCCGCAGATACAGCCTCCGGGGCAGGCCATGACCTCTATCAGGTCGTAGCCTACGTCGATTCCCTGTATGATCTTCTCTATTATGGGTTCTGCATTGTTCAGGCCGCTTATTACCGCAACACGCACCTTTGTGCCGTCGGCGTCGACTGTGGATTCCTTTACTCCTTCAAACCCGCGTATCTCCTCGAATTCGAGAGGATTTTCCATCACCTTGCCGGTCAGCTTTTCAACTGCCATACGGAGCGCTGCTTCAGCAACGCCGCCCGATGCGCCGAAAAGTATGCCTGCGCCGGAAACCTGCTTGTAAGGGGCGTCGAATTCCTGCGGCTCGACTTGTGAAGCTTCTATGTTTGCCAGCTTCATCATCTCAAACAATTCGCTCGTCGTAAGTACCGCATCCACATCGCGGTTGCCATCGACGGCAAATTCGGGCCGCGCAGCTTCATATTTCTTGGCAAGGCAAGGCACGATCGAAACGACATACAAATCCTTCCTGTCTATGCCTGCGAGCTTCGCGTAATGGTTCTTTACTGTCGTTCCCATCATCTGCTGAGGAGACTTGCAGCTCGAAAGATGCGGGATCAGTTCGGGATAACGCTTCTCAACGAAATTGACCCAGCCGGGGCAGCAGGAGGTGAACTGGGGCATTACGCCTTTGTTTTCTACTCTCTTCAGGAACTCCGTAGTTTCCTCGACGATCGTAAGATCCGCTGCGAACGTGAAGTCGAACGCCTTGTCGAAGCCCAGCTTTTTCAGCAGCCCCGCCATGAACGGCGAAGCATCCTCCAGCGAAATTCCAAAGGTCTTAACTATGAGGCTTCTGACAGCCGGAGCTACGAAACCGACTACTGTCTTTGACGAATCATTGATAGCCCTGAATACCTTTCCGCGTTCACGGCGGTAATCGAGCGCGCCGCACGGGCAGGCATTCACGCACTGGCCACAGCTAACGCAGTCTGTTTCCTGGAGCGGAAGACCGCTTTTTGTTCCTACGAGCTGACGCCCGTTCCTCATATAGAAAGCCAGTATATCAGGCCCTTCTATCTCGGCGCAGGCGGCTATACAACGTCCGCAGGATATACACTTGTTATGGTCGCGCATTATGAACGGGTGATCGTCCACAATCGGTATATAGGGTCTTTCGTGTATAGGCGCCTTAAATTCTATATTGTGCGCGCTGGCTTCCTTTCTGAGGTCGCAAACGAAACGCTCGGTACAGCCGCATTTCAGGCAGCGGCGAGCCTCCGCCCTGGCCGTCTCCTCAGTAAGTCCGAGCTCGACCTCGTTGAAGTTGTTCCTGCGTTCTTCTATTGAAATAGAGGACATCTTCGCGCGCAGAAGCTGCGGCATTTCTTCGAACTCCCATTTAGGCAGGTCTTCAAGCGTACCGCGGCTGCAGCTGTAATCCGTATTATGCTCCTTGACGTAACCGCGCATCAGGAAGCTGTCCATCGCTTCAGCTGCATGGCGTCCGGCGCCCACAGCCTGAATGACGGTAGCTGGCCCCGTGACGCAGTCTCCTCCGGCAAACACCTTGATTTCCGATGTCTGGGAGGTTTTTCCGTTTATTTCTATATCGCCCCATTTATTGAGCTTGACAGGCAGGTCGTTGTAGAGGAACTGCGTATTGGTGCTCTGGCCGATGGCTCCTATGATCGTATCGGCTTCGATATCGGTTTCACTGCCCTCGATCGGTACAGGACGGCGGCGCCCCGAACGGTCGGGTTCGCCGAGCGTCATTCTTATGCAGCTGAGTTTCTTGACGCCGTTTTCAACATATATTTTAGTCGGAGCCATCAGGAACAGCATCTCGACTCCTTCGTGCAGCGCTTCTTCGACCTCGTACGGTTCTGCGGGCATCTCTTCGCGCGTACGGCGGTAAACCAGCTTGACTGACTTCGCGCCCTTGCGCAATGCCGTGCGGGCACAGTCTATGGCTGTATTTCCTCCGCCTATGACGACTACTGTGTTTCCGAGGTTTATATTTGTATTTTTTGTAACCTGTTCAAGGTACTGTATGCCGAGCCACACACCTTCGGTATTTTCTCCCTCGATATGCATCGGGGTCGCGCGCCAGGAACCTATGGCAAGGTAAACCGCGTCAAAATCCCTATGCAGGTCTTCGAGACTGATATGGGTTCCGAGAGCTTTTCCCGTCATTATTTTCACGCCGAGCTTCTGAATTATGTCAATTTCCTTGTCAAGCGTCGCCTTGGGCAGACGGTATTCCGGAATGCCGTAACGCATCATTCCTCCGGCTTTCGGCTGGCGTTCGAACACTGTGACGTCGTGTCCCTTGATTGCGCTGTAGTAAGCGGCAGCAAGACCCGACGGCCCCGCTCCGACTATAGCGACTCTCTTGCCTGTAGCGGAACTCTTTTCAGGCATCCACGGCTGTTCGCGCGAAATATCCCAGTCGGCTGTAAAACGCTTTACATGGTTGATCGCCACCGGAGAATCGACAAGGTTGCGGCGGCACTTGGCCTCGCAGGGATGCGGGCAGACACGTCCGCAAACCACCGGGAAGGGGTTGCTGTCCTTTATTACACGAACGGCCGCCTCGAAATTGCCGTTGCCTACGTGACGGAGATAGGACTGTATGTCGATATTGGCCGGGCAGGTCATAACGCAGGGCGCTACGCAGTCTGCATTATGATCCGACAGCAGCTGTTCCAGGCGTATTTTCCTGTAGTTCTCGAGCTTCGGGCTGTTCGTGCAGATCACCATGCCTTCTTTCACAGGCGTCTGACATGCCTTTACATCACGCTTATTCTCCTCTTCTCCTACTTCAACGACACACAGCCCGCAGTTGCCGTTCGAACGGTCGAGCCTTATGTCGTAGCAGAGGTGGGGTATGTGGATCCCCTCCTGCAGCAGGGCCTGAAGGATGGTCAAGTTGTCATACACTTCAGTTTCGCGTCCATTGACGATTATCTTGATTCGTTTTTTGTCCGTTAGAGTTTTCATCTGCATTCCTCTCTATCTACATGAATATTTTAACGGGGTCCTCACAGGCTGCCGGCAGCATGCCGGAGCCAACCGGACCCGGAATCGGCATTCTGTATATGTAAATTATAAATGAGGACATGAAATTTGTCATTGGTTAATTCGATAAATTTTTAACAATAATATAAGGAATTTTATCCAGCTTTTTATTTATTCTTATAATACGGGTCATAATAAAACCCGAGGCATAGCTGCTTTTCTTTGAATTATGGCCGTAACTCTGGTAAAATAGAGCGATGAAGAACAAAACGCAGGCAGCTCGATATGACATTTCCAAGAAAGTACCTCTTACCTTCGGCTGAAGGCCGGATGTGAAGACCTGCAGGCTTGCCGCGATCGGCGACGCTGATAAACGACACCGATCAGATAATGGAAACGGGGTGAAGACACATGAAGATAACTATCATTTACGACACATTGTCGGGCCATACGAAAAAAATGGCCGAGGCGGTAGCTGAAGGAGCAAGGATGACGGAAGGTATCGACGTTGTCCTTAAACACATCGACGACGCGACACCCGGGGATATGTTTTCGGAAGGCGTCATTATAGGCTCTCCTACGTACTGCGGGCTGATGACGTGGAAATTGAAAAAGTGGTTCGACGACAGCCAGAAGACTGCATGGGGAAGGGTTGACGGGCATATCGGGGCGGCGTTTTCCTCTTCCGGAGGTCTTGGAGGCGGCAATGAAACAGCTGTTTTCAGCATTCTTAACGCATTGATGAACTATGGCTTCATTGTATTCGGCCTTACGGAATATGCCGGAAAGGGCGTCACAGCGCATTACGGCGCAGTCGCGGTAGGTAATCCGAAGGAACTGGAACTGAAGGCTTGCAGATCGTTGGGGAAAAGGGCCGGAGAATACGTAAAGCGCATGTTCGGGGAAAGCGCAGTCGATTGAAAAAAGCCGGTAATGAATCCAAGCGGTAGAAGAAAATCCCAGCAGAACAGTTAAAATTTAGCTATGGCACTTAACGTATCCTGCAGTTAAAATAGTATATGGACACAAATGTACACAGGCGTAATAACATGTATATACAGGTATTTAGAGTATGACGCGAAGTTGATATTGACTGGAGGGGTCACAATGTCTTCGAACAATTGTAAATCATGCAGTGCATACGACAGAAAGCTATGGGCGCAGTTCGACTCGCTGCAGCTTGGAATGGACTGGGATGAGGAGGATATCGGAAAACCGCAGATACTCATCGACGATGTTTACGGTTATAGCCATCCGGGAAGCAGCCACTTGCAGGGCTTGACCGATCAGGCTTCGACAGGGGTATATGAAAAGGGCGGAAGGCCGGCGCAATACCACATCACTGACATCTGCGACGGGTGCGCACAGGGCCATGACGGTATGAATTACGTACTGGCTTCGAGGGAAGCAATTGCCGATATGGTCGAGATACACGGCTCCTTTATCCCCTGGGACGGAATGATACTGATATCCTCGTGCGACAAGTCGATCCCTGCCCACCTGAAGGCGGCGGCACGGCTCAATATCCCCACAATCTTCATCCCCGGCGGGAGTATGCGGCCCGCACCCGATATGTCGACCTCGATCAAGGCCGGCGAGATATCCTTGAAGGAGAAGAGGAAGGATGCTATAACCGAGCGTGAAGTAATGGATTACAAACTCACGGGCTGCCCTTCGGTCGGTGCGTGCCAGTTCCTCGGGACCGCAAGTACGATGCAATGCCTGGCAGAGGCGCTGGGTCTGGCGCTGCCCGGAAGCGCGGTAGCTCCGGCTACTATGCGCGATATCACGGCAATGGCTAGAAAAGCGGGCAGGGCCATCATGCTGCTGGTCGAAAGGAATATCACTGCAGCTTCGATACTGACTCCGGATGCATTTTACAATGCTATAGTGGTACATGCGGCTATCGGGGGTTCCACCAACGCAATGCTGCACCTGCCGTCGATCGCCAAAGAATTGGGTTACGAGCTGAAACCCGAGTTTTTCGATGAGATCGGCAGAAACATACCGCATATAGGAAATATATATCCGAGCGGCAAATACCCTACAGAAGCCTTCTGGTTTGCGGGAGGGATACCCAAGGTCCAGCTGCTTCTGAAGGATTATCTCCGTCTCGACGTTATGACCGTAACAGGGAAAACATTGGGAGAGAATCTCAGGGAGCTTGAAGAAAGCGGTTACTTCGAAAGGAATGCGGGGTATCTCAGGAATTACTGCCTTGAACCCGGACAGGTCATTAGGCCGGTAGCGGAGACAAAGGAGATGGGCTCGATAGCTGTCCTTAAGGGTAACCTTGCTCCCGAAGGCGCAGTCGTTAAATATGCGGCCGTACCTGAAGGCATGATGTACCATGTCGGGAAAGCCAGGGTATTCGACAGCGAGGAGGCTTGCTATAAAGCAGTTGTCGAAGGTGGCATAGAACCCGGCGACATGCTCCTGATAAGGTATGAAGGCCCCAGAGGTTCCGGTATGCCCGAGATGCTCATGACGACCGAAGCGATAGTGTGTGACAGCCGCCTTAACGGTTCGACCGCACTCATTACCGACGGGCGTTTCTCCGGTGCTACAAGAGGGCCCTGCGTCGGGCATGTTTCTCCGGAAGCAGCGGTAGGCGGGCCAATAGCTCTCGTACAGGACGGAGACCTTATCGAGATGGATATTGCGAACAGAAAGCTGAATGTTATAGGCATTAACGGCGTTAAGACGGATGCGGCCGAGGTTGAAAATGTGCTCGCAGCCAGGAAAACGCATTGGAAAGCGCCTGATACAAGCGGCAGGAGGGGCATATACAAACGTTACACGCAGGGGGCGGCCTCGGCCATGAAGGGTGCGGGGCTGGAATAGATCCGGCGGTACGGCAATACCGGCGAGCGCATAGGTCAAATGTTTGGGAAAGGTCGGTTTATGGTACAGGTGGAATGTGTTTACAGCGGAATATGTCATCTAGGAGAAGGGCCTGTTTGGAATGTGCAGCGGCAAAAGCTGTACTGGACGGATATCTACAACCGCCGCATATGGGAATATGATCCTGATGAAGGCACAAGCAGGGTGTTCCGGGAGGCAGGACTGCAGGTAGGGGGCTTTGCATTCACACGCAAAGGCGCGATAGTCCTATGTTCTGATAAAGGAGTGTACCTGTTGAACGAGGATAGTGCGGAAAGCGCAGCCTCCCCTGCCGACGATGGAAAGAGCAAACTGAAGCTTCTGTTTGATTTTCCGTTTGCGGAAAACGAAATGTTCAACGATATCACTGTCGATCCCATGGGAAGGATCTTTGCGGGGACTATTGCGAGACCTGATATGACAGGGGGGACACTGTACCGGCTGGAAAGAGGGAAGAAGCCCGTTGCCGTGCTGCGAGATCTCCATTGCTCCAATGGGATGACCTTCTCGCTGGATGAAAAGTATTTCTTCCATACCGATTCCACTTTTAAAACTATAAAAAGGTATGAATATGACAGAGCTACCGGTGATATAGCCAATCCTTCGGTGTTTTTCAGGGGAGAGCCGGAAATGGGCTCGCCCGACGGGATGACCATGGACAGCGAAGGCTGTATATGGACGGCTTTCTGGGGCGATTCCCGTGTCCGCAGGCTGGATCCCGATGGCAGGATTATCGACGAAATAGAAGTGCCTGCCAAACAGCCATCCAGCGTCATGTTCGGGGGCGCCGAACTGAAGGAGTTGTATATTACGAGCGCATGCGAGGGCGCGGACGATCTCGTTTCCGGTTGCTCGAGCGACGGAGTTTTCCTTGGCGGGCCAGTTTACAGCTATATTCCCGGAGTCGTCGGCCGCCCGGAATGGCTGGCTGATTTCTAGGCGCCTGCGACTGCATGGGTTTAGAGGCTTGAAGCCTGATTTCGGCAATTCGCCGGAGTCGGGCTTTTTAGTTCTCTGGTTCTTCTTGACAAGTTCAGGAAAGCGTAATAAAATTTTAACTGAACGTTCAGTACTAAATTTTTAATTGGAGAATTGTGATGAATATTCCAAACGCACGTGAAAGGATATTGGAAGCCGCGGTAAAAATATTTGCCGACAAAAGCTTTGAGGGATCGAGAATCGATGAGATCGCACGCGAGGCAAAAGCCCCGAAATCGCTCATTTACTATCACTTCAAGAGCAAGGATGAGATTTTGCAGGTATTGACAGAAAACTTCATTGCCGAATACAAGTGCATAATAGCGGCAAAACAGGCCCAGGATAAAGCTAAGGAACTGAATGAGCGAATGAAAAAAGTCTATTATGAATTTGGACAAAAAAATGCTGATCTCGTCAGGGTCATGCTCATAGACTCGCTTAAAAAGACAAAGGAACAGCCGGTATTATACAAGGTGCTTGACGCATTGATAGAGATGGACCGTGAGCTCAATCCGGACGAAGCGTACGATGTGCAGGAAAGGCGTGTCGCGGAGTTTTTCACCAGTTTCATGCCGAATTATGCGTATGTTTGCTTTGCAGATTCATGGATCAAATATTATGGTGTCGGCAAAGACAGATTCGACGAGTTGTACCTTAAGACATACACGGCATCCCACAGCGCTTACCACGATAATCACAAGAAATGACTGGAGGGTTAAAAGTATGAATATCATAAGAATCGATCTTGACGGCGTCAACAGCTATCTTTGCGAAACGGCGGACGGCTTTGTACTTTTTGATACCGGAGGGCATCTGTCAAGGGACAAACAATTTGTAAACAGAAGGGGAAAGCTCGAAAATGAGCTTGAGAAAGCCGGCTGTAAGCAGGGGAACCTGAAGCTGGTGGTGCTGACCCACGGAGATAGCGATCACACTGCCAATGCATTCTACATAAGAGAAAAGTACAAAACCAGGATCGCGATGCATGCTGGAGACGCAGAGATGGCCAAGGATCCTACTCCTGAAAGGATGATGGAAAATTTCCGGTTCAGGGCATTAAAGTACAGGCTGGTGTCGCCGTTCGTAAAAAAGCTTGTCAGCAGGGTAACTACAAAGCAATTAAGCGATTTTGAAAGCTTCGATCCCGATATATTGTTGGAGGATGGCTCCAGCCTGCTGGATTACGGGCTTGATGCAAGAGTTATACATTTGCCCGGGCATACCGACGGCTCTATAGGAATCCTTTTAAATGACGGTTCGCTGATTTCAGGCGATACATATACATGCAGCGGCAAACTCATGCCTGCTCCAAATGCAAAGGACTTTGCAGCACTGGACAGAAGCATAGGCAGGCTCGAAGGAATGAATATCAAAAAGGTTTATCCCGGCCATGGGGAGCCGACGGACTGCTCATAGATCCTGTATCATCCTTAGCCGTTTCAGTATGCTCTGTCTTTTGAAATTATCTCCGGCTGACTCCATAACGGAAGTGATAGAAAGGCAGTCTTCATTTCTGCATTTTGGACATGCGATGTCTGAACAGTCGAAACCGGAATCGACCCTGAATGTATCGGAAAATCCACAGGCGGCGCATCCAACAGTGATGATGAGTTTCATAAACTACCTCTCATTCTCGCGAACAAGTGTTCGGAATTTAATTATAATCCTTGCCTTGAAAAAAATACAGGCCGGGATTTTTTATTCCCGGCCTGTTCCGAACGAATGTTCTTTGTTATCGAAGAATTAAACCTTAAAGCTTTCTTTTTCTCTTTCAATCAACTATTGCCGCCGAAGAAATTTCCTATGCCGATATTACCGAGAATACTGCCTTCTTCACGTCCTCTGGCGCTTCCGCCCTTGCCTGCCGCATATATCCTGTCAGCCAGACGAGAGAAGGGCAGCGACTGGAGCCATACGGTACCCGGTCCCGTCAGAGTTGCAAGCGTCAGGCCTTCACCGCCGAACAGGGCGGTTTTTACGTTGCCCGCGAAACGGATGTCGTAGTTGACGGACCCCGACATGGCGACAAGGCAGCCGGTATCGAGCATAAGAGTCTCACCGGGCTGCAAATCCTTTTTTATAATTGTGCCGCCGGCATGCATGAAGGCCAGGCCGTCTCCCTCGAGACGCTGCATTATGAAGCCTTCGCCTCCGAACAGGCCGACGCCGATCTTTTTCTGGAACGCAATGCCCACTGTTATACCCTTGGCCGCACAGAGGAAGGAATCCTTCTGGCATATCAGCAGTCCGCCGTAATCGTTGAGATCGAACGGTACGACTGTGCCAGGGTAGGGCGCGGCAAATGAAACACAGCGTTTAATGCCCGCAGTATTGGTAAAAGCGGTCATGAACAAGCTTTCGCCTGTCAATAGCCTTTTGCCTGCTGAGAACAGCTTACCCATCAGGTCGTTTCCCTCTTTGCCCGAACCGTCGCCGAAGATCGTATCCATTCTGATCGCGCTGTCCATGTACATCATGGCGCCTGCTTCGGCAATTATGGTCTCGCCGGGATCCAGCATTATCTCTACGAACTGGATGTCCTCTCCGTAGATCTTATATTCGACTTCATCGGCGTGAAGCATCCTTTTCCCGCCTGATGCCTCATAATTCGCGGAATATCCGCCTGATTGCTGCGAGTTGTATGTGTTCGACGATACCGGATTTATTCCCTCCAGTTTTGTCCCGCATATCTTACAGAATTTTTGCCCTTGTGTGAACGGACTATTGCAGTTTGGACAATTCATATTCCGACCTCCCGATTATTAAAATAATGCTCAGCGATATAACAGCTACAAATATTATAATTCATTTAGCAGATTTTGTAATGTGCTATTTTTATACTGTAACTGCTGAATCGGGTACAGGGCGCCCGCAGCTGTAAGGATGCGGGATGAAAGCTCCGAGCGATCCAATGACTCATGCACTGCTTTGTTCGGCCGCCTCTAACGGCATCCATACCGTATCCGGCTAAATCCGCCGTCGTGGCGGATTTACCTCACCTGATATTGCACTCGTCATGTATCGCTAAGTCGCTTCATCATGCATCCTTGCAGCTACGGAAGCCCTGTCCACCCGCTTCCCGCCGTTCCGCTTACAAAGTGCGCATATCATTAGTAAATAGTGGCAATAGTAAACAGGGAAACACAACCCCCACTAAACTGATGTAAAGGGCAGAGTCGTATGTATCCACTTAAAAGGCTGTTCAACCCTGAAATATACCAGGGCAGCCATAAAAGAAGCAATTATTTCGAAGGCTGGTATTACAAGCTGATCGATGCGGAAATGAAAAAAGCGATTGCCGTTATACCCGGAGTTTCGTACGGCGGCGGGAATGAAGCCAGGCACGCCTTTATCCAGGTGCTGGATGCGGATGAGTGCAGGGTCGGTTATGTCCGGTTCGATATCGCAGACTTCTGTTACAATAAAAATCGGTTTGAGGTACAAATCGGCGGCAACTATTTCTCCGACAGCGAAATACGTCTTGATATAAATGATAAACAGCTGACTATGAAGGGCAGGCTGACTTTCAGCAATATAATAACTTTCCCGAAAACACTTCTGCGTCCCGGGATAATGGGGCCGTACACTTTTATTCCGTTTATGGAATGCAGGCACGGCGTGATAAATATACACCATGAAATATCAGGCGGGCTTGAAATATCGGGAGATTATTTTAATTTCAACGGGGGCTACGGCTATATTGAAAAGGATTGGGGCAGTTCCTTCCCGCAAACCTGGGTATGGCTCCAGTCGAACCATTTTGGAGCGGATGACGTTACACTGATGTTCTCGGCGGCAAAGATCCCATGGCTGGGAAGCTCCTTCCCGGGGTTCATTTCATTTATCAGGCTCGGTGACAGGTTCAATCTGTTTGCGACCTATACGGGGGCAAAAATAAAAAAGCTGTCTTATGGCGATAAACATCTCGAAATAGCGCTTTCGGATAAAAACAGCGAAATGAGGATAGATGCGGTACATACGGCCGGAGGAATATTAAAGGCGCCGAAAAACGGTATGATGAAGGGAGAAATATCAGAAAGCATAACCGCCGAAGCAGGAGTCACGCTTTCCGATAGCTCTGGCTCTGTCATTTACAGGGGCCGCGGTACGCATACCGGTCTGGAGATCGCAAATGACAGTATATTCAGCATTTTTAAATACGAGCGATGATTCAGCCGGCTCGTTCGATCTTGAATATTACGGGTCGTATGCCGTCGGTACAACAGGCTATCACATTATCGTTGTCCTTCATCCATTTAAACGAATCTCCCATGTTTCCGCCCGAAAAAAATATCGCGACATACTTGTAAATGTCATTCCATGCCCATTCGCAGAATTCGCTGGGCCTGCAGAAATCGGTCATAACAAAAACCTGTCCGGGTTTGAAAACATTGCAAGGGCAGGCTGAAACACCGTCTTTACAGTATTGCTCGGCCAGTTTGGGATTGGCCATGGTATCGAGTACCGTTATTTTGATTTGAGCCATGACATCAACTCCTTATTGAATGATATGAATTATCCGCTTACACTATAATACATTGTGTCACATAAGGAGTCAATATTTAGAAGCACACTGTTTCTATATCCTGCCTTTCAGAACAATCTGCTTGCTGCTGAAGTAGGTGGCAAGGAAGTAGGAACCGTATACTGCGGCTATCATAACCGCAGTGATAATTATATTGCTCAGTGCGTCGATATTGCCGACGTCGGTTATGACGTCGTTTGCCACCTTTATTCCGACAATCGAGTGTATGCAGGCAAGCGCAAGCGGCAGCAGGAAGTAGATGGCGATCTGCTTCATAAGCGCCTTATTGATCAGGCGGTCGTCGGCGCCTATCTTCTGCAGTATATAGTAGCGCTTTCTGTTGTCAGACGCTTCGGAGAGCTGCTGGAGCGCAAGAACGGCGGCGCTTGTGATAAGGAAGATGATGCCGAGGTAGATGCCGACAAAGGAAATTATGGCTTTGGAGCCGGCAGCTTGATTTTTCACTATATCTGAAGTATCGACCTCCACTTTGCTGCCATCCTTTTGATTCTTGTACTTTTCCTGCATTGCGTATAGTTCGGACTCCAGTTCTTTACGCACACTTTTCCTGTCGCCTTTACAGTTGAAAGAGATATAGCTTCTATCGGCCTTGCAGCCGTCAACGGCACTGTCCGGTACGACCAGAGCCAGCATGATACCGCTTGCTGCGCTGGTGACGATCCCGTTTGTCAGCAGGTCTTCATAGAGACTGTACTTGCAGCCTGAAATTTCGATGGAGGATTCCTTTTCAAGGTAATGCCTCAGTGCCGTCATCAGCTCGGGCGTGTATTCGGCATAATCCGAATAGACTGCGGCCTGTCCTTCGCTAAGCGTGATGCCTTTAAGCCCCTGCAATTCCATCAGTCTGTTGTAATCAGAGAGTCTTATAAGGAGCATCGGCTGTTTAAAAAAGAACAGTCTCGCGTTGCCCGGTATTTCTTCGAGTACCTTCCCGAGGATCGCCTCCTTGGTCAGCTTTCCGGTTTTATCGCGGTACAGTGCATATGTTACGGTATCATCCGCATAATTGCCGATGTCGAAGCCGAACTTTGCCATTTCACCTGGTATATCCATTTTCCCTGCTGCGGTAAATGTGGCGTCGAAGGGGGCGCAGAACTTGTAGCTGCTGTTCAGAGCATTATTGGCGCCAAGCGCCGTCGACAGTATTCCGATTGTACAGAAAAGCATGAGGCATATGAAGGTCATTGAAATATGCGCCGTATTGATCCTTGAATTTATCTGGCGCAGTATGAACATGTTAAGGCCTTTGAAATAAAGCTTTCCGTTAAATTGCAGCAGCTTCAGGAAGAAACCTGAAAGCGAGGCGAAAAACAGGAAAGTACCGATGGCTCCCATAGCCATCTCTATTTTCAGCATCGTATTGAACTGCTGTATACCGTTTTTCAGCACCAATGCATAGGCAGCTCCTATGAACGCTATGGAAAGCAGGAACAGTACCGCGGTCAGCAGAGGGCTCCTGATTTTCTGACGTTCGTTTTGCTTATCGGCATTAATCAGGTCTATCAGCTTGAACTTGGATATGGACAGGGTACTGAGGAACATGACGATAAGGAAAATGACCCCGAAATAGACGATCGTTTTTAAGAAAGCCATAGTTGAAAATACGAACCTGTAACCGGACATATCCACATCGAACAGTTTAGCTGTTATGACGGACAGCCACTGTGACAGGAAAACGCCTGCCAGAAGGCCTGCCCCCAGCGAAAGGACGCCTATGATGAAGGTTTCAGAGACCAGCATTCTGGCGACCTTTCCCTTCTTCATTCCGAGAGTCAGGTAAATGCCGATTTCCTTTTTCCTTCTGCGTATAAGGAAATTATTTGCATAGACTATCAGAAAGCCCAGTATGAAGGACACAAAGATCGAAATATAGCCTATGATCATTGTAATTGTCTTCAGTATGTCCGCAGCCGAGGATGAGATTGACATCATTGCCTTTTGTGCCTCTATGGAGTTGAAAACATAAAAAATACACACGCTGAACGAGAGCGTTAAAAAGTACAGGGTATAGTCCCTGAAGCTTTTCCTGACGTTTTTTACGGCAAGGTTATAGAACATTTCCCGCGTCACCTCCAAGCAGAGTGATCACATCGATGATCATCCCGAAAAATTCCTTCCTCGTGTATGAGCCTCGTATAAGCTCGTTGAACAGCCTGCCGTCCTTTATGAACAGTATCCTGCCGCAGTAACTTGCCGTGAATGCATCGTGGGTTACCATAAGGATAGTGGCATTCAGGTTTTTATGCAGATTCTCGAGGCTTTCAAGGAGCATCCTTGCCGATTTCGAATCAAGTGATCCCGTCGGTTCGTCCGCAAGTAACATGGCCGGGTTCGTTATTATGGCTCTGGCTGCCGCGGTCCTTTGCCTTTGACCGCCCGACATTTCGTACGGATACTTTTCCAGTACGTCGTTTATATCGAGCCGTCTTGCGACTTCTTCCACACGCGTTTTTGCCTGCTTGTGGGGCACACCCGAAATACTCAGCGGCAGTATTATATTTTCAAAACCGTTCAACGTATCGAGCAGGTTGAAATCCTGAAATACGAACCCAAGCTCCTCACGCCTGAAACGAGCCAGTTCGTTGCTTTTCATTTCCGTGATATCGTTGTCCCTTACGAAAATATGCCCGCACGTAACCTTGTCGACTGTCGAAATGCAATTGAGCAGCGTTGTCTTGCCGCTGCCGGAAGCGCCCATGATGCCTGTGAATTCGCCCTCATTGACCGTAAAGCTGACATGGTCGATGGCTTTCGTAAGGTTTCCTTTGTTTCCGTAATATTTTTCCACATCCTGTACTCTTAAAATCTCTGCCATTTTGAATCCTCCATAAACGATTTGCCGGGTTTGTCATCCGGCGCCGGCATGGTTTATCCCGGTCAACCATACTATCATTCTAGAATAGCCGGTGACCTCTGTGCCATGTATAAAGCTTACGGAAACCTTACATTTTTGTTAGTTGAATTATCTTATATCGAGCATTGAATTTTTTGGAAGGACTATATTGATGGTCGTGCCTTGTCCCTGTACCGATTCGGCGCTTATCCCGAGCCCGAGCTTAAGGCACAGCTTTTTGCAGATATAGAGCCCGATGCCGGTGGAACGTTCGTTCCTGCGGCCGTTTGTCCCGGTGAAGCCCTTGTCGAAGATCCTCGGCAGTTCGGCAGCCGGGATGCCTGCGCCGTTGTCCGCGACAGAAAGGATGACGCTGTTTTCGCCCTCTTTAGCGCTGATTCCTACGAAGGCCTCTGGTTTGTCGGAATATTTGACCGAATTGACAAGTATCTGGTTCAATATGAACTGCAGCCACTTCTCGTCAGAATATATAGTGAGGTCAAGGTCTTCGGCGGTGACGCTTATCCTGTTCTGTATGAACTGTCTGGAATTCTTCTTCAGCACGTCATAGCACACCTTTTGGAGACTGATCTCCTTTATGATATAATCCTTTTCAACGGTGCTGCTTCTGGAATAGAAAAGCACCTGCTCAACATAGGCCTCTATCCTGTCGAGTTCTTCCGACATGCTTTCAGTCGCTTCACTTTTATTATTCTGGGCTACCAGACGTGAAGACGAAATCGGGGTCTTCACCTCATGCACCCATAATTCTATGTATTCCCTGTATTCCTCCTGGAGCCGCTTGTACCTGTTTATCTCCTCGAGCATAGCCTTGTTCGAGCTCTTGATTATGTCATAGAGTATCAAACCTTCCCTGAAGGATGGGGGAATTATGACCTCGGCTATGAGATTTTTTTGGTCAAGCGAATCAAAAATACGCAGCAGTCCGTCGAAGAAGTCCTTTTTGACGACATATTCGACAAGAAGCGGGACGCCGGTACCGATAGTATACAAAACGCAGATTATGAGCGACAATGAGGGACCGCCGATGGGGTTGAGCAGAATAAGCGCGGAGGCGGTTACCAGCATAACGCAGATATAGGCTGCTATATATAAAAACTTATCCTTTAAAAAGTCAAGGAGTTTCAATCGACCATATACCCCCGTCCCCTCTTAGTTTCTATGACCTGCCCGAGACCTGCATCCTCGAGCTTGTTACGCAGCCTGTTTATATTAACGGTAAGGGTATTTTCATCGACGAACATGTCGCTGTTCCAGAGCTGTGTCATCAGCTCGTCGCGGCTTACGATGGCGCCCCTGTTTTCATAAAGGAGAGTAAGTATCTTCAGCTCGTTTTTTGTCAGCTCCAGTTCTCTGCCCTGGTATTCTATGGCGCTCCTCGACAGGTTTACCGTAAATCCTCCGCAGTCCAGCCTGTCTGTGACGACATCCCTCGAGGCGCGCTTCAGCACCGATGAAATGTGCGCGAGCAGTATCTGTGTATTATAAGGCTTTGTTATGAAATCGTCGGCTCCGAAATTCATCGCCATAAGTTCATCAAGCTCGGTATCCCTGCTTGTTACCACGATTATGGGCAGATCCGATTTTTTCCTCAGTTCGCGGCAGATATAATAGCCGTCGACCGAGGGAAGGTTTATATCGAGCAATACCAGATCGGGCTTTGCCGAGCGGATATCTTCAAATATATTATCGAACCTGTCGGGCGCTTCGCACTGATAGCCATTTTTTGAAAGAAAGACGGAAAGCTCTTCCCTTATTTTTTTATCATCTTCAACGATAACAATTTTTTTCATGTAATTTTACCCGTTTGCCAATTATGTTCCAACACAATTATATATTTACCCAGGCAAAATTTACAGGTAAAATATATAAATCAAACATATTATTGCATGAAATGTGGAGAAGCGTTGCCGCTCCTGCTGCTAAAATCATAATTGAAAGGATGATGCTTGAGTGGACTGGCTGGAGAGAATGAACGGCGCGATGGACTATATCGAGGGACGCCTGGCGTCCGATATCGATTATGAAGCAGCGGCAAGGATCGCCTGTTGTTCGTCCTATCATTTCCAAAGGATGTTTTCTTTTATAACCGATGTCCCGCTTTCGGAGTATATCAGGCGCAGAAGATTGACTCTGGCTGCTTTTGAGCTGCAGGAAAACGGCGCCAGGGTTATAGACGTCGCGCTTAAATACGGTTACGATTCACCGAACTCGTTCACCCGGGCCTTCCAGAGCCTGCACGGAGTGACACCCTCGTCAGCGCGCGACAGAGGGGTTCAGCTGAAGGCTTACCCTCGCATGTCCTTTCATATTTCAATAAAAGGAGATGTCGAGATGAATTACAAAATCGAACAGAAAGCTGCATTCAAGGTATTTGGAGCCGAGACGATCATCGATATGACCGATGACCGTAATTTTGAAGAAATACCGAAGTTTTGGGGGAAATGCCATAAAAACGGCACTGTAGACAGGCTGGAAAGCTTTGAAATGCCCAGGTACGAAAGCGGGCTCTTCAAGGTGAATTCAGTCATGTGTTACCGCAAAACGGAAGGTAACACCTTCCCTTATATGATCGGAATCGTTGATTTGTACAATAAACTGAATGCGCCGGAAGAACTGACCGTAGTGAACGTTCCGGCCTGCACCTGGGCTATCTTCCGATCTGAGGAACATGGTTTCGACGATTTGTCGGAGAAGGTACAGGCGGTATGGAAGCGCATCTTCCCGGAATGGTTCCCGACCTCGGGCTACGACCATGCAGGCACTGCGGAGCTTGAAATGACTTATGAAACGAAGGAGAAGGAACGCTTTTACACGGAAGTTTGGATACCGGTGGTGAAGAAATAGGGCAGGAGTTTGGAGGTGCCGAAAGTTACCCGTACCTCCGGACATATCGGCCGTTAAATGATTAGTAGTGGTTCACGGAACACCTCAGAAATGGGGTGTTTTCTTTTGCTTTTTATTAAAGTCCTGCTTTTACCTTGGGCTTGTACTATAATAATTATTATACGACTAAGTAACGAACCATATGTCAGGTTATTAATATTGTAAAGAAAGGAATGAATGAAATGAAGCGTAAATATTTTATATTAATGTTGGTTGCTTTTGCATTAGTAACTGCTTCAATATCATCTTATTTGCTAATTACAAAAAATATTTCTGGCATACCAATATCAACAATCGATAATATTACTTTACCTGAGGGAGAAAAAGTACATTTATCAGCATCTTATAGCGATGGTTCAGAAACTATATCTGAGATGATGGACAAAGCGCATCAGATTATATCCGGAAGTGTTTTAGAACAAAAACAATTTAGTGATTTTAGTGTACTATCAACAGTGAAAGTTAACGATACGATTCGAGGTAAAAAGTTTGAAGAAATTGAAATATATCAGCTTGGACAAATAGGTGATGAAGAACTACTTTCTAAAGATAATGAATATATTTTGTTTTTAGGTTTGCAAGGGAAAGAGGACGAAAATAAATTTTATATTATTGGTGGAACTCAAGGCATTTTCCTTAAAAATGATAATTCAATACAGGCATATGACATAGTTATGAAAAATGACTTAGCTAAAAAATTTAAGGAAAATAAAGATAAAAATGAAGTTGAAATATTCAATAGTATTGTGAAAGGAAAGTAGTTTTTGAATTTTAGTTTAATTATAAAAACCCTTGATATCAAGGGTTTTTTGTGTATCCGCGAACTATAAGTTTCGCCTTTAGGACTTGACTAATGGTATAACTGCATGATTCAATTATTGTAGGCTTCTTGCCGGCTGGTTTGATTCTGATTATTGGTAAGCTATGATTAAATCATAGCTAAAGTACTATGTAAATGACTCAAAAACTGCAGATCGAAGACATAACGATAAATATCGAATACAAGAAGATAAAAAACATACACCTGAGGGTGTGCCCGCCCGACGGGCAGGTACGCATCTCTGCGCCTGTGCGTATTGACCGCGCTTACCTGCGTGATTTCGCAGTATCGAGGCTGGAGTGGATCAGGAAACAGCAGGAACGCGTTAAAAGCATAAGGCCGCAGCCGCAGTATCTGAGCGGGGAGACCCATTATTTCCGCGGAAAGCCGTATGTTCTGGAACTGGTCGAACAGAACTCCAAGCCTTGCGTCAGTATTCTCGGGAATGTATTAAGATTATGCGTGCGGCCCGGCGCAACCCTCGAAAAACGACGTTCCGTGATGGAGGAGTGGTATCGTACCCGGCTGGCGGAAGCTTTGCCGGAAATTGTCGGATACTGGGAGAGGATTATTGGCGTCAGAGCCTCCGAATATAAGATAAAGAGGATGAAAACAAAATGGGGCGCCTGCAACAGGAAGGCCCGCCGCATCTGGATAAATCTCGAGCTTGCCAGGAAATCCCCCGAAGGTCTGACCTTTATCATTGTACATGAACTTGTTCACCTGCTTGAACGCGGGCATAATCATGTTTTTTACAGATACATGGATCAATTCCTTCCTCAATGGAAGCAGTACAAACAAGAGCTTAACAAATGAACTGCGTGTATTATGTATACACAGTAGTGAATGTTGCACAAAATAAGTTGTTAAAATTATGTCAAAGTTAACGAAAATTAT
>JAEXNT010000030.1 GCA_023439545.1 Bacillota bacterium
TAATTATATCCACAATTTACTATATAGTCAAACTTTTAGAAAATTAATGTTTATGTAGCCTTATGCATTATGTCAATGCGTAAATTATAAGCCATACAATCTTAAGATCTCATGATTTGACAACTTACTTGAACCACTTCCAACCGCTTATAACATCTAAAAACAACGAATACCGTTATCTTTTTTATGTAATATGAAAAGTCAAAAACCGCCTATCCTTACGGACAAGCGGTTTTTCTTTGGAGCTGGTGGACGGAATCGAACCCCCGACCTGCTGATTACAAGTCAGCTGCTCTACCTGCTGAGCTACACCAGCGTGTTACATGTTTCAAGCAGTCGATTTCCCGATTGCTACACTATAATAACACTGGTTTTTGTATAATGTCAATACTATCGATATTGTAATTAATATCCGCAGTCACCCATCGGCGTAGACTCAACCCCGGCAAGCACATTGTTTTTGAAAAAGCACCTGTGCTCATAAAGATCCTCATCGTTCAGCAGCTTGGGCAGGAACTTGGGCAGATTCCCGGCAACACCCGTGTTTTCAGGATCAAGTATCCATGCTATGCTTTTCCAGTCCAAAATACCTTCGCTGATCTTTCTGGGCGTTTCATAGACATAATCATCCGCGATTTCAGCAATAAAAGCATACATGCCGCCGGTTAAAACTCCGTCGAATTCCCAGGTTACAATTCCCTTGTAATCAACCGTATCCGGCTTAATGCCGGTTTCTTCATTAATCTCCCGGATAACACATTCAACCGGTGTTTCGTCAGTCTCGAGCTTGCCGCCGACCCCGTTCCAACTGCCCATCCATGCCGGATATTCGCGGTTGATCAATAATAGTTTGTCTCCTTGTTTTATAAAACATATAGTAAACTTAAGCACATATCCCCCTGAACAATTACACTTTTAGACAGAAAACACTTATTTCATTATACCAAATACAGTTCAAACAGAATACTGCATTCAACGATCTTTCCTGCTTTAAGAATTATGAAATAAATAGCACAAAATGTCCTGTCAGCGTTTTCAAATAAAGGTATAATCTAATCATCGCTGCAGCGAGGAGTGGATAAGGTGGGTTATATTGAATATTTGCAAAGGTCCATCGATTTTATTGAGGAAAATGTAAAACAGGAGGTTACGATCGAAGAATGCGCCAATGCCGCAGGCTTCTCCAAGTATCATTACTATCGCCTCTTTGGAATGTATGTGGGAATTTCCGTAATGGACTATGTGAGAAAAAGGAAACTTGCATATGCGATGTATGACATATGCCAGGGTAAGCGTATACTCGACGTGGCACTGGATTACAACTACAGCTCGGAGCGTTCCTTCAGCAGGGCATTTCAGCAGGAGTTCGGAGATAATCCCAGTAAATTCAGGGACGTAAATTATTCGATTCCTAAAAAACCCGCCCTTAAGGAATTTAATATCAACACATATGGAGGTAAGCAAATGGATAATATATTCAGCGATGTAAGGTTTGAAAACCTTGATACCATGTTTGTAGCCAGTGCAAAGGTCGTAAGTGCGAACCCGGAGGAAGATGTAATATCATTCCTCAACGAATGGAGCAAGGAAAACGGCGTCGATCCGAAAGCGAGAAAATTCGGTTTCGATATACCGGTAAGCGATGAAGAAAGAAGCAAAGGGCTGCGAGGTTATGAGTTCTGGGTAAAAGTCGGCGAAAATACGCCGGCTGGTAAAGGCGTTGCCATAAAGAAGGTCGAAGGTTGCAAATACGCTGTTTTGCGTATAACAGACCCATTTTCGAACCCTTTCGATACCATTCCGAGGGGCTGGAAAACCCTTGTGGACTGGGTCAATGATAAGGGATACAAGGCATCCTGCGATAAGGAACGTTATTGGTTGGAGGAGGAGCTGGAAATCGATGGGGTAACTTATATGGATATATACTTCCCTATCAATTAAACATGCAAAAGTCGGATATCTGACCAATGCCCTCCCGGGCTGGCCGTTCCGCTATGCAGAACTAAGCACCCCATGCCCTCCCGGGTTCGAGCCCCTATTCCATGCACTAAAAAACTCGGATATCCTTTGATATCCGAGTTTTTCATGGCGACCCGAAGGGGGCTCGAACCCCTGACCTCTAGCGTGACAGGCTAGCGTTCTAACCAACTGAACTACCGGGCCGTATAATGTTTCCGGCGCTTTTGCCCTTTTAGTACAACTGACCTCATTTCATGAAGCCTTAAGCTGTAAATTTTATGCCGGGCGAAAAACTGAGGTTTTTCACCGAGCAAAAATCTTTGGTGACCCATAGGGGAGTCGAACCCCTGTTATCGCCGTGAAAGGGCGGTGTCTTAACCACTTGACCAATGGGCCGCATTATTGAGGCTAAAGCCGACAAAGTATATTCTACTGGCGCGGACTAAAAAAGTCAAGTGAAAAATATTTAATTATGTTACCTGATATGGATATTATTGGATGCCCGTATTTCCGGCTTTATCCTCCGGCTGCCCAAGCTTCCGGTAAACACCGAGCAAAGCTATGCATACGGCCAGAATGATAATGGATGCGACATAGATCAGCCTGGGGTCATAAATATATACCGTACCGGAAACAAGCCCGATAAGCGCGGTCAGGATACATGTGATCGTGTTTATCAGTGAATACACGCTAGCCCGGTCCGCCCCTTCCGACACTTCAGCCAGCATCGCATCTATGAAAGGCCTTGCCACGCCGAAGCCGACCGCATACAGACCTATGCTCAAAACCGCCGCAAACAGGCTTTTGCCCGGAATCATTATCAATATCAGCAACGATGCAGTCTGGGCAGCAAATCCAACCTGCATATTCCCGTTATTGTTGGAACGGCTGATAACAGGTACTATGAAGATAAACATTGCAAGCATCACGGCCGAATAAGCCCCGCCAAGCAACGAAATGGAAGACTTGCCAAGGTTTAAAACTTCAGTCATGAATGGCGCAAAATACAAGCTGTTGAAAGAGCCCAGAGGTATATAGATAAAAAACAATACATACACAACAGCCGCAATTATTGCTCTGGGATTTCCTCTGAATACCGCAGCAGCTTTCAGCGGTATCATATCCTTGAAACTGAAAGGCTTCGGGTTCTTTTTCATTTCATCGAGAATCTGCTGCCCGATACTGGTCTCCTTATACAGGATATTCCTTGTAAATACCATGACAGTCATGCTGATCACCGAAATAGCCAGGAACAGCCTTTCGGATGTCACAACTCCGTAGGCGTCGACAAAAATGCCTGTTACAGGTATGATTATGCCTGCGGATATGTTGATGATATTTACAAGGTTGTAGGCGGCAACCCTCTGTTCGTTATCCGCATCTTCAACAACCATCAGGTTCCAGCACACCGCAACGACTTTGACAGCGCTTCCGGCAATAGTGGCGAACGCGAACATGGCGAAGCTGTTGGACAAAAAGTAAATCAGCAGCGAAAAAGGCCAGCTTATGGCATCGAAAATCAAAGTCGCCTTTTTACGGCCCAAACGATCAGTCACATGACCGCCTATCACAGCAAAAAAAGTACCGCATATGAAACTCAGCGATATGAAATAGCCGAGCTGTCCGTCGGTGACTCCGAGTTCCTTCATGTACAGGCTCAGATAAAAGTTCGAAAGCATGTACGGAATGCCCCACATCGGTTAAAACATTACGCTTATCCTTGTATTGCCCGTAAGCCGGCGGAAGGAGCTGAAAATATTGTTTTCCGGAAGAATTCTTTTCATAATTCGACGTCCCGCCTAAAACTGTTATCGGTCCTGCAAACTGTATCGGCAACGTTTTCTTCCACGATGTCAACACCGATCGTTGTCTTGTTTCCCGTTTTTGTCAATCTGCCGAACGCTTCGAGCAATATGATACTCGCCAGCAGTATAACTATGGATATGATGTACAGTAGCCTCGGATTGAAGACGTATACGCTGCCCGACACGAAACCGAGCAAAGCTGTTATCACGCACGTCACCGTATTGATCAGCGAATAAATGCCCGCCCTTTCATTCCCTTCGGTCACCTCTGCAAGCATCGTATCCAGAAACGGTCTGAAAATACCGAAGCCGACCGCATATATGCCGATGCATAAAACGACGTTGATAAGGCTTCCTCCGGGAATCAGGATCAGCAGAGACAGCGATACAGCCTGTATCAGCAGGCCTGACTGCATGTTCCGCGTATTGTTTCCTTTGGAGACCGCCGGTATTACAAATACAAAAATTAAAAGCATGACGCCCGAATAAATGCCCCCCAGTACCGATATGGAAGACTTGCCGAGCTTCAGAGCCTCGGTCATGAAGGGTGCGAAATACAGGCTGTTGAACGTACCGAGCGGAACATATACGAAAAACAGTATATAGACCAACGCCGCTATAATTGCCTTGGGGTTTCCTTTAAACACCCGGGCTGCCTTGACCGGTATCAAGCTCTTCAGTTTAAGCGGCACAGGATTTTTCTTATACTCATCAAGTATTTGCTGCCCGATCCTGGTCTCTTTATATAAGTGATTCCTCAAAATTACCATCGTCGACATGCTGATCACGCCATAGGTCAGGAACACCCTCTCGGCTGTAATAACGCCATAAGCGCCTACAAGTACGCCTGCAAGCGGGATTATTACACCGGTTGAGATATTGATTATATTCAGCAGGTTGAAGGCTGCTATCCTCTGATCGTTATCGGCGTCCTCAACGATCATAAGGTTCCATGAAACGCCTACAATCTTTCCCATATTGTTTAGGACCGTAGCAATCGCGAACATTATGAAACTGTTGGATATCAGGTATATTAAAACAGTCAGCGGCCAGCTGATGAAGTCGAATATCAAGGTGGTTCTTTTCCTCCCCAGCCTGTCGGTAATGAGCCCGCTGACAAGTGAAAATACAGTGCCGGCGATATACCCGATCGAAATGATATACCCGATCTGTTTGTCCGTCACTCCGAGGCCTTTCATATAGAGGCTCAGATAAAAATTGAACAGTACAAAAGGGAGCCCCCATAGCGGCTCGCAGAGCACTGAAGTACGGGTGTTCCCTTTAAGAATCCCTAATGATTTGAAAATGTTGTTTGAAGATGTATTTTTAGTTTTCATTTAATGAATATTGTAGCATCTGTCAATGAAGATCCGCAACTCGTAATTTGCCGTAAATAAGTCATAAATTGCTGTGGCAGTACAGCGGCATCAACTACTTTACAGCACCTTTCAGTGCAGTTTCGATAGCTTTCAATATGACCCTGCTGCTGTATGTCGCGCCGCTTATCGAGTCGAGCTGGAGCGTCTGCTTTTCAACTACCTTTGCAGGCAATACTTCAGCGCCCTGCCCTTGTCCGTTTTTATGCTCGATGAGGTCGATTGCGGTTATTTTGTGGTCCTTTATTGTTACCTTTACCCTTGCCGAGACCGGAAAAGACTTATAGCTTCCTTCGTATATACCGTCTTCCGCATTTGAAAGATCCACATCAGAGATCGCCATTTCATTGAGTCTGTCCAGATTCACCTTCACCGAATTGAACTGAACAACCGCGAATATTGCAGCCGCGGCAATAAATACAAGGATCGTCAGTATAACAATATATTTCTTTTTCATTTTGTCTTTTTCTCCTTCCGCATATTAAACTCCATAAATTAATACTGGTCATTTATTTGATTGTCTGAAAGAAATTGGAACATTGCCACAATTTACATTCAGCATTCCCCAGGAATTTCTCTATACAATTTCGAATATATTATGTAAACTTAGAGGACAACTCAATATCGTGTACAGAATCCGGTACATTGTCCCGCAAAATAAAGGAGGAAAGTTTATTATGGAATATAAGAAACTTGTCTTATCCGGTATCCTTACGCTCGGGCTCTTTATGGGGAACGTAGGTTATGCGGCTGCACAGAATGTGAGTTACACGGTAAAGCCGGGAGATACCTTCTGGCTTATCGCTCAAAAGTATGGAATTTCCACGACCAACCTGATGAAAGCAAACAATGCGACGCCGGCAACAGTACTCTACCCGGGCAACAGCCTTACAGTCCCGCTTCCCGAACAGACAACCACCTATACGGTTGTGTCCGGCGATACTTACTGGACTATCAGCCAGAAATTCGGCGTGAGTTTTACCAAGCTGCTTCAGGCTAATAACGCAACGGACAAATCATGGCTGAATATTGGCGATAAGGTAATAATCCCGACAACCTCAGGCACTTCGGCGCCGGCACCGACGCCAGCTCAGGCGCCGTCTCCGGTTTCTGCTACTGCGCCGACCCCGTCCGGCTCCGGTACTACTGCCGATCAGACAAAACCGTATATCACCTATAAGGACTATACCGTCAAAGCCGGCGATACGGTCTGGAGCATTGCCAACAGTTATAATATTCCGATGACCGACCTTATGGCAGCCAACAACTTTACCTCCTCGACATGGCTTACTATAGGCCAGACAGTCAGGATACCCGTCCGCAATATACCGATAAAGCCGACTCCGGGCGATCAATACGGGGAATATCTGGACTGGTGGACGGAGGCTCAATATGTAATTCCTTTGAACAGCGTTTTCGAAGTGGTTGATTTCCATACGGGCAAGTCGTTTTTGGCCAAGCGCACTACGGGCGGCAACCATGCCGATTGTGAAACTCTGACGCTGGAAGATACCCAAAAGATGAAGGAAATCTGGGGCGGTACGTTGAGCTGGGAAAGAAGGCCGGTAATCATCAGAATCAAAGGCAGAAAAATCGCTGCAAGTTGTGCAGGCTTGCCGCACGCAGGAAATGACGCCGCTCAGGGCGGAAGCTACACGACCTGGAGAAGCGGCGGTTATGGTCCCGGTGACAACCTCGACTGGGTCAAAAACAACGGTATCGACGGCGTCTTCGATATTCATTTTCTGAACAGCACGCGACACGTAGACGGGCTGTTAGATCCGGAGCACCAGACAAATATCAAAATAGCGGCCGGAATAAAGTAAGAAAAACCCTTCCCGTTTTTATGCGTAAGGCGCTTTGATATTCAATGCTTCACCTTCACATAGTACAGATAGATCGACCACAAACCGAATTGTTTTGCCCATTTTGCGACCTGAGCCTGTCCGGCGTCCGTATTCCAGTCTTTTTCAAGGGCAAGGTGGCATTTCTGCCCCAGGCCGATACGTTCATGGTGGCAAAATCGGCATTCCAGCGGCATCAACCCGGTACCATGCAGCTCGCACAGGTTGTTCGAAAGGAAATTACAGCCTTTGCCCGCATGGATATTCGAAGCAAAACCGCCTTCACAGCCCTTGAAAGCAGGCGAAAGTACGCCGAATGTTAACTCGGGTGATATTTCGAGCATCATTCGGCCTGCATAGCCTGCTTTCATCGTTCTTACCGCCTCCTCAACGGTCCACCAGCCGGGGCGGCGGCAATATCCCAGACAAATGCCGCAGCTGCATGGCTCCGAGGGCGGGTACAGTTTATAAAGCGATTTACTCATTGATAGGCTACGACACCACTTTCCAGTTTAATTACAGCACATTGAACTGCCTATCCATTATACCATAAGTTCTCACGCATAGGTGATTATTCCACACAATGTTGCTATAAGTTGCCGCAGGCTGCCAATGCCGGGGGAACTGTTAAAAGCCCTGCAATCTTCTGATTACAGGGCTGAAGGGCCGGTGAATATTCGCGTATCATTAGCCGAAGGACGTTTATTCGACTTATCAGAGCTTTGCCAGGGATTCTACGCTTTTATTCTGGCACCTCTTGCAGACTTTGATCTTATTTCCGTCTCCAAGGATAAGTTCGTACAGCACCTTTATTCTTGTCGCTTTACAAACGGGACAGGTACCTCTTCCGTGAGATTCCAACTTCAATAATGTTTTGCCCCTGTGCGGTTTTGAAGCCATTGCATACATTCCTTTCTTTACTCGGTTCGTGTTGTCATATACAGACTATAGCATGAGAACGGCAGGTATTTCCATATCATAAACGTTTATGTAAAGAAATTGAGCAGTGCGGCTTCTCCTTACTGATAATCCTCCTGATACTCTGTTCGGAAAGGTAATAGGATTGCGAGAGCTCGGAGACTTTAATACCGCTTGCATATTCCTCGTATATCCTGCTGTTTCTCTCACTGAGACTGTTCCTGGCGCCGCTTTTTTCACCCCAGGCCTTCTGCCTGCCTTCTTTACGGGGCACGTAAATAAATTCTCCATCCACATATTGCTGAATTATTCTTATGACTTCTGCCGGCAGCACGTTTTGCGCCTTAATATACTTCATATCTCTGCTCCTTCCTGATTTTGAAACGGATGAAGCAAAGACCACTACCGGATTTAACCGATAAAAAAACTGCAGTGCCGGCTAAGCCCGCTGCAGTCTTATTCTTGAAAGACAGTTTGAGAATCTGTTACACAAATAGCGTATGCTGAAACGCATAGACAAGCTATGCGGAAAACAATCGTACATAAAGCTGTCCGCACTGGCCTTAAGTCATGTCGAATTCACAGCATCGGTTGATTCGTGAAACAGGCTCCGTGCAAAGCATCGCCAACTTTAGTTCCAGTGGTCTTTGCGCGGAGCAGAGTATTCGGTTGTATGACTGCAAAGAGTCCATACACTTGCCCTTTCCAACTGAGAAAATAGTATTTGAGATATATTAAAGGTAACATATGAGATTTTTCTGAACAAGGCAGAAAAATAATATAAATCATTCTTTATCAATCTGATATCACTGCCTCGCATTTGCTTATGAATTTTGGGCGTGTCAGCTGCTTCCGGCTTCAGTCCACATGCATGACTATTTCAAGGCCTGTCGGCTTATCACCGTGCGTATACTCACTGAAAACCAGTTCGAGTCCCGAAATATCGTCAGGCAGCGCCGGAGCTACAACAAAATTGTAGGAATAGTGGTCCGTGGAACCGCCTCCGCCCATCATGCGGCAATCATACTTCTGTCCCGCGAAGAGCTTGAAGAAGTGGCGCCGCGGCAGATCTTCCGGATGGTTCAGCACTATCGAATCTATATTGAAGTTGACAATACTGGCGTTATTATATTGCCGGATATATGCCGCAGAAAAAATGCGGCCATCCTTTTCAACAAACTTATTAACCGGTATGATTTTCAGGTAATGCTCCGGCTCGATCAGGGGCTTGAAATGCTCTTCGTTGAATAATGTCCCGAATACCGATCTTAAAAACTCCTCACTGAAACCGTATTTTTTCGCCCAATCCGCGATAAACTCCAAGGGCGGATACCCCGGTTCGTTATCCGAGATATCCTTACGCTGCCTTATCAGGCCGCAGATCTGCTCGTCTATAGGATAGGCCCGTTCATCATAGTGGTCGGTCGGACGTTTGAAAGGCATCCTTATCATGGGTATCCCTCCTAGTTGACTAATATTCGCTGCCATTTATTATCACCTCGGCCTGTCTTCCCTTATTTCCATCCAATCCGAGGGACGGGAAACGGGCTTGAAGCCGACCTTTCCATAGACTCCATGGGCGTCCCTTGTTCTGAGCAGCCATTGATATACATCCTTCATATCATCATGAGCCATCAGATATTTAACCAGCATCTGACCGATACCCTGCCTCCTGAAATTCTCATCAACATAGACGTCACAGATATACGCAATTCTGGTCTTGTCGGAAATAGCCCTCGCATAGGCGATCTGAGTTCCATCATCCAAAAAAGCTCCAACGATCAGAGCCGAGTTTGCCGCGCCCTTTACCACCTCGGCCTTGCTTATGCCCGGACTCCAGAAGGCTTGCGAAAGCATTCCGGTTACCCGGTCAAAATCCATGTTTTCCATACCGTCTTTCAAAATATACTCTTCCATATAAGCCTCCCAGGAATACTTGCCGGCAAGCAGCCGCTAAATAGCATATGCTTAAACCAGGTCGCAACAGCAGAACCTTTCATCCCTCAAGGTCTTCTCACCTATGGTAAAATCGATTTTTTTACTGAAAATCGGACCGTCGAATACAAAAGAATGGAATTCTCCGTTTTCCCCGCAGGGGTCTATGCTTGCGGGCAAATCAGCCAGCAATCCCCTATCGTAATATCTGCCTGCAAAATCCCCGTCCAGGACTTTCGTATCCACGCAGGTAAGGATCGCCTTGAAACCAAGATCTACGAAACTAACGGCAAGTTTGCCGGTATCTCTCCCCCATACGGGAAAAATGGCCTCCATACCGCTCTTTTGCAGATTTTTCTCCCTGTATTCCCTTATGTCTTGCAGAAAAAGATCACCGAAAGCCACCTTCGTGACTCCCATCGCTTTATACCTGTCCATTGTATCATCCATCTTTTTTTCATATTCTTCATTAGAGCATTCCGGAGTTATGTATACCTTTTCAAGCCGGCATCCCAGGGACTCTGCCTGCTTCTCGAGCAAAGCCGTCCTTACGCCGTGCATGCTTATCCTGTCGTATTGCTCAGTCACCGTAGTCAATAAAACGATCTCATATTTACCTGTCTTCTTCAGTTCATAGAGTGCCATCGAACTATCCTTGCCCCCGCTCCAGCCGAGCAGTATCTTCTCAGTCATTTTAACTCTCCTGTGTTTTTGTCTTATTTACATGTTAAACTTTTCTAAAAGGAAAATCAACAAATTGCCCGATACTTAATAGCCTTTTGTCTTTTGTTTCATTCGTGTTATGGATTCGCTGTTATTGAATAGTTCGATCATACCCAGTTCAACCCACCTGACATCTATCGATTCATGACTTATTTTTATTTCTTCCTTATCGTCGGCTTCGAATATGAATCTTATATCGTAATGGTAATGCTCGGGTTTTTCGCCTTTTGCAGGTATTCTATGAACATCGATATCGAATATCCTGCCGCTCAGGAATCTAAGCGAAGTCAGCCCCGATTCTTCTGTCGCTTCCCTGATTGACGCATCTATCACGCTCTCGCCCTCTTCGGTGTGACCGCCGAGTTGAAGCCACTTGTTGATAGCTTTATGATGCGTCAATAATGCCCTGCTCCTGTCATAATTGACGATCCATGCCGATCCCGTAAGATGTCCTGTCAAATTTCGCGTACCAAGGAAATTCCCGTTGTTTTTAATGAAATCTATTATCTGGTTCTTGAAAATAATTTCATTTCCGTCCACAGGATCATACTCACTTAACATTCGTATCATTTCTGCCTTTGTCATCAGATCCCCCGACATCACCTATTTATTATAAATTATATATTTCAATGTAATAATTTGCAAACGGATACCATCAGCAAAGAGCTTTTGACGTATTACCACCAAAAGCCCATTAAAACCACCTTTTTCAGCTTTCTGGGTATGTCTCTCAATATCCGACAGCACTGGCGGCCAACGTATGAATATCCATTCATATATATTGACATTCTCGTTTTATATGGCATATAATTAAAAGTAACATATGAACAACTATTCAAGTGTTCAACTGCAGCCAAAAGGGGACAAAATTATGATAAGGCGGGAATTACTACTCGAAGGTCTGGATTGTGCGAACTGCGCGGCAAAAATTGAAGCAGGCGTTAATAAAATCAGCGGTGTTTCTTCAGCTTCCTGAATTTTGCAACAAATATAAACAAGTTAAAAATAGTGCAGTTAGGTATAGGTGCGGCGTTGTTCCTTGCGGCATCGCTGTTCAAGCTCCCGTTTTGGGTCGGCTTCGGACTGTTCCTGTCCGGCTATATACTGACCGGCGGTGAAGTTTTGCTGAAGGCTGCAAGAAATATTACAAGAGGCCGGGTGTTTGATGAAAACTTCCTGATGAGTATTGCCACCATCGGCGCCTTCGCTATAGGTGAATTTCCTGAAGGTGCAGCAGTCATGCTGTTCTATCAGGTAGGCGAATTCATCCAGAGTATTGCCGTAAACCGTTCAAGAAAGTCAATCGCGGCATTGATGGATATACGCCCCGACTTTGCGAATTTGAAGACCGTCGACGGGTTGATGAAGGTTTCACCTGATGAAGTAGCCGCAGGTGATATCATTGTCGTAAAGCCAGGTGAAAAAATCCCGCTGGACGGTGTGGTTACAGAAGGCAAATCAATGCTCGATACTTCCGCGTTGACCGGGGAATCCATGCCGAAGGAAGTTAACGAAGGAAACGAAGCGCTATCCGGTTCCGTTAACAAAAGTGGGCTTCTGTCAATAAAAGTCACAAAGAAATTCGGCGAGTCTACGGTTTCGAAAATACTGGACCTGGTGCAAAACGCGGCAGCCAAAAAAGCCCCGACTGAAAACTTTATAACTAAATTCGCACGTTATTATACGCCGGTTGTAGTATTAACTGCCGTCGCATTGGCAGTGATCCCGCCCTTGGTTGTACCGGGCGCAGCCTTTTCGGATTGGTTCGGCCGGGCATTGGTATTTCTGGTAGTATCCTGCCCCTGCGCTCTGGTTATATCAATTCCGCTAAGTTTCTTCGGCGGTATAGGCGGAGCTTCCAAAAACGGTATACTCATAAAAGGCAGCAATTATCTGGAGGCTCTGAACAATCTGGATACGATAGTATTCGATAAAACAGGAACCTTGACTAAAGGCGTTTTCAAAGTTACAAAAGTGAACAGTTTCAACGAAGCATCCGGTACAGACCTGCTGGAATACGCCGCATATGCGGAAAGCTACTCCAACCATCCCATTGCGCTTTCCATTATCAATGCTTACGGCCGGTCAAATGACAAAAACAGGATCTCGGAGTATGAAGAAATCCCAGGGTACGGCATAAAAATAATCGTGGATGACGGGCTTGTCCTTGCAGGAAATTCAAAACTTATGGAAAAAGAAAATATCGATTGTGAAAATACCGAAGAAGCGGGTACAGTCGTTCATATCGCCGTAAATGGCATATACTCCGGCTATATCGTTATATCCGACGAGGTCAGGGATGACAGTAAAATTGCAATCCGGACACTTAGGGGAACCGGCGTGAGGAAGCTCGTTATGCTGACAGGCGACAGTAAGGCCGTCGGCGAAAGAATCGCCCGGGAACTTGGTCTGGATGAAGTCTATACTGAACTGCTGCCCGATCAAAAGGTTGAAAAGCTTGAAATGCTGAATAAGCAAAAATCTTCAAAAGGGAAACTCGCTTTTGTGGGCGACGGAATAAACGACGCTCCTGTACTTGCACGCGCCGACGTTGGAATAGCGATGGGCGGCGCAGGCTCGGACGCCGCAATCGAGGCTGCCGATGTGGTACTAATGACCGACGAACCCTTAAAGCTTGTCAGTGCTATCAAAATATCAAAAAGAACGCGCAGAATCGTTTGCCAGAACATCATACTTGCAATGGCTATCAAGGTTATCGTACTCCTCTTGGGCGCCGGCGGCGTAGCAACCATATGGGAGGCTGTTTTTGCGGATGTGGGGGTCACGATTATTGCGGTACTCAATGCAATGAGGGTTATGAAAACAAAGTAGCTTTACTCAACGATGGGTGAGATTATATTTGAAAAGCAGGGGGTTGTTTAATATGGCTGTCTTGGAGACGGTATTTGTTATCACGTTGTTTTTAATTTATTTGATATTATGGAAAGTAAAGAAGGTGAAGGTGCATAAAATCTCCGGTATCGACCCGGATGTTATGTCGAAGTCCAAATCAAATGTCCAGATTTACATGAGCCGGTTATCCCGGATCTTAACAATATACGCAGCTTTGATAATTGTTTTGCATTCGCTGCAAATACGGGTCGGTTCGCTGTTTAGCAAGGCTGTTATTATTGACACTGTCTTATTTGATATTATCGGATTTACTGCCGGGTTTGCAGGGCTATCACTTTGTTTATATGCGCAGACGAAAATGGGCAATTCCTGGAGGGTCGGCATCGATGAAAAAATGAAAACAGAACTTGTTACTACGGGATTATATAAATATATAAGAAATCCTACATATCTCGGATTATTCTTGCTGAACACAGGGGTTTGGCTGATATGGCCGACTTGGGCCGTATTTATCCTGAATCTGGTTTTTGTATTATTTCTTGATATTCAGGTGCGTTGTGAAGAGGATTTCTTATTATCTGTGCACGGCCAGAGGTACGTGGAGTATAAAAACAGGACTAAGAGATACATTCCTTTTATTTATTAGGTCTATGGTATTACGCTCTTTACCAGGCGAAAATACCGAGGTATTTCGTGATGCGAATAAAGAAACTTTGCCTATAGCGTTGTGACAACTTGCATGTGCGGCGGTGATTCTTCACTCGTTAAAATAAGTGGACAGAAATTCAAGTATAGGACACTTTAGTCAACATAATTTTTGACTTTGTGCTATTATGGCACGAATAATTCATTATTTTACTTTAATATTCGCCCTATACTTGAATTTTTGGACAGTTTAATAACTTATATGGGGAAATATTTGAAATCAATGCGCCTTGCACAGGGCAGCAAAAAACCCCGTAACCTTTGAGATTACAGGGTTTGGTGAGCCATCGGAGATTCGAACTCCGGACACCTTGATTAAAAGTCAAGTGCTCTGCCAACTGAGCTAATGGCCCATAAAACTGGCTGGGATGGCTGGACTCGAACCAGCGAGATGCAGGAGTCAAAGTCCTGTGCCTTACCGGCTTGGCTACATCCCAATAATTAAACGCAAAGTCAATTATAAAGGCCATCCTGCAATTTGTCAAGCTGTAATAAAGACCATCCGCAACTTATGAGTCTTTTTTGACGTCATAACGTTCCCGGACGGCTGCTTTCCCAGCAGGGCAGGACAGCCCCATTTCTCAAAAATACCGGCATGGCTTCGATAGGAGCCTCGCTCTCTATCCACTGGCCGCCGTCGTAAAGCCTGCCGTCAACGGTGCTCTTCCATTCGGCGCCCTCGGGCAGATATACCCTTCGGCTGCGTACTCCCTCATACAGCACCGGCGCGACAAGGATATCGGGCCCGAACATGTATTGGTCGTCTATATCCCATGCAATGCTGTCTTTAGGGAAATCATAGAATAGCGGACGCATCGGCGGAGTCCCCTTTTCATGTGTAGCCATCATCAACCCGCTGATGTACGGGCGCAGACGTTCACGCAGTAGCATATATTTTTTGAAAATCCCAAAGGCTTTTTCGCCGTAACTCCAGACCTCATTGGCCGCTCCGCTTCCGAATTCGCCCCCGCCTTTCGTACCAAGCGGAGCGGAATGCGGTTCACGGTCTCCATGGAGCCTGAACACCGGGCAGAAAGCGCCGTACTGGAACCAGCGTATCAGGCATTCGTGAAAGTGCGGATCATTGATATCGCCGCTGTGAAAGCCCCCGATATCGGTCGTCCACCACGGGATACCCGCAAGCCCCATGTTCAGGCCTGCCCTGAGTTGGTTGCGCATAGACCGGAAGCTCGAATGTATATCGCCCGACCAGACAAGCGCGCCGTATCGCTGGCTGCCCGCCCATGCACAGCGGACAAGATTGAGGATGTTTTCCTGCCCGGCAGCCTGCATGCCGTCGAAAAAGGTCTTAGCATACATTACGGGGTAAATATTGCCGACCTGCAACACAGGGCCTGCGTGATAGCGGTAGTTGTCGTACTGGTACTGTCCGTACTCCGGCTCGGCCTCGTCAAGCCAGAATATTTTGATACCCTTGTCATAGTAATTCTTTTTAACTATATTCCATAGATATTCGCAGGCTTTCGGGTTCGTTGCGTCGTAAAACATTGTATTGCCCATCCAGTCCATCACGATGGAATTACCCCTGTCGAAACGGACAAGATAGCCATTCCGGGCCATTTCTTCGAAATTTTCGGACGTCTTGTCGACAGTCGGCCAAATGGAGACCATCAATTCTATCCCCATTTCCTTAAGCTCGCTTACCATCCCCTCAGGGTCCGGCCAGTAATCGGGATCGAACTTCCACTCACCCTGTTTCGTCCAGTGGAAAAAGTCAATAACGATTACCGATATGGGCAATCCCCTCCTCTTGTATTCACGAGCCACTTCCAGCAGCTCCTCCTGCGTCTGGTAGCGGAGCTTGCACTGCCAGAAGCCCATACCATAGTCCGGCATCATCGGAACTGTGCCCGTAGCCCTTGCGTACGCCTCCTCTATCTCTGCCGGCGTATCCCCCGCTGTTATCCAGTAATCCAGCTGTTTTGACGACTCAGAATACCATTCGGTGACATTCTTTCCGAAAATGGCCCTGCCTATCGAGGGGTTGTTCCACAGAAAGCCGTAACCAAGGCTTGAAATCATGAAAGGCACGCTTGCCTGCGAGTTCCTGTGCGCAAGCTCGAGAGTGCAGCCCTTAAGGTCGAGGTAGGGCTGCTGATACTGACCCATTCCGAAAAGCTTCTCACCGTCGTTGGGTTCGAATCTTGCCGTCAGCCTATAATCGTACGTACCCTGTATCGGTATGTATTCGCGTGCGTCTATGCACAGCGCGCTGACAAATTCCTTCAGATTGCTGCGGCTGCGGACGTATTCCTCGAGGAGCAGCCTGCCGTGTTTATTGAAAAATGCTATTTTACCGGCTGAAGATATCTTTGCCGTTATTTTGCCGTTGGTAACCAAGGCTTCAGTTCCGTCGCCGCTGATTACGACACCGGCGTCACAGGCCGCGCTCCTGACGATGTCACAACCCGGTCCGAAGCCATTTTCTCCCGCTCTATCGCAATTCTTACCTGCTCCGGTGCTGTTTTCGCCTGTTTCATCCAGCCCGCCGCCTGACGCCTGCGGGAGCAGAGCCCATTCCGAATCGATCAGTGATGCCTGTTTGGTTCCTCGTACCCTAAGGCTGTCCCTGCCCCAGGGCTCGATGCGGAGGATTTCGTAGCCGCGCTCATATATCAGGCTTGCGCCCTCTGTTCTAAATAGACTGTCCATATCCAAACACTCCTTCTTTTTACATAATCGCCGACCTTTAAATATTATCGTTGTTCTTATGCATATAATTCTAGAACATTTACGGGCTTCAGTAAATCCAACGATTTTGACCGGAGTTACAGTATTTTGATTTCAGCAATCGCACGCATGGAAAATGCAGTCCCCGTCTTGGAGACTGCATTATTACAAAGGTCGTTGTTTCGCGCTTATACTATTTGCATCTTTTCAGGACTAGATAATACGGATCGATGCCTCTTATCGTATAGTCGTCGTTCTTCCATCCATAGAACATATAAGTTTCCCCATCGATTTCCTTTATCGAATATTCGCTTGCAGTCTTATTCACCGAGTCGAGAATAAGCCCTTCTGTCCATTTCAAAATTTCTTCGGATCCCTTCCCGGTCCTGACCTTTGTCAATTTCCCGCCTTTCTTAAAATCGAGGGTCAAATAGTAAAGATCCGCCAGCCAGTACTTGTTCTGCGGGTCAAAGGAATCAATCGTCTTTACGCAGTCGACGCACTGCCATTTACCAATCGCCTGGGGATCCTCCGAAAACGGATAGTCGATATTGTCGGTCTTCCGCGCAGTGTATTCATATCCGCTGTAATCACTGCTGTCAACCTGCTTCAGAACATAGTAATAGGGATTCATTCCATGGTATATATAATCGCCGGTTTTCCATTGCATGAACAAGTAATTGCTGCCGTCTATTCTCCTTATTTCGTATCCGTTAGCCGCTATATCGTTTCTGTTGATTATATATCCCTTTGTCCAATCAATGCCATCGGTTTCTGCAAGCACGCCGTTCCCCTCGCTTAGACTGGCGAGCAGCTTTCCGTCTTTTACAAAAGCCGCTTCTTTTAGGTACAGCTCTTCCTGAACATGCCGCTTACCCGGTACAAACTCGTCCTTGGAATGCACGAAATCGACGCTTTCCCATTTTCCTATGACTTCAGGATCATTGACAAAAGGATAATCGATTTTATCCGTACGCATCCTCTGCAGTGCGTTTACACCCAAAACACCACCGGCAATTATGAATATAAGCGCCAGTATCAATGAAACTTTCAGTTTTCCCATAAAAATATTTCTCATATCGATCCTCCTGACCAAACGATCATCGTCAAGTCTTTTTTTTGCAGCTCTCAAAGGCCCGTAATCGATATCCAGCCTGTCTTCATCAAATGCCAAAGCAGATCTGATCGCATTATCCAGAAATCTGTCACCGCTCATAATACAGTCCCCTCCTTTGACCTGCCGTTAAACTTGCGGTCGCCGCCGTACATAAATTCATTGGCAAGTTCTTTGCCAAGCTTTTGTTTTGCATAATGCAGGCGGGATTTTACCGTGCCCTGGAAGCATTTCATAACCTTCGCAATTTCACTTATGTTCAACCCATGGAAATAAAACAGGATAACCGTTGTCCTGAGCGGCGCGCGCAATCTGAGCACCGCTTCCCTGACGCTGCGGCTCGTCTGGTTTGTTTCGACTATGTCGGCCACGCTGATATCGTCGGCAGGATCGGGGGCATTTTCATCGTCGAGGCTTTCAACAGTGAACTTCTTTCTCAGCTGCTTTTGGCACTTTCTGATGAGTATGCGGTTGAACCATGCCTGAAACAGATTTGGATCCCTGAGCTTCGGTATATCCCTGAAGCATTCGTAAAACGTTTCCTGAACGATATCCTCCGACCTGTCCATATTTCCGCAGACCAGGTAAGCCGTCCACACCGTCTTTTTGTAAACAGCCCTGTACAAAGCGTCAAAGGCCTCTTCATCGCCTTCCTGGCAGCGTTTTATCAATTCGGGATCTATCATAGGGTCCTCCTGTTTGGTGCACCATATATTAAGTGTCCGGCAGGTAAAAAAAGGTTCAAATAATTTACAAATATTATTTTATCAGAAAAAAGGGCAACAAAAAACGGAAGGTCGAAATAACCTTCCGTTTCGCTGGGGTGAGTTATGGGAGTCGAACCCACGACCTCCAGGGCCACAACCTGGCACTCTAACCAACTGAGCTAAACCCACCGCAAATATGGTGTCTTTCAGAGACATATGCTATTTTAAGGTACGGAGCAGGTTTTGTCAAGTGAAAAAAACTTCCTGCTCCGAAAATGTTGCGAAATGCTCCAAAAACTATTCAGCATTCTGTCCCGAAAGACAATCACCTTTGAATCATACCGGCCCGGCCTTTACGGGATCGTATTGCCCGCCGCCTTGTAGATATCGTACCATTCCGGTCTTGTAAGGCTTATATCCGAAGCCTTGCAGATATCCTTGATGCGTCCGGCATTTGTCGTCCCGACAATCGGCTGTATCTTGGCGGGATGCCTCAAAATCCAGGCTATCGCTATCGCCGTATTTTTAACGCCCTTTGCCTGCGCGAGCTCATCGATCTTTTTATTGAGTTCGGGGAACTTGGGGTTATCGAGGAACACGCCCTCGAAGAAACCGTACTGGAACGGCGACCAGGCCTGAATCGTAATCTCCTTGAGCCGGCAGTAATCCAGTATGCCGCCGTCCCGGTCAATAGCTTCGCTGATATTCATATTCAGGTGCAGCCCCTGATCGATCAGCCTTGTGTCGGTAATACTGAACTGCAGCTGATTTATGATGAGCTTTTGTTTGACGTATTTGCTGAGTAATTCCATCTGCATCGGATTTTGGTTGCTTACGCCGAAATATCTGACCTTACCGCTCTCCTGAAGCTTTGTAAAGGCCTCCGCCACCTCCTCCGGCTCCATCAGCGTATCCGGGCGGTGCAGCAGCAATACGTCGATATAATCGGTTTTGAGCCTCTTCAAGCTTCCATCCACAGCTTCCAGTATATGCTCCTTTGAAAAATCATAATAACCCTGCCGGATGCCGCATTTGGTCTGTATTATAAATTTTTCACGTACCGAGGGATTCATGCCGATAGCGTCGGCGAATACTTCCTCCGATTTTCCTCCCGCATAAATATCGGCATGATCAAAGAAATCGACTCCTTCCTCCAAAGCCGTATTTATCAAATGATTTGCTTCTTTTTCAGAAAGCTTTGCGATCCTCATGCAACCGAGAGATATCTCGGAAACATTGAGACCTGTGTTGCCTATGTTGATTTTTTTCATTGTTGAAATTCCTCCATATGGATGCATGTCAGTGATTAATTTATAGCCTGTCATGAGCGGGCTTGTTTTATAAATACGGGCATTTGTTATCCGAGTTCCGCAAGCCAGAGTTCCGCTGATGCGTCGCTGGGCATGCGCCAGTCGCCGCGGGGAGACAGGCTTATCGTACCGACCTTCGGTCCGTCAGGCAGGCACGAGCGTTTGAACTGCTGGGCAAAGAATCTCCTGTAATATGTTCTGAGCCATGAATTTATGATATCCGCGTCATATACTCCTCTAAAGGCTTTTCGCGCAAGAAACGCTATCTTTTTCGGCGGCGCGCCGTACCTTAACATATGGTAGAGGAAGAAATCATGAAGCTCGTAAGGTCCGACTATATCCTCCGTCTTTTGCTGTATACCGCCGTTTTCATCGGGCGGCAGCAATTCGGGAGTAATGGGTGTGGCAAGTATCCGCAGCAGCACTTCAGCGGACGCCTTCTCGGTCACATTGTCGGCGGCCCATTGTACCAGGTACTTTACCAGTGTCTTGGGTATGCTGCAGTTCACGGAATACATGGACATATGATCGCCGTTGTAAGTGCACCAGCCCAGCGCCAGTTCAGAAAGGTCGCCTGTACCTATTACTAGGCCGCCCTGCTTGTTGGCGATGTCCATCAGTATCTGCGTGCGTTCCCTGGCCTGTACGTTTTCATAGGTCACATCGTGTATCGACGCGTCATGGCCAATGTCCGCAAAATGCTGCATGCAGGCCTGTTTTATGTCGATCTCCCTGAAGCTTGCGCCGAATGAGCGTATAAGCTGAACGGCATTATCATAGGTTGTGTCGGTCGTACCAAAGCCGGGCATCGTGACTGCCGTAATATTTTCCGCCGGTATCCCCAGCATGTCGAAGGTTTTTACGGCAACAATCAGCGCAAGCGTAGAATCGAGCCCTCCCGATATTCCGAGTACAACATTCTTCGAACCTGTGTGAGCGAGCCTTTTAGCCAGGCCAGTTGTCTGTATGGCGAAAATTTCCCTGCAGCGTATATCTCGTGCCGATTTGTCGGAAGGTACGAACGGATGCGGATCAACCGTCCTTGTAAACACGGTTTTATCCAAATCGACGCTCGCAAGTACCAGATTTATCTTCCTGAAACTCTTTGAAGGCTGTCCTTCCATAAAGCTTGTGTTCTTGATCCTGTCATTCATGAGTCTCTGAACGTCGATCTCGCTTATCGTCATATGGGATTTTCGCAGGAAGCGTTCAGATTCGCTCAATACTCCGCCATTTTCAGCGATGAGGGCATGTCCGCCGTAAACGACGTCGGTCGTGGATTCATCCACTCCTGAAGAAACATAAACATAACCCGCTACGCATTTTCCCGACTGCTGCCTTACCAGTTCGCGCCTGTATTCGGCTTTTGCGATGATCTCATTGCTTGCGGACAGATTAAACAATACGGAGGCTCCGGCAATAGCCTGATAAGAGCTTGGCGGTATCGGCGTCCAAAGGTCTTCGCATATCTCGATGCCAAAGCATACAGGATTCGGGCCGACGGATTCAAACAACAGATCGGCGCCGAAAGGCGCCTCCAGTCCGAATATATTGATGGAAGACTTTAAAGCTTTTGATCCCGGCGCAAACCAACGTTCCTCGTAAAATTCCTTGTATCCTGGAATATATGTCTTGGGAACAACGCCCAAAATAACCCCGCCCTGCAATACGACAGCGCAATTGAAAAGCTGGTTTTCAGACATCAGCGGCATTCCGACTATCGATACTATTTCAGACTCCCGCGTTTCTTCCGTTATCCTGCCGAGCGCCGCTATCGCCCTGCTTATAAGCAATTGCTGATGGAACAGGTCGCTGCAGGTGTAAGCCGTTATCGCAAGCTCAGGGAAAACCACTATCTGCGCACCGGCCATTTCAGCCTCATTAATCATATTTATTATTTTTTCAGCATTATAGCTGCAGTCCGCCACCCTGAGTTCCGGTACAGCCGCGGCCACCTTTACGAATCCGTAATCCATATTTTCACCTGTAATCAATATTATGACTTAATCCGGCAGCCCTGCCGCCATTATCTTATTATACCATAAGCGCCCGGATACAAACAAACTCCGGCAGACAAAAGGGCTTATTAAAAACGACGGACAACCTTTCGATCGCCCGCCGCAAAAAAATATATCTATACTATTCCGGAATACTCCCCGGTTAATGTTTCAAATGGCTGATCCGCTCCAGCAGCTTGTCGTACATTTCAGTGTACTTGGCCTTCTTGGCTCGTTCGTCTTCGATGACCTTCGCCGGCGCTTTTGCCACGAAGCCCTCGTTGCCGAGCTTGCTGTCAACCCTTTCAAGTTCCTTCTCGAGGTTGGCCTTTTCTTTTTCGAGCCTCTCGATTTCCTTTGCGATATCAACGAGGTCTTCAAGCGGTATATAGACTTCGGCGCCCGGAATGACCGCAGCAACTGCGTCGGACGGAATCCCCGACTTGTCCGCCTGCACAACGATCTCAGACGCTCCGGCAAGGCGTTCGAAGAACTTCCTGCCGCTTGCGAGCACATTCGCTTCGGCTGCTCCCGCTACAAATATGAGTTTGTTCTTACGGGATGGCGGAACATTCATTTCAACCTTGATATTCCTGACCGCCTTGATCGCATCCATGACAAGCTGCATATCCTTTTCCGCTTCGGGAAAGTGCAGCTTTTCATCACACTTCGGCCACGCCGAGATCATGATGCTCTCACCGTCGTTTATGAGATGCCTGTATATCTCCTCGGTAATGAACGGCATATACGGATGAAGCAGCTTCATTGCCGTGCCAAGGACGTAATTCAATACATACTGCGCCTCGAGTCTTGTGTTGTCCTCCCTGTCGAAAAGCCTCGGTTTTACAAGCTCGATATACCAGTCGCAGAACTCTTCCCAGATGAATTCGTATATCTTCTGGAGCGCTACGCCGAGTTCGAAATTGTCAAGGTTTTCAGTGACCTCGGCCGTCAAGGTGTTGACCCTGCTCAGTATCCATTTGTCGGGCACGGTGAATTTGGAGCTGTCCACACCGTTGAAATCTATATTTTCGTCGAAATTCATCAGAACGAACCTGGTTGCGTTCCATATCTTGTTGGCAAAATTCCTGCTCGACTCCACCTTCTCTGTGGAGAAACGCTGGTCGTTACCCGGTGAATTGCCTATTGTCAGGGCAAATCTCAACGCATCGGTGCCGTACTGCGATATGATTTCGAGCGGGTCGATGCCGTTGCCGAGCGATTTGCTCATCTTCCTGCCCTGTGCGTCCCTTACTATGCCGTGGATGAACACATATTTGAACGGTTCCTTCCCCATATGCTCGAGACCCGAGAATATCATCCTCGCGACCCAGAAGAATATTATGTCGTAACCGGTTACGAGCACATTAGTGGGATAGAAATACTCGAGGTCCTCGGTCCTGTCCGGCCAGCCGAGCGTTGAGAAAGGCCAGAGCGCCGAACTGAACCAGGTATCCAGCGTGTCGGGATCCTGTACGATCCTTTTGCTGCCGCACTTCGGGCAAACGTCGGGCATTTCGCGTCCGACCATCATATCGCCGCATTCCTGGCAGTAATAGGCCGGTATCCTGTGACCCCACCAGAGCTGTCTCGATATGCACCAATCCTGTATGTTTTCCATCCAGTTGAAATATATCTTTGAGAATCTTTCAGGCACAAACTTGATCGTTTCGTTCCTGACCGCCTCTATCGCAGGCTCCGCAAGCGGTTTCATCCTTACGAACCACTGTCTGGACATTATGGGCTCGATGACCGTGCTGCATCTGTAGCAGGTGCCGACATTATGCTTGTGTCCTTCTATTTTAACCAGCAGGCCTAAAGCTTTCATATCTTCGACTATCCGCTTCCTGGCCTCGTATCTGTCAAGACCTTCGTATTGGCCTGCAGCTTGATTCATCCTTGCATTATCGTCCATGACCCTGATCTGCGGCAGGTTGTGGCGCAGTCCGACTTCAAAGTCGTTGGGGTCGTGTGCCGGCGTAATCTTGACAGCTCCGGTGCCGAATTCCTTGTCGACATACGAGTCGGCAACGATCGGAATCTCGCGGTTCATAAGCGGTAAAACAACAGTCTTCCCGATCATTCCGGCATAGCGCTCGTCCTCGGGATTTACAGCCACAGCCGTATCTCCGAGCATTGTCTCGGGTCTTGTAGTTGCGACTATGATAAATTCATCGCTGTCCTTGACAGGATATTTGAGGTGCCAGAAATTGCCCTCCTGCTCCTCATATTCGACTTCCGCGTCCGATATGGAGGTGCGGCATTTGGGACACCAGTTGATTATGCGGTCTCCGCGGTAGATCAGGCCTTTTTCATAAAGCTTGACAAATACCTCGAGCACGGCTTTGGAAAGCCCCTCGTCCATCGTGAACCTCTCTCGCTCCCAGTCGCAGGAGCTGCCGAGCTTCTTCAGCTGTTCGACGATCCTTCCTCCATATACTTTCTTCCACTCCCAAGCCCTTTCGAGGAATTTCTCCCTGCCGATCATATCCTTTGTCAGGCCTTCCTTTGCCATGGCCTCGACTATTTTCGCCTCGGTCGCGATACTTGCGTGGTCGGCGCCGGGGAGCCACAGAGCGCAGTAGCCCTGCATCCTTTTCCAGCGTATCAGCGTATCCTGCAGCGTATTGTCGAGAGCATGTCCCATGTGGAGCTGCCCCGTGATGTTCGGCGGCGGTATGACTATCGTATAAGGCGTTTTACTTTTGTCGGGCACGGCGTGGAAATATCCTTTTTCCACCCATTCCGCGTATAACCGGTCCTCCACCTGCGCAGGATCATAAGTTTTCGCAAGATTATTAGTCTCTTCCATGTTGTATCCTCCTCGTCTATCCTCGTATAATCACTGTAGTGTATTCATTGTTAACTGAAACAAAAGAACCGTCCCTGCGTTTCATTTGAAAGCGAACAATGTCAGTATAAGTCCCGGAAGCGCTATTATCATGCCGCACATCTTGACTACGGCTACTGCCTTGACATACCTGTACTCCTCGGCTTCCTTCTCCCCGAATTCGCTTTCATTATCAATAGTCACTCTTTTGTCCAGATTGAACCTGGTTACCAGGCTCCTGGCCGCCAACGCAATGAAAAAGCCCAGTATCAGTACCAATCCCGCAAGTATTTTTAAAGCCAGCATAGTTCCAGTCCTTCCTTCGTATGATATCCGTCGTTTTATATGAAAAAAATCATCTGCGAAAAATAAAAATCCTTCATCCAAGATTTAATTGGACGAAGGGTTTGTTTTCTCCGCGGTACCACCAAAATTCCCTTTGGGTTAAAGGGCTGCTTAGCGGAATATAACGGCTCCTGCCGCTGCAATTGTATGGCATGGCGGTATCTTTGCACCGAACGCCGTATTTGTTGCAGAGCTCCCGGACGACTTCGGCAGCCGTGTCCCCGAAAGGTTTCTCAGCCACGGAACCTCTCTCTCTGGTGGGTCAGACATCTGCTTACTACTTCCGATCATCGCATTCTATAGATTTATATATGATAATATATGATATGAAAAAGAGTGTCAAGGGTCAGGTCGATTCTTTTCAAACCCGGGCAACGAGCCCCCCGGTTACAGCCCGTTCCTGTCCGGCAATTCCATGTCAAATCGTCCTTCCACAGCCCTGAAGGTAACCCTGAATTCTCCGCCGACGTTCGTCGGCAGTTGCAGTATGGAATTTTCTTCGTCGTATCCGTCAAACGTCTTGCCGTCAGCAGTTTATCCCCCGATACTTGAACTGTCCAGCCGATTGTGAACGACTTTCCGCAGCCTGACCATATATAATATCGCCCCAGTCATTCTAAGCACACCTGTTATACCAAATGCCAGATAGATATTTGTATTACTATAAATCCATACTCCTATAAGCGGAGCAATGAAACCTGTAATATTTGTAATTGTATTGAAAACTGAAATGTATGCTGTTTTATTTGCTGCAGGCAATGTCTCAAGCAAGGTGGTGAATAGTGATAAATTGAAGCCGGCAGTAAATATTCCCAGAACCATGTTCATTAAGAGTATAACAGGAAAGTTCCAAAGAACCAGGAAGCAAAATGGATTTATTGCAAGCGTTGCCGCTGCAATAACTAATGTATGATTACTTCCCTTCTTCTCTATCAGTCTATTCCAGAAGGAATAGGAAAGAAACTCAGCAAAGGCTGAGGCTACACTGGTAACTCAATTGGAATTCATTCAGATGAGCGTAATCGACATTATAGTAAAAAAACAGAGGCCAGCCCATCTGCCAGGCAAAATGTGAGACAAAACCGCACAGGCAGAAAGTGAGAAAGAGCTTATCCGATAACATGTCAACAATTTTTACTTTTTTTAATACTTCGCCAGACGCTGAAGCAGCATCAACTGTCAAAACCGTCTCAGCTGCCTGCTGCTCCTGCTGCCCGCTAACCCGTGAGAATAGAAACAGCTGTACCAGCGTCAATATGAAACACACGCCGTAAAAAATCTGATACATGACGAGTCTCTCTCCGTCGGATTTTGGAATGCTTGTCAGCAGAAGGCCTGTAACCAGAACCGTAATGAGTCCGAAAAAAGTGCTGTACTTGCTTCTTACAGCATATATATTATTTCCGCAGGCGCCTGTAAAATTATCAGAAAAGTACGATTTCCACGTCACAAGATACAGAGAGCCCGGACAGTTCATCAACCCGATAAGGATTACATATGCGATCACCTTTGTTTGATGCCCGATAAACGGAACAAATGCGATAGCGGCATAAAAAAGGCTATTAATGAAAATAAGAAACATAACCGTCTGCTTTTTCCTGTTAATCCGCTCAATTAGGATACCACAAGGAATCAGCACAAAAATGGCGACTAAGGATGGCACTGAATTCAGCAATGCTATGTGGGTATCGTTGGCGCCCATTCTCTTTGCAAACATTTGAATGAACGGAGAGTATAAGTAAAAAACAATCATAAAGAAAATGCCCTCAAGAATGAGAGGCATTGTCCCTGAATTTTTATTTTTGAAAAATGTCATTATTGTTTTATCCTGTCTTTGTACATTACTATTAATACATTATTTTAACTGCATCTCTGATAATGGCTCTCACCGGCAGGCTATTCGGGCATCGTTTTTCACACATGCCGCAGGAAGCGCACTGATCCAGTCTGAATCTGGGATTCCATTGCAAGTCGGCGAAGGATTTCCTGGCTTCCTCCAAGCCAAGATACTTGTACAAATTGTAATAGGAAAGCGCTGCTCCAATATCGATAAAATTCGGACACGGCTGGCAATAACCGCAGCCTGTGCACCTGGGTTCCTCATTTGAAATGATTTCCTTAACTCTCTCAACAATAAAATCCGTTGATAAAGGATTGGCTTCATACTCCTTTTTCATTTTGACTGCATATTCGACTTCCTCAACAGAAGTAAACCCCGCCAGAATACTTACATTATCCAGTGAAAGAAGGTATTTGAAGGCCAATTCCCTGATTCTTTCGTCTGCGGCCAGAAAGCCGCCGCCCAAAGGATTCATAGCCAGTACTTTTATGTTTTTGTCCCTGCAATACTCAACCGCCTTCAGCCTTGTCCTGTTAAGTACGTTAAGCGGCAGCGTCACCGTCTCAAAAAGCCCTGTTTTGAGAAAGTCAATGATGGTGTCTGCATCGGCATGTGTCGTTATGCCAAGATGTCTGACCCGCCCCGCCTCCTTTTCTCTCAGAAAGCCCTCATACCATCCGTCTTTAGCAAATGCCTCATCAAACAGCACTCTGTTGTGGCAGATCCATAGATGATAAAAGTCCACATAATCCATATTAAGCCGTTTCAACGACTGCTGAAAAACCAGTCTGAACTGCTCTTTACTTCTTACTCCAAAGCCTTTGCTCCTTTCAAATTCACCAAGTTCAAGTCCTCCATTACTGGTGGCGCATTTTGTGGAGACCATTACCCTGTCTCTGTAATCTTTGTAATTCAGCGCTTTTCCTACCCAGGCTTCGGAATTTTCCCGCTCGTTATTCAGCCTGTACAAAGGAGCCGTATCAACATAATTAAAGCCTGCATCTATTGCCTTTCTGATTAATTCAATTCCTGATTCGCAATCCTTCAGACGCATTGATCCGATGATAATCTTGTTCAGTTCCATAATACACCTTACCTCACTTGAGCTCTTTTTGATTTATTGGCAGCCATTCCAGAACGCGCTGGATCTTTAGATCCCAATATCCCCATTCATGCTCGCCAGGCTCTTCTTCATATGTAATATCCAGAGACAGCTTCCTGCAGAAATTGAAGAATTTATGATTTTCCTCGTTAAGAGAGTCCTCCTTACCGCAGCATTGATACAGTTTTGGCTTCAGGCCTCCCGATCCGGCCAAGGCCTCAGCCAAATAAAAAAGATCGTTCTCGTTGCCCTTCATTTTATTACTGTCGCCAAAAATGTTCTGCAGCTCTACGTGCAGATCCGTATCCAAATTGCTTAATTCAAGACACCCCGATAAGCTCGCCGCAGCGCAGAACTTATCCGGGTACCGTAAACCAAGTTTGAATGCGCCATACCCTCCCATTGAAAGACCGGCGACAAAATTATCCTCTCTTGCATCTGATAAAGGGAAAAAGGATCTTGCCAGCATGGGCAATTCTTTACTGATAAAGGTCCAATACCGGTATCCGCATGTCATATCCGTGTAAAAACTCCTGTTTACAGCCGGCATGACAACGGCAATTCCGAGGGGAGCCACATAGCGCTCGATGGAAGTCCTTCTCAGCCAAATTGTGTGATCGTCGGATAAACCATGGAGTAAATACAATACAGGATGTTTCCCCGTGTGAGTTTTGCCTTGCATACCGATCTGCATATTGGTTGCCTGAGGTAGAATTACATACATTGATGTGGATATACCCAATACCTCGGAGAAAAAATCACAATGAATCAAAGCCATTTCAAGCACCCCATTTCAATTTTTTATTCAACTCATACACCGATTGGTTTATTGCCGGAAACTCCCTCCCAGGACCTCATTCACCCGTGTTTCAAATACAAATGCCTGAGAATCCGCCGCATTTACAAGCTCCCTGACTTTGCAGGCTTCTCTTGGCTTGACTACGGCAATAATGATATTCTTCTCCTTATCGTGGAACATCCCTGTTCCTTTCAGATTTGTAGCTCCGGAAATATGGTTTGAATACAGCGTTTTTGTTATTACGTTCATATCTTTTTCCGTAATAATGACACAGGCGGTTGTACATTTCAGGTTATCCAATATATAATCGGCCACAAACGAACATACCGTCAAAGCCAATATGGCGTATAAGCCTGCCTCAAACTCCTTGAATGCTATCATTGACGCCGCTACTACAAGCCCATCTATCGTGAGCATCAGCTTGCCGATGCTGGAGGACTTGTACCTGTCAAGCAACAAACGCGCAATTAAGTCAGTACCGCCGGCAACGCAATCACTACGCATCATGAAGACAATTCCAAGTCCATACAGAATCCCCCCGAAAATAGCTGCCAGGAGCTTATTTGTCGTAAGTGTGGGCAGCCATGAGGTAACGTTTACAAATACTGCATATATCAGGCATCCAATAAGATTTACCGCGTTATACTTCCAGCCCTTTATTTTGATACTGAAAATAAAAACAGGAATATTCATTAAAAAAATGATTGTGCCGATAGGAATGGGAACCAAATAATTAATGATTGTTGCTATTCCTCCGAATTTTCCCGCTGCAATATTATTTCCCACAAAAAATAGATTAAGCCCTAAAGCATAAATCAAATTGCCCGCAATAATATAGAAAACACGTAGGATTTTCTCGTTCTTAAAAATATTCATTAATTCTCTTCCCTAATCTGTTATTTTTGCAGGGTTGAATATGATTTGACACCCGGTCCTGCCCGCAAGCAACCCCTCTTCTTCCCCTGTATTAATCGGCGTGCCCTTCCCTTCATCCAGGACAAGTTCCAATAAACCGGTAAGTTCCTTCAAAAAGCTGACGGGCTTGTGCGCATTTTTATGTCCTGTATATATTTGATCAAATTCACTTTCTCTGCAATTAAGCCTTTGAATAGTTTCATAATACCGCTGAATGCTGGCCGACTCGGGCAAATGCAGCCAGGATCGTTCTATAACGCCGTCTCCGGAAAAAAGGATACGGGCTTGCTTACAAATAAGCCCTATACTCCCGTGTGTATGTCCGCAAAGGTCGACTGTTTCGAGTGAGTATCCTCCCAGATCAAACACCATCCCAGGATTAATTGAAACCGTTTTAGGCGGTTTGGAACGGACCCACTGTTCGATTTGGGTATCGCTCATTCTGAATCTTTCCTGCATATGATGTTTCACTTCCTGCCTGTATCTCGCACCATACAGCTCTGTCACGGGAATATCCCTGTCATTCAGATATACTTCATCGAAACATCCTGCGCCCAAAAAGTGGTCGGGATGTCCATGAGTACAGATCGTGACAAGCGGTTTGTCCGTCAGCTTTCTAACAGCTTCGTACAGGTTGAAGCTTCCATAGCCGGTATCAATAACCGCCGCACTTTCAGTGCCGATCAGTACATAAATGCAAACATCTGATTCCTCAATAATATATATATTATGTGCAATCTCCTGCAATCCATATTGCTTTTCTTCCAACTCAAATACCCCCTCATTCATTTGCCGGTTTCATCACACGCGTGATGAATACCTTTGCATTAGTTCCTGATAAAATACAACGCCTGTTTCAAGCGCAGGCAGAGGAATTCTTTCATTTATTCCATGGGTGCAGCTTTTTTCTTCCGGAGTTAACCTTACAGGTATAAAACGTAATATGTTTTCTGAAATCTCCGAATAATGCTTGGCATCACTTCCGCCCAGCATCATGTTCGGGCACGGTACAGCATCGGGAAACACCCCCGAGATGATCTCTCTTACAAGCATTGCGGCGCTGCTGTCCCATTGCGAGACATCAGAGGGCTCATAGCCCTTTAAAATGCTTGCTGAAACTCCGAAAGGCGCAGTAATTTCTTGTATTCGTCCAAGCATGTTTCCAACCGTATCACCGGGCAGCAGTCGGCAGTTCAGTACCGCGGTTGCCTGCTGAGGCAGTATATTGGGCGCTGCGCTTCCCTTCGCCATCGTGAAGGCAACCGTTGATTGAAGCATCGCCCTTCCGCCGCTGGTTTTTTGAAGCTGCCGGATTATTTCCGACTCATCGGCTAATGGAGAATGTACGCGAAACAATTGTCTTACGATCTCGGTGACCTTCGTCTGGGCAGGCATATCCTCAGCACAGCACGCGGCTGCAGAAACACGGTTCAAGGCGCTTTTCCCGCAAGGTGAACTGCTATGTCCTCCTTTAGATACCGCTGTCAATAAAATGTCCGCATAGCCTTTCTCACACAGTGAAACAAAGGAATAATAACCGGAGCTTTCAAATATCGTCCCCTCAAAAACGCCTCCTCCCTCATCCATAACCAATCCGGCACAAATGTTTTTTTGCTTCAGGTATTTTACGATTTCCCGAGCTCCAGAAGGATTTTCCATTGTCTCTTCATTATGTCCATAGCAAAGATAGATATCCTGTTGGGGGCAAAAACCGGTTTTAAGCAGCCTTTCCACAGCTTCAAGCTGAAAGATGATCTGGTGCTTGTCATCTATTGCACCCCGTCCCCAAATATATTTATCGTCAACGAATCCTTCAAACGGCGGATGCATCCACAACTGCGGTTCTTCCGCCGGAACCACGTCCATATGAGCCAGCAGCAGCAGCGGAGCATCGCTTTTTTTGCCTTTCCAGTGAAAAACCAGGCTGGCCTCTGAAATAACCGTACAGGTAAGGTATTTGTGAACAAGAGGGAAACCTCTTTTCAGATAATCATGAAACAGTAAAAACTTTTTTTGCGAAAAACCTTTTTCTGCAGTTGTCTCAATTTGAATAGCCATACTTAACTTTTTCGCCAGTTGAGCTGTTAAATCAATATCCAGTTTAACTCCTCCACCATTCTGTTTAATCTGCGCCACTGCGCCTCAACCCTTTACCGCACCGATTGTCATTCCCTTTACGAAATACTTCTGAAAAAACGGGAAAATGATCATAATGGGTATAATTCCCAGCACGGCAATAGCCATTCTGATAGAAACGCTCGGGATACTTGCTATATTGCTGGTACTTATGCTGGTGGCTGTTGTTCGTGAAAGCAAAAATTGAATATCCGACAGGATCCTGCTAAGCAGAACCTGGATACTGAACAAGTTGGGATCATTTACATAGTAAAGTCCGTTTATCCAGTCGTTCCAATATGCAAGTCCTGTAAAAAGGCCTACTGTGGCCATGATCGGAAGTGACAGCGGAAGTACTATCTTTGAAAATATTAAAAATTCTCCGGCGCTGTCAATTTGTGCGGCTTCAATTAGCTCCTTTGGGATATTCGTGCTGAAGTAATTCTTCATTAGAAGTACGTTGAATGCATTCATAAGAAGACCCGGGACAATCAATGCCATTATCGTGTTTTTAATATTAAATACCCTTGCCCACATCAAATAGGATGGAACCAACCCACCGTTAAACAACATCGTAAAAAACACGATAAAGGAAAAGAGATTCCTCTTTTTAAAATCTTTCCTCGAAAGAGGGTAAGCAAGCGTGGTGGATAGGATAAGACCCACTGACGTGCCTACGACAGTAATAAAAATAGTTATAAAGTAAGAACGAAAAATCGTATTCGCTTTTCTGAAAATATATGAATAGGCTTCCAGGCTGAACTCCTGGGGTATAAATTTGTAACCGTTCAACACCAGAGATTTTTCCGAGGCGATTGATGACATGAACAGGATCACAAATGGTATTAAGAACAAAATTACTACTAAAAGCAGTACAATATTCACAATGGATTGGAAAACAACATCTTCGTTCTTTTTTATTATCATTTTTCTAGATCCCCTTTAAAACAGCGAATTTTCACTGTCAAATTTTCTAACTATAAAATTCGCCAGCATAACCAGTATAAAACCTACTAAAGACTGATAAACGCCTGCAGCCGATGACATTGATATGTTATTCTGCTGCATAAGTCCACGGTAAACGTAAGTATCCAGTGTGCTTGTCACTGAGAACAGCATTCCTGAATTCAACGGGACCTGATAAAACAAGCCGAAATCGGAATAGAATATTGTACCGATGCTCATAAGCACTAAAATAATAATAGTCGGCCTTATCAACGGCAAAGTTATGGTTCTTACCTGTGTCCATTTCGATGCTCCATCTATCATGGCTGATTCATAATACGATTTATCAATTCCCACAACGGATGCTAAATAGATAATGGCTGAAAACCCAACATTCCTCCATTCGTTTACGGAAATCAGAATATACGGCCAAAATTTCGGTGTACTATACCACGGTATTTCTCCAATCCCCAGCAAAGGCAGCAGCGTTTTATTGAAATAACCGTTTTCAGCGCTTAAAAACGCATATACAAGATAGCTTACTATTACCATTGAAACAAGGGACGGCAGTAATAATACCGTCTGATAGATACTTGCGAGCTTTCTTGACGCAAGTTCATTCAGAAATATCGCCAGGACAATTCCCAAAGTATTCCCGATAATTATAAATGCAATGTTATAAAGCAGAGTATTCCGCGTAATAACAAAGGCATCCGAGGTTCGAAATAAAAATTCAAAATTTCTCAACCCAATCCAGTCGCTCTTGAAAATCCCTTTTGAATAGTTGATGGACTTGAATGCAATGAATATCCCCGCCATCGGTATATAATTGTTAATAAGCAAATATATAAGTCCGGGCGCCATCATCAAGTACATATATATATTTGTTTTATTCTTCTTAATAGCGCGCTCTCTAAGCATCGAATTTCTCCTTGTTCACATAATAAGCAAGCCTGCCAGAGCCCGGTTTTCAATGGTTCGTCCTGATCTTTGGCAGGCTTGTGCTTACCGCTGCTATCTCTTGTTTTCAGCAGCCCATGCGTTAAGCTGTTTTTGCTTTTCAGCTATAACTTCTTCGACCCCTGCCTCTTTCAATTTTTGAATGAAATTCGGGAGTTCGACAGCCGGATCGACGCTTCCGCATTCCAAAGCTCTTTGATACTGGCTTGTCACATTGATAACAGCAGTATATTGTGATTGCACGGGAGACATGTCGAATGAGAAACCAAACGCTTTTGATAATTCAGCGGAATCATTTTGCTTGACCCGCTGTGCGAAATAGTCCGCTTTGTGTCCTGAATCCTTAAAGGTATATTGCAGCGCCGTATTTCCAAACATCCAGTTGAATGGCAGATCGTATCCTCTGCTTGCTGCTTCTTCCGGTGTAAATGAGATAGTGCCGTCATCTTCCTTTACAAAGTTTTTCCCTTCCACACCCCAGTAGAGAGTATTTACAGCTTCAGCATCCTTGTACATTAGGTTGAGCCACTTCATTGCCGCCTCAGGGTTTTTGCTCTGCGAGCTGATTCCCGTGCTGTAGAAGCCTACGGAAGAACTGATCACCGGTTTATTCAAAGCTTTGACCAGCGTCTGCTGTCCCTGCTGAGTTAAGCCGGGATGATGGTATGCTTTATCAATCGTATCCAGCACATCTATATACAAATAGGAGAAGACTTTCCCCTCATTGTACATAACACTTCCGCTTTCAGTAGTCGTTGCCGCATCCTTAAGAATATAGCCCTTCTTGTACCATTCTCTCAGCGTATAAATCAAATCCTTATACTCTTCAGTCTCAAACAAATTTACAAGGTTTAAACTATCATTGCCGAGCAAAACCCCAATACTGTCTCCCAGAATATCAATCTTTCCGATTTTATCCCCCATTGCGTAGCTGGACAGCAGGCTGCCGTTGTTTGGCGCGATGCAGGTCATCCCGGGTTCATTTTGTTTTATAACATCAAATATTTTTGCCAGGTCTTTATAGCTTTTTACATCATCCAGATTCAGATTGTATTTTTTAAGCAGGTCCTCTCTCATTGCAATTGCTGAAGGATAGACCTTTGATCCATTAAAAGGGATCGCATAGGTCTCTCCATTCGAATTGCCGTATTGAATAAGACTTCCCAGAGATTCGGTGATAGCCTGTCCTTCACTTTTCAGCAAATCATTGAGCGGCATAAGCTGTTTCTGGGTTATCATGGTGTTAACGGGAGTGTCAAAAGGCAGGAAGAACAGATCAAGAGCTTCACCGCCGGCCATCATTACATTAAGCTGCTGAGCATATGTTGAAACGTTGATTATCATAATATCCGCTTCAACATTGATCCTGTCCCTGGTTATTTCTTTTAACTTGTTCGTTACCGCCTCCTGATCACGTGCCTGTTCCCCCCAGCCTACAGAAGCGAAGACAATTTTCTCTGTTTCCGCCGGCTTAGCGTTCGTTGTACTTGCCTGATTGTCTGACACAGTTGTGCTTTCGGACGGCGCAGCTGTATTAGTGCCGCCGCAGGCAGTCAACACCATGGCCATAACCGTCAGCAGACAGGTCACCTTCAAAAACCCTCTAGACATTTTCATACGTCTTTCCTCCTCAATGTACGGATTATTTACTAAATAAATCTTATTGTTTTTCAGACATGATATCTTCAAGAAAACTGACTTCGTTTTTCAATTTAATGACGTGCTTAAGAAATGATTTTGTTATGCTTTCTGTTGATGGCTTCGTTTGCGGAATTCTGCCGGGGTAATTCCCTCAATTTTTTTGTAAATTGTTGAGAAGTATGAAAAATTGTCATATCCAACAAAGGCCGCTGCCTCGCTGATGCTCATTCCAGCTTTAAGCAGCTGCGACGCCTTATTTACCCGCAGCTTTGACTGATATTCGGGAATGGACACTCCCATCTCCTTGTTGAAGGTTCTGGACAGGTAATCGGGATTTAAGAAAAATTTGTTCGCGATTTCATTTCTGGAGATATCTTTGTTATAATTCAGCTCAATATACTCTTTGATCTGATCCATCACAGTCTTCAGCTTCCGCACCTCGGTAATATAGTCGGAGGCCTTGTTAATAGTAAAATCCACCCATCTGAGCATATCATAAAGCGAATTTACAGCATGCTTATAAAGCAGATTGGATTTTTCATCCGAAAACAATTTGTGAGCCTGAACATGTTCCTGTTCAAGTACGGAAAACACCATCTGCAAAAAATCCTGCAGAAAAGCATTCATAAAGCCGGCGTCTATTTCTGACATCTTTGCAGCGTCTTCAATGTAATTCTTTACTGAAATAAACAGTTGGGATTTTGGGCTTTGCCTGAGCATATTTGCCCATTTAGCCGTGTCGGGCAGAACAGGATTATTTTTCTTTTGACTGTTTTCACATTGTGTCGCATCAAAGACTTTATTAATAAAGCAAACATTATTCACATCAATGTCTTCAAGCTTTTTTTCAAGCAGGCCAATCTCGTCGCAGTAAACAAAATTTCCAAGATAGCAGTTAACATTGCATTCCAGATTTGCATTGCAAAAAGCAATAAAACTGCTGAAGTTTTTTTTAAGCTTGTCTATTCCGATTTTCTTCGTCTTGGATTCTTCCAATATTAAAAATAAATATGTTTTTGTTCCCTTTTCAATAAAAATGATATCCCCCGATTTCACTTCATCAAATATGATTTGTAAAGCAATGTTTTTCAGCACAAATCGATGGGAGGAATCATCGAGCTTTTCATTTAGATATCGAGTATAAGAAATTAAGCTGATAAAATATTTTTCATTCAGGTCAATATCAACTTTTTTTGCCCTTACCATACTATCCAGTTCACTCTTGTCAATGGCCTTATTCTTCATTAATAATTCTTTCCAGAACTGTTCTGTAATGATACTATGGTTCTGAGCCCAATACTCTTCAAAGAACTTGTATTGCTGCAGCAAATTATTCAGTTTTACCTTGTTTATAGCCTTCTGCACAGCTTCCTCGATCACGGATAAGGGGGACAGCTTAATGATGTAATCTACGCACCCAAGCTGGATGGCTTCCTTCGCGTAGCTGAACTCCGCATGGTTTGTAAGAAAGATATTCTCCGTGCCGAAGGATTTTTCTCTGACCCACCTGAGCAGATCTATTCCTGTCCCTCCCGGAGCTTCTATATCACAGAGCATGATATCGATATCGGGGTTCCGTATAAAGGCATCCTTTGCCTGGTCTATACTGTATGCCTGGTAGATTTCACTTATACCGAGCCTTCCCCAGTCAATTGTACTTTTCAACATTTGGACGGTGCTCATATCATCATCGAAAATAAGTATATTCATATGCTCACCTTTCAACAGGTATAACAATCTTAACCATCACGCCTGATAAATCTGAATTCTCAACCACAACTTTTGCTCTGTCCGAATATATTAATTTCAAAGTCTGCTTTACATTCCATATGCCAATGCTCTTTCCGTTTTCTTTATCTTTCGGCTCAGCATTGATCCGCTTAATTTCTTCCGGCGTCATTCCTCTGCCGTCATCCTCTATCATTATCCTTGCAAAAGCCTCACCGTCCAGTTCAATCGGCTCAACCCTAATAAAAATATTTACCGTTCTATCAAAGTTTATGGCATGCTTGATGACATTTTCAACAAAAGTGTGAATGATAAAGGGCGGGATCATCACTTCTTCAATTCTTGCATCTATATCCAATGTATGCGACAGATATTCAGGGAGACGGAGTTCCTGCATTGAAAGGTAGTTATTGATGTGTTCTATTTCTTCTTTTAGCGGTATAAGTGTAAGATTGTTTTTAAACATATAGCGGATATAGTTTGAAAGGCAATGAATAAATTCATGCATGGATTGATACTTGCCCATTTGTGCAAAATTAGATACGGTAGTCAGAGCATTCATAAGAAAATGCGGTTTTATTTGCGTCTGGTAGTAGCGCAACTCCAGTTTCTGCTTTTCAATGATTTTTTCATAGACATTTATCTTTAGATTCTTTATCTGTCCCGTCATTGAATTAAATGCGTGATATAATTCCAAAAACTCTTCAGAAGCCTTTCCATCACTAATTTTGTAGTCCAGTTCACCCTTTTCAACCTTTTCGATGGCAGTTTTTAAATTTCCCATCGGCTTAAGTACCCATAAATAGATGACCCACAGCAGAAAAGGCAATATAAACACAGCTAGAATAGATATGGCTAAAATAAAATATTGTATTGTATTCAATCCCTCAAGAATGTTTATATCAGGAATGGCGATCAGCAGTCGGAAATCACCCGCTTTTGACTTTCCGCCGGTTATAACATATTTTTTAGTTTTGCCTGACAGATAATAAGTATTGAAGTCGCCCTTCAGATTCAACGCATTATCATTGACAAATTGTACATTTGTCAATGGATTCCCGTTAGCATCGGAGAATATAAATGACCCGTTAAATTTATTATTTACACTGTTTAGTGGTTTAGCTATTTTATTAAAATTTATAAATGAGCCCATGCAGACACCATTACGCCTAACAACCCTTAGCAGATAATTCTGCCCGTTTACTGTTATTATGTACCAGTCCCTCTTTTCGGCATAATTCTCATCAACAAACCTGGTTTTTACATAGTTTGCGAGTTCCTGACGCTCATCATATGTAGTATCATTACTATAAGCGTACAATAAGTTATCATAGCTTTCCGTATAAACAAACAAAAAGCTGATTAAGTTATACAAACTAATATCATTTTGTATCTGACGGGACAGGGTTAAATTTGAGAAAAACCGTGTATGCTCATCACTGCTGGTAAGCTCAAAAACACTCTCATCAATAGAGCCTTGATTAACTGACGAAAGTTTAAACAAATAACTCTCAATTTCATCGATAGATTTATCTACCTCGTCTATATACAGGCTTGTCGTACCGACGCTGGCTTGGGCAATCTGATGCCTGATTAATCCAATGTGATAGATATTGCTATAGTTTACAATTACAATAAACGGCAATATTAAGATACTAATTGTAAAAATAATTTTATATTTTATAGAGTTTTTCAGCATGCCATCATTCTCCCATTGGAAAAGCTTTGTGATAACACTATAAAGGCTGAAAGTGATGGTTGATATCAATTATTATAAGTATATTATGTTTACTATCAACTAAGCAATGTTTTCATTTTAGTAATATTTTTATTTCAGTAATATTTTGATTTTGTTATTTTCTTCAGCAAAAATTCTGAAAAAATCATTTTTACAAATCTTTATACATTTTTGGTCTGCTGGTACTTGTATATCCAGACCATTTACAAATACCTTCCCAATTCTATAGTCTTCATACTCCAAATGATCTGGATTCAAATAAACAATCTCCAGCCGTTTCCCTGCGAACACAGTTCTGACAGCTGCGTTGCCTTTCTCATCAAACTGTTTTCCGACGAGCTTGGGCTGGAGCACAAGATCGCCCATTTCTCCCTTTACTCCGAAAACCTGAATGAGCATGGTGAGAAGCAGCCAGCTTGCGGCTCCCGTTACATAATGGTACATGCCCCTGCCTTCATGGGTGATGTATTCAGGTATCCCCGGGTATATCTTCGCTTTTTCGGTATCCGTACACAGGTTGTAAATGGTGGTAAAAACCTCATAACCCTGCTGCACAAAATTTCTACAGTATAATGCGTTCATAAACATCACTGCCATATGACTGAACATAGCGCCAGTTTCCTTCTCCCCGTAGATAAGAGCGAAACCGCGTCCGAAATTCCACGTGTTTGGGCCCAAAGGAGTCGTAAGTCTGTAACCGCCCGTATTCGGATCTTTTAAAATAGTCTTCGCAGCATGATACGCCTTTAATACCTGTTCATCACTGGCGGCCCTTGACATAACGGCAAATGTCTGAGCAGTGAGATTCATCCTTACACCGTCTTCATGATCTCCGTCAACCCTCTTGCCGTCATTATTGTAATAACCGTTGAAAAATCCATAACCGGTAGCAGATTCGATCCACTCTTTTTTTCTTATATGTTCCAGAACCCATTCTCCTTTTCCCTTCAGGTCCGCAGCCAGCCTGTCTATGCTTACCTCCGCTTTTTCACCGGAAAATCCCTTCTCCAATATGTCAAAATATTTTGCAAGTCTTTCTCTTTTTTTATCCGGCTGTTCATAATCAAGTTTATCAACAAGCCCGGTCAGGATTAACAATTCCTTATATAACTTTACTGTATTTACTTTCGTGAGTTCTTTATATTTCATAATTAATTCAGCCATCGATATCAGGTTCCATCCATAAAACGCGCTGAAAGGGACGCTTTCGCCTTTCAGCGGCGCCATATCAAGCTGATCGTTCCAGTCCCCGTCTTCCAGCTTCATATTGTTATAGTCCCCTGCGTTATGAAAACACACCAGGTGCTGCAAAAGCAGGTGTTCAAATACGCTTCCTCTATATACATCCCCGGAAACCGTCTTTTGCAGGTTGCCTTCAGAAGGTCTCCAGTTATTGTCTCTTGCCTTTGCCCGCCTGATCTGATGATCTTTCCAATAGGTATTGTCTTCAAACAGTATGTCCATATCTCCAGTCTGGTCTATATATAATTTTATAGTATAGTAAGGCCATACTCCATGATCCATCCATACCCTGGATATCTTGTTCCGGTCTGCAGAGAAATTGCCAATTCCTTTCAAAATAATCGTAGCATTGCTTCCATCCGCTCTGATTCCCGCACAGTTGGAAATAAGAATTTCTCTTGCATCTTCAGGATTCTGCAGCAGCAGCGCAAGATAATCCTGCCAGAGGTCTCTCCAGCCTCGTCCTCCTCTTCCGTAGTCATGATGAGGAAGAAACGAGCACCCGAAAATTTTTCTGAGTATCGGCTGAAGCGCAATCCACCGCATCCACCGGTCAAGGTCGCTATTACCGGTATCAAAGGTCACTGCCTCCACTTTATGCCTCCAGAAAGCTTCATTATCAGCAAGCGCTTTCCTGATTTTATCATTGTCTCCATATCGATCTATGCAGCGGGAAATGGTATCCTCGTCATCGGTAACTCCGCAAATGACTATATACTCTCTGGTTTGCCCGGGAGCGATGTTTGTATCGCTGAAACGGATAGCGCCAATAGCCTCCATACCGTCGCGCCTGTTTGGCGGAGCTTTGTAAGGCTCAGTATTGCAAACCACGGCCTGGGGCCAGTCAAAGCTTCCTCCCTCGCCTATAAACTCCCTTACCGTCGGGAACTGCCCGACAGGCTTTTCCCCATTGCCGCCTGCAGCCAATACAAAATACAAGGTTTCATTGGGTTCATGGCCCCGCTCGTCATGATGTATGGTTGGCTTGACTGAAAGCCCATAGTCATAGAGCTTCATTCTGTGCATGAGCGAGGTGGCATGCCTGTGATCGCGGATATTATCTGCCGAACGTCCAAAAATAGGTATAGCAGCGGTAGGTGTCAGCGAAATGCCGGCATTGCCTGTATTCGTGATTTTTACCCACATAAGCTCTACTGTATCTTCCGCTGCAGGACAAAAGGTTATGATCTCGGATTTAATACCTGCTTTTGGATCTTTTCTTATAAGTGTATGCGCAAGGAACGTACCTTTTACAGCCATATGGCTTTTATCATTTTCTGTAAAGCATTCGGAGAGTTGTTTTGCTGAATTTCCCGTAATGGAATAAGCCCCGAGATTACTGTCGTATACCCAGAAGTTTCTTGAAGAGCGGTTATTGTGGAGGTCTTCTATGGATACCGGAAGGGATAGGAACGAATTCTGTCCTGTTTTTGCGTCTCCGTTTAATCTTGGTGTAACGGATGACATCATTCCTGCTTCATTACATACCGGAAAATAAAGCTGATTAATTGCATGTGGATTTTCCCATTCGAATGTCCCGGCCTCGTCTATATATTTCCATTTTGTATTGATAATTTTGTTTTTATCCATTTCGACTCCTTTTTGTTCCCTTTGTGTTCGGCAAATTCTTCAATTCAGGCGTAAATATATTTCCAGTCAACTGCTACGTCGACTTTCATTCCCGATTGTGAAAGAACAGAAATTCCACCCTCTACGAAAACAATGTCCCTTACAACTCCATATTGGGGAGGCACCTTTTGCACACCTTGAATATAGTTTACAGGCATCATTTTTTCTCTGTTTAAAATATGATCATAGCGGATTCCGGCATTATCCAGTTCGCTTCTTAGTTCAGCATTTAATTCATCATCCCCCATAGCCACACAGTTATCCTCAACGCTAAGACACCTTGTCCTCCCACTCCATGGATAAGTGTGCCTTCCTCTGTTTTCCATCCATAGTACGGTTGTAGTAAGTATTTCAGGATTTTTTAATGCAAACCATATGAAATTTTCCTGCGGATAATATACCGCTGCCCAGGCAGGTTTGCCATTCCCTTCGCTATATAACTGTACAAGTCCCATAAAGCCGTTAGTTAAAGGATGTTTTGAGCAGTCTATACTCGGCTTGTCGCTCCATATTGTTGGTACGTCTTTTATACTGCCAAACTTTTTTGATGATTGGAGGCAATAATATTCCCCATTATTCTCAAACTCCATTTTCCCTCGTGGCTGGGTATACCCGAACTTTACAGGCGAAGTCGAAAAAATCGCCGAGCCTTCTCTTTCAGGAATCCTCAGGGTTGCATGATGGCCCAGGCTAAAGCTGCCTTCAAAGCCGGAGAGTTCATGCCTTATATAGATTATATTGCTCCCCTCATGGAGCGTGATTATCTTATTTACAGTACCCTTTCTTATTTGGGTATCCATATGCAGAATTAATCGTATAGAGCCAACCTCTTCCGCTATGTCTTCCAAAAGCCAGTCTTCCGATGCCGTCTCCCCGTGCGCCATAAATCCCTCATCCCTGAAAGCTTTAGGCAGCCCGCACGGCATACAAAAAAAGTCACCTCTTAAAGGTTTCAGGTTCGGCTCCCGGGGCTCCCCGTCTTCCATCTGCCATGGACTTATAAAGTACGGCGCAACGGGGCTGCCGGTATCTTTATAGAATACGACGGGCGCCATATGTCCGCCCTGTTTTGTAATAGCCAATTCCATATTTTTGTTAGATATGACATATGATTTCTTACCGTAAACTATTTTCTCGCTATAACCCAATTCAGTCGCCCCTCAATAAACATATAGTCATAATCGGACAGCAGACATCCATCTGCTTTAGTGCGTTAGGATCAGGTAAATTTTATTATTATTTTATTTTCATTTCTTTAACGAAACTGACGACTTTATTCAAATTTGTGACATGATTGATGCGGCTTTGCAAAACTGTCTTGAAGGCTTATCCCGGGAAGAACAACAGGAAGGAGCAAAACCATGTTGGATAAATTTTTCCTTTAAGCCGCTATGTTTATTGAATCCGGCTGTGTATTTATGTATAATTTAATTATTTAAAGCAAAAGGTAAAAATATCGCATATTAGTGTCTGGAGTGGATATTATGAACATAATCAACGGAGGAGTCACGGCTCCTGAAGGTTTTTTCGCCACAGGAGTCTCATGCGGGCTGAAAAAGGACGGAAAGAAGGATCTTGCGATCGTCTGTTCCGAAGACAGCGCCGCCGCTGCAGGGGTTTTCACCACAAATAAGGTAAAGGGCCACTCGCTACAACTTACAATGGAGCATATAAAAAGCGGGTATGCAAACGCGATAGTCATTAACAGCGGCAATGCCAATGCCTGCGTCGGAGAACAGGGCCGTGCCGACGCGCTCGAAATGGCGACGATCACATCCGGGTTCCTGGAATGCAGCCCGCAGGATGTCCTGGTCGGATCGACCGGCGTCATAGGAAAGCCGCTCAACATGGAAGCCATACGTCCTGGGCTCGAAGCCCTTGTTTCCGGGATGGATCCCGACGGCGGGCACGACGCGCTGGAAGCGATCATGACGACCGACACGATGTTCAAGGAAGTAGCGGTTGAACTCGAGCTGCAGGAGACAAAGGTAGTCATAGGAGCTATGGCCAAAGGCTCCGGCATGATTCATCCGAACATGGCAACTATGATAGGCGTCATAACCACTGACGCAAACATATCGAGAAAGCTTCTCGACAAAGCGCTCAAGGATGTTGTTAAAACGACCTTCAACCGGGTGACGGTCGACGGCGATACAAGCGTTTGCGATATGGTGGTCATCCTTGCAAACGGAATGGCCGACAATGCCGGCATTATAAATGAAAACGAAGATTACGAGCAGTTCAGGGATGCTCTCGAATATGTCTGCAACCATCTTGCAAGGCTCATCGCAAAGGATGGCGAAGGCGCCACCAAGCTCATCGAAGTAGTAGTCGAGGGCGCGGGCAGTCCTGATGACGCCTATAAAGCGGCAGTCGCCATAGCCAAATCCCCTCTCGTAAAAACAATGATATTCGGCGAGGATGCAAACTGGGGCAGGATATTTACCGCAGCCGGTTATTCCGGCGCTGAATTCGATCCGGCATATACCGATATATATATCGGAGATCTTTTGGTTTGTAAAAACGGTTGTGCCGCAGACTTTAACGAAGAGGCTGCAAAGGAACTGCTCAAAAAAGCCGAAATCAAGCTGCTGGTAAAACTGAACAAGGGCGTTTACAAGGACCGCGTCTGGACCTGTGACTACTCGTACGATTATGTAAAAATAAACGGGAGCTATCGCACATAACATTGCATCTAAACAAGGAGGGGTTAAAGTGGGCACAAGGCAATTTGTCGTATTTACAATCAATGGTGAGGAATTCGGCATGAACATCGAAAATATCAGCAGCATCGAAAAAATGCTCGATATCTTCAAAATACCAAATACGCCGGACTACATCGAAGGCCTGGCGAATCTCAGGGGAAAGGTCCTGACCATCTTCAACCTCAGAAGACGCTTCAACCTGGCAAGCCCGGAATTTGATGAAAACACGAAGATCATCATCGCAAACACATCGGTATCGGAGATAGGCATCATCGTAGACGGAGTTCGTGAAATAATAAAGGTGGAAGACAACGAATTCGACCCGGCGCCTGAAGCTCTGAACAATGTAAGGGACAGGTTCCTGAGCGGTACGGCCAAGGTCGGTGGACGCCTCATCCTTATGCTGGACCTTGAAAAGGTTCTTGCAGAAGAGGATATGAAGCTTGCAAAGAAGGCGAAGTAATTTCAGGAGCGAACTCCTGAAATGTGCAAAAATCTTATGTACGCAGGTTCGAACTCCATAAGCTTGTAATAATCGGTATCAAAAGTATGGGCGGCAATCAATATGCCGTCCTTTCCTTTTTTCCCCTCGATTTTGACGATAACTGGAGAGTGGTCGAAACGCTTGCTGTCGGAGAAGGATATCTGCGCAAGGTCTCCCGGCTCCGCGTCCTCCGCATCGACCTCTTCCGCAAAGGGTCCCCTTCCCTTGTTTCCTGTCAAAAAATCATAAATATAATTAACCCCTGTCCATGAAGCAGTCCTGCTGAAGGAATTGTCATAATACCAGCCGTAAACAGGAGTGCGGTTCATTACGCCGCTTCCTGCAAGGATGCACTGCGAAGCAAAATTGGTGCAGTCGCCGCCAAGGTTTTCAAAGTCGAGATAGGCCGGGTTTCTTGCGTAAGCCCATTTATGAGCATACTGAAGAGCCTTTTCCCTGTCGTATGGCTGTATTGTCAAGTCCCTGCCGTAATTGACATAATTCATATATCGATCTCCTCAAGACGTTTTTCCATTAATATATGCGATAAACTCCTCAAAATTGATTCCGCGGGCAATATCAAAATTAACCTGAAGTTAACAATAGGTTAATTTGCATTTAAAAGAGCTGAAATAAGATGTATATGTCAACTAAATCAAAACAGGGTTCACAATGTATAACAACAGGAGGAGAAGTATGAAAATATCATCATTGGGAAAAAAATCGCTGACTCTGATCACTTCGGCATTAATATCGGCAGTAATGCTCACGGCATGCGGCAGCAGCCAGGCCCCCGCCGATAACAACGGCGCGGCAACCGGCAACAACGCAAATGCCGGCAACCTGTCAGGCACTGTGACAGTGTCGGGCTCCACTTCGGTACAGCCGCTTGCACAGGATCTTGCGGACGTTTTCAACGAAAAATACCCCGACGTGTCCGTAGAAATTCAGGGCGGCGGTTCAAGCCAGGGTATCAAGGACGTAACCGACGGTACCTCCGACATAGGCGAATCTTCGCGTGAGCTCACTCCGGATGAAAAAAACGGACTGGCCGAGCATGTCATAGCATATGACGGCATAGCAGTCGTGGTGAATCCGGCAAACACAGTCAAGGACCTGACCAGAGACCAGATTCAGAAAATATTCAAGGGTGAGATAACGAACTGGAAGGATGTCGGAGGAAAGGATCAGGAAATACTTGCTGTGGCCCGTGAAGCAAGTTCAGGCACAAAGACGGCCTTTGAAGAACTGCTCGGACTTCAGGAAAAGAGAGATGGCCAGACAGTATCACTTGTAAGAAAGGATGCGCTCGTAGCAGATGGCAACGGGCCGGTCAAGGCAAACATATCCTCCAAGGAAAACGCGATAGGTTACCTCTCCCTTGGATTTGCCGACAGCACTGTTAAAAAATTGAGCATCGACGGAGTGGAATGCAGCGTTGAGAATATCAAGAACAAGAGCTACGCAGTATCAAGGCCCTTCCTGATGCTGATCAAAGGCGCTGCAAGTCCCGAAACACAAGCATTCCTGGACTTCGTTAAAAGCGATGCAGGCCAGGAGATCGTAGGGAAGACATACATTACAATAAAGTGATAACCCGGGTACTCGGGCTGCAGATTATTGAAAATCTGCCGTCCACCCTTAAGTGGAGGCAAATATTTTATGATATCAAATAAAAAGCGAAAATTGCAGGAAAGGATAATAGAAGCGATTTTTCTGATTTGTGCGGCTATATCCATCCTGTCGGTAATCGTTATTACGATATATGTCTTTGCCAAGGGCTCTCCCGCAATCTTCAAGGTGGGAGTGCTCAATTTTCTGTTCGGCGCTGTCTGGCAGCCTGAAGCCAACCAGTTCGGCATACTTCCGATGATAGTGTCGAGTGTTCTCGGAACTATAGGCGCTGTCGTCATCGGTGTTTTCATAGGGCTGTTCACGGCGGTTTTCCTCGCCGAGCTGGCGCCGAAAAAACTTGCTGAAGTCATACGGCCGGCAGTTGAATTGCTTGCCGGGATACCGTCTGTAGTCTTCGGATTTTTCGGGCTCATGGTGCTGGCGCCTATAATTTCCAAATATTTCGGAGGCGCCGGCAACAGCCTGCTTGCCGTAATAATAATCCTGTCGGTTATGATACTGCCTACCGTCATAAGCTTGTCGGAGACCTCGATCTGCGCGGTATCGCCGACACTGAAGGAAGGCTCGCTTGCTTTGGGAGCAAGCCATATACAGACGATATTCAAGGTCATCCTCCCGGCGGCAAAATCAGGGATAATGGCATCGATCGTACTGGGCACAGGCAGGGCTATCGGCGAAACCATGGCAGTCATCCTCGTCTCGGGCAATACGGCATTGATTCCACACGCCATCACAGACAGGGTCAGAACGATGACTGCCAACATTGCACTCGAAATGGGCTATGCGGGCGGACTGCACCAGGAAACGCTGTTTGCCACCGGCGTAATCCTTTTCATATTCATAATGCTGTTGAATATAACACTCAATATATTACTCCGCAGAAGGGACGGTGAGCAGGCATGAACGACCGGACAACAAGGCGCAGATACGCAGACCGCATACTCACAGGCCTGGCCTGGCTCTGCGCATTCATCACCGTAGCCGTGCTGGCGTGGATATTAATATATATAGTAATAACAGGGGCCGGCCATATCAACTGGTCTTTCCTCACCACGGTATACAAGCCGGTCAGAAATCTTTTCGGCATATACCCTATGATAATCAGCACACTTATGATAATAGGCGTAACTGTAGTTATAGCGACGCCTGTGGGTATATGCTCCGCCATTTACCTTGTAGAGTATTCGAAGCCCGGCAGGCTGGTAAATACTATCCGGTTCGCTACTGAGACACTGGCAGGCATCCCTTCAATCATATACGGTCTCTTCGGGCTGATATTCTTTGTCATTGCACTGCACCTGAAGTATTCCATTTTATCCGGCGCCCTGACACTGAGCATCATGGTGCTTCCTACAGTCATACGTTCGACCGAGGAAGCGCTGAAATCCGTGCCGATGTCATATAGAGAAGGCAGTTTGGCGTTGGGCGCGTCGAAGCTGAAAACAGTATCGCGCGTCGTGCTCCCTTCGTCGATCCCGGGCATACTGACAGCCGTGATACTGAGCATTGGACGAATAGTCGGAGAAACCGCCGCTGTCTACCTTACCGCCGGCTACGTGCCGAACATACCCTCCAGCATAATGCGGTCAGGCAGGACATTGTCGGTACATCTCTATACGCTCGCGAAAGAGGGTATTTCGTTCGATCAGGCGTATGCAACAGCAACAATACTCGTAATTATAGTAGCCATTATAAATTTTATTGCCACCCGGCTTGCCAGAAGGCTTTCCAAAGCCACAACGGGCGGTTGATCAGGAGGAAAGCATTTTATGAATTTGCAGAAGATTTCAACGAGGAACCTGGACCTTTATTACGGCGATGTGCACGCCCTGAAAAGCGTCACAATAGATATGGCGGAGAACCAGGTAACTGCGCTCATCGGTCCTTCCGGCTGCGGAAAGTCAACATTCCTCAAAACGCTCGACCGAATGAACGACCTCGTGGCAGGCGTCAGGATCACAGGGGATGTTTTCCTGGATGGTTTGAACATATATGGGCAGTGTGATATAGTTGAACTCAGGAAGCGGGTAGGAATGGTCTTCCAGAAACCCAACCCCTTCCCGATGTCCATCTATGACAATATTGCCTACGGTCCCAGGATACACGGTCTTAAAAACAGGACGCAGCTCGACGAGATAATAGAAAAAAGCCTGCGTAGCGCAGCCTTGTGGGATGAAGTCAAGGACAGGCTGAAGAAAAGCGCTCTGGGGCTATCTGGAGGTCAGCAGCAGAGGCTTTGCATCGCAAGAGTTCTGGCAGTCAACCCGGAAGTCGTTCTCATGGACGAACCTACCTCGGCACTTGATCCGATTTCGACCATGAAGATCGAAGATCTGATTGACGAACTTAAAGAGAAGTATACGATCATTATTGTGACGCACAATATGCAGCAGGCAGGCAGGATCTCGGACAAAACGGCATTTTTTCTGCACGGCGAGATAGTCGAATCAGGCGAAACGGAGGCCATATTCAGCACCCCGCGGGACAAGCGCACCGAAGACTATATTACCGGCAGGTTCGGATAGTAGAATGTTTAGCGCCTGTAAGGCGCGAATTATTTAAAACGTTCAACAGGAGGAATATATATGGTAGCGAGACATTCATTCGATCAAGGTCTCGAAGACCTTCACATGGATCTCATAAAAATGGGCAGCCTCGTTGAGGAATCGATAGATAATGCGATAGTAGCCTTGAAAAAGCAGGACGTCGAACTGGCAAGACAGATTTTCCAGAATGATGATATTATCGATGATTACGAAAAGAAAATAGAGAAAAAGTGCATGAACCTTATCGCCAGGCAGCAGCCGCTGGCAAAGGATCTTCGTACGATCAGCACGGCGCTGAAGATAATTACGGATATGGAGCGCATCGCCGATGCATCCTCGGATATTGCGGAGATAATATTGAGGATGTCGGGGAAAAAGTATATCAAACCGCTGATCGACTTACCGAAGATGGCCGAGCTCGCCAGGATCATGGTCAACAAGTCCATCGACGCGTATGTGAGGCAGGACGTCGAGCTCGCTGAGAAGGTCTGTGCAAGCGACGATGATGTGGACGCCTTATTCAATAAAGTCATACTGGAGCTTATAAATCTTATGAGAAACGATCCCAATACCATCGAACAGGGCGTCGACCTTATGTTTATCGCAAAATATATAGAGCGTATGGGCGATCACGCCACCAATATAGGCGAATGGGTCGTCTTCAACGTAACCGGCGAGCACGACCGCCTGGCAAGGCTGTATCACAAAGAGTCGGCTCACGTGCCTCCTTACGCCGATTTCGAGCTTGACGGCGGCAAGGATCAAAAGGACGGCGAAAAAGGCAAGGATGACATGGGTAGCAACTATGGAAAAGGTGGTATAGAATAAATGAACGGGGGTGCGGGATGTCAAAGGAACTGATATATGCGGTAGATGACGAGATCCACATACAGCAGCTCATACAATACAACCTTGAAGCGAACGGTTTCAAAGTAACGGTGTTCGATAATGCCGAAAAGCTGCTCGATGCTGTCGGGAGTACACTTCCCGCGTTGTTTATACTCGATATAATGCTGCCGGGCATGGATGGTCTGGAGCTGTGCAGGAGGCTGAGATCCGATAACAGGTCCAAAAACATACCCATTATCATGCTCACCGCCAAAGGCGAAGAATTCGATAAGGTTCTGGGGCTTGAAATGGGAGCGGACGATTACCTGACGAAGCCTTTCAGCGTGCGCGAGCTGGCGGCCAGGGTAAAAGCCCTGCTCAGGAGGACTGCCTCGTCGGCGCCCGAGGAAACGGATATATTGAGGCATGGCGATATCGAAGTAGATACCGCCAGACATGAGGTTTTCAAAAAGGGCAGCCTGATCGAGATGCCTTTAAAAGAATTCGAACTGCTCAAGCTGCTGATGCAGAACAGGGGCAAGGTACTGACGCGCGAGCTTCTGCTGGATAAGATCTGGGGTTACGATTATTACGGCGAGACAAGGACTGTGGATGTCCATATACGCTATCTCAGGCAGAAGATCGAAGATGACGACAACAAACCGTCGTATATCGAGACCGTACGCGGAATAGGCTACAGGTTCAACGGCAAAGACGGAGCGACAGTTTGAATGGCTGGGGTTATGTGATCATATGAGAAAAAAACTGTTACTTTATTTTATCATTTTAATAATCGTCGGAATGTCCGTAACAGGCATATTTACTACACAGCACGCCCGGAATCTGTACATGGATCAAGTAAGGGACCGCATCATGACGGTTGCCGTACTGTACGATCATGAGATAGTACAAATATCCAGTGAAGGAGAAAAGCCGGATTACGACTCCCTGGCAAAGGATTACGCGGGTATACTCTCCTCAAGCGTTCCCAAAGCCGCCAAACCGGACGGTAATAGGGATCCGTTCGCTTTCCGGCCCAGGATAACTATTATAGACGCAAAGGGAAAGGTGCTCGGAGAGTCTGAAACAGATTACAGCAGTATGGAAAACCACCTGGGCAGGAAGGAAGTGCAGCAGGCTTTAAGCGGTACTGCAGGAGAAGATATCAGGTCAAGCAAAACGCTTAAATTGGACTTTCTTTACATTGCTATCCCCTCTTCCCTGCCCGATCTGATAATCAGGGTCTCCGTCCCTCTCGACCAGCTAAGGAAAATAGACCTTCAGATATTGCTCTACTCGCTTGCCGGTATGCTTGCAGGCATTATGCTGACTGCGCTTCTCGCGTACAGATTCGCCTCGGGGATCAGCAAGCCTTTGAACGAACTGACTTCGGCTGCCCGGAATATATCCGGCGGCAATTACTCCAAAAGGGTCGCTGTCAGGACTCATGACGAATTCGGACAGCTTGCGGTCGCCTTCAACTATATGGCGGAAAAGCTGGACGGCACCGTTACGGATCTCACGGACAAAAACATGAAATTCGACGCTATTCTGAACAGTATTATGTACAGCTTTATCGCTGTAGATCAGAATCTGAGGATAATACTGTTCAATTCGATCGCTGCAAAATTTTTCAATATCCAGCAGGATAACGTCATAGGTAAAAGATTCATAGAAGTGATCCGCAACCACCAGCTTAATGAAATACTGCAAAAAGCCATAGACAGCAATACATCACAGGTAAAAGAACTTATGCTCGGCTCACCCGAAAGCGGGATCTTCAACGTTTACTCGAGCCCGATCGTGGCTTCGGACGGTGAAGGAACGAATGCCGGGGGCATAATAACCATACAGGACATAACCTCAATGAAAAAGCTTGAGCAGATCCGGACGGAATTCGTTTCAAACGTCACGCACGAGCTCAAGACCCCGCTAACCTCGATCAGGGGCTTCGTCGAAACGCTCAGGAACGGCGCGATATACGATACTTCCGTAGCTCCGCTGTTTCTCGATATCATCGACATAGAGGCCGAGAGGCTTACAATGCTAATCAACGACATACTACAGCTGTCGGAGATAGAAAATGCCAAAAGCGACACGAATATAGAAGAACACGACCTTACAGGTATAATTGCCGAAGTACTTTCGATACTTGCGCCTGAAGCTGATAAAAAGGGAGTAACGCTGAGAGCCGATGCGGCTGCCAAAATCATTGTCAAAGTCAACCGAAACAGAATAAAACAGATGCTGATCAACCTGATTGAAAATGCCATAAAGTACAACAAGGAAAACGGAAACGTGCTCATAAAGGCTGTAAAATCGGAGGGAAGCCTGGCCGTATCGGTCGAGGATACGGGCATCGGCATAGAAGAAGAGCATTTATCAAGGATTTTCGAACGCTTTTACCGGGTGGACAAGGGAAGATCCCGCAGTATGGGCGGAACAGGCCTCGGCTTGTCGATAGTCAAGCATATAGTAAACCTCTATGACGGAAATATATCAGTTGAGAGCGAACCCGGAAAAGGCACGAAATTTACCGTACAGCTGCCGCTGTAATTCAATTGGATCATTAGCCGTTATTAAGGCGGGTTAAGCAAATGAGTGCAGCTGCTCAAGTTCTAATCCAGTTCGCCGAAAGCGCGGCCCCAGGGTACAGGCTCAGGCTTCCTGCAAGAGGACGTCATGTTATATACCGTTGATTCCCCGGCTGCGGTATCGAAGCTGAACAACGCCTCTGTGACATGATATGCAAGCTCTTCGTTTGTGCGGTGCCGTCTTCCGTTGACCAGCGCATAGGCCATATCCAGAACTCCAAGCCCTCTGAAATAATCGAGGGGCTGCTGACAGACAAGCGGTATCTCTTGAAGGCTCTCATAATCGGTCGAATACGACTTGGCGTCCTTTTCGTTGTAGAATCTGCTGACGACGGCGTCCAACACCTTTTCCTGCCTGAAAATTTTAACCTTGCCGGAGCTCATATTGGGGTCGGGCACTATCAGCGTCCCCTCGGTCCCGTATATCTCGAGCTTGGGCAGGCTGGACATCCATACGTCGAAAGTCATGTTGATATTGACATGCACTCCGCTTGCAAATTCCATAATCCCCGTATAGGTCGTAGGCACTTCGACTTCGATCTCCCTGCCCCTCAGCGGGTTGCTGTATATCTTTCTTCTGGTCCTGCCTGTGCCGTTGAAGCAGGCGGTCTTTGCCACCGGACCGAGCAGCGATACCAGTGCCGTGACATAGTAAGGTCCCATGTCGAGCATCGGGCCTGCGCCTTTTTTGTAGTAAAACTCAGGAGAAGCGTGCCAGATCTCGGTACCGTAAGAGATCATATTGGCGGTAGCAGCTATCGGCCTTCCGATCCAGCCGTCGTCGATCACCTTCCTGCAGGTTTGCAGGCCTGCGCCCATGAACGTTTCAGGTGCGCAGCCGAGCATCAGCCCCTTCTGTCCGGCCAGCTTCACTATCTCTCCGGCTTCCTCCAGGCTCATTGCCAGCGGCTTTTCACAAAATACGTGCTTCCCGGCCATCAAAGCCATCCTGTTTATTTCCGTATGTGCCGCAGGCGTCGTAAGGTTCAGCACTATTTCGATTTCTTCATCCTTCAGAAGCTCCTCCACCGTATAAGCTTTAGGAATAGAGTATATCTCGGCGGTTTGGCGAGCCTTTTCTAAATTGCGGTTCGCGCAGGCTGTAATATCGAGCCATGGAAAAAAAGCTTTGATGTTTTTTATATATGTGTTACTGATAACTCCGCAGCCTATTATGCCAATTTTGACTTTTCTCATCCGATACACCCGATCCTTCCTTTAGCAGCTTCAGCACTCTCCGGTAACAGCTTCCGCCCGATCCGGCAACAGTTTTCGCCTAATCCGGCAGGCAATAAACGGGAACAGTGAGGCAAGCGCATTGCTCCCGCAGCAACAACGATCATTTATCGAATTCCAAAAGCTCGAGCACAAGCTTTAGTTTGTCTTCCGCATCGAGGTAGGAATAGCGTCCGCCATTCCACCGGCCTTTCTGTATCTCCTTGTAGCCCTTCTGTCCAAGCGCTTTAACGACTTTTTCCATCCCATCTATCTTGAATGCGATATGGTGTACGCCTTCGCCATATTGGTCAAGGTCGTGGCGCCAGGTGCTGGGTTCATGATCCGGCTCCAGCAACTCTATTTCCACATCGGCGCCAACTTTGAAAAATGCCTGCTTTGTACGTGCGGCAGTGGGCTTGCCCATGTATTCGGTCCTGGAGACATCCTGCGCGGCTGTCATGCGGATCTCTGGCTTTTCAACTCCGAGCAGGTCCGCGTAAGCCTGTGCTGCCTCATCGATGTCGTTTACAAGTATGCCTATCTGTGTTACTACGTTTGTTCCCATAACATTTTCCATATTCATTGTTTCCTTTCGAGTTTTAGTAGTAATATTCCCTGAAACACAGGGACGAAACACAGGGACGGCTCTTTTGTTCCAATTTGTTTGTGAGCAAAATGGAACAAAAGAACCGTCCCTACGTTTCAAATCAGCTGACCATTAATCTGCCAGGTAGCTGTTGAGTATCGATTCGAGCATTTCCTGGCGTCCGGAGGTATTGACTATATTGCTGTGTTCCATAGCGTACTTCTCAAGTTCCTTAAAGCCGACCTTCTTTTCGACAATGTCCTTGCCGATTCCGTTGGTATAGCTCTGGTACCGTTCAGCAATGAATTTGTCCATCTTTCCGTCATCTATCATCTTAGCTGCAGCTCTCAGGCCTTTTGCGAAAGTATCCATGCCCGCGATATGCCCGTAGAAGAGGTCGATTGCCTCGAAGGAGCCCCTTCTTGCCTTGGAGTCGAAGTTCAGGCCGCCCTTTGCAAAGCCGCCCATCTTGAGGACTTCATACATTGCAAGCGTAGTATCGTAAAGGTTGGTCGGGAACTGGTCGGTATCCCAGCCGAGCAGCATGTCGCCCTGGTTGGCGTCGATGCTTCCGAGCATTCCGTTGATACGGGAAACTCTCAGTTCATGCTGGAAGGTATGAGTGGCGAGAGTCGCGTGGTTGGCTTCGATGTTAAGCTTAAAGTAGGGGTCGAGTCCGTAGGTCTTGAGGAAGCCTATTACCGTACCGGCGTCGAAATCATACTGGTGCTTTGTCGGTTCCTTCGGCTTGGGTTCGATAAGGAACTGGCCGTCGAAGCCTATCTCCTTTGCATAATCGACTGCCATGCCCATGAAACGCGCCATATTGTCGAGTTCGAGCTTCATATCGGTGTTGAGCAGAGTCTCATAACCCTCCCTGCCGCCCCAGAATACATAGTTCTGTCCGCCAAGCTCCTTGGTGACTTCCATGGCCTTTTTGACCTGTGCTGCCGCAAATGCAAATACTTCTGCATTCGGAGATGTGGAAGCGCCGTGAACGAATCTCGGATTGCTGAATGCGTTGGTGGTACCCCAGAGGAGCTTGACCTTGCTGTTCTTCATCCTGTCCTTGATCGCGCTTACGATCTCATCGAGCCTCTTGTTGGTTTCCCTCAGGTTATCGGCTTCGGGAGCGATATCCCTGTCATGGAAGCAAAAATATGGGACGCCGAGCTTTTCGCAAAATTCGAAATTGGCCTCTACCTTGAGTTTGGCCAGTTCCATGGCGTCGGAAATACTGTCCCATGGCCTGATAGCCGTACCGACAGCTCCAAACGGGTCGGTTCCGGTCGCCTGGAAAGTATGCCAGTAAGCTACTGCAAATTTAAGATGGTCTTCCATCCTTTTCCCGGCAATGATCTCATCTGGATTATAATACTTGTATGCCAGCGGATTGTCGGATTTTGCCCCTTCATAACTGATTTTCTGGATTCCCTTGAAAATCTCTGCCATTGTTTTTACCTCCATTATCATTTTTTATAGCTTTCATGTATTAATTTAACCATGCCGCTTTCAGATATAGTCATCATCAGTTTCCGGGAAATTTATACTTCTACCTCCCGAAAAGCACCTTCAGCGGTATTATAGCCGCCCCCAGCGTGGATGCGCGCTCCCCGATTTCCGTAGCCATGATCTCCACATTCGATGCAGGTCTTTTAAGCGCTTTTGTGTCGATAACGTTTCTAAGAGTATCCATGACCAGATCGCCATAAACCACAAAATCCTTTCCCAGAACGATCCTCGAAGGATTCAGCGTATTGACCAGGTTCGAAAGCGCTATACCGAGGTACCTTGCAGCATCGTTGAGCAAGCTCCTGGCGGCCTCGTCCCCCTGCCTCGCGGCGTTGGCGATTTGTTCGAGTGATATTTCATCGGCGTCGACGACATCGTTCAATTTGGAGACGACGCCCTGCCTGACCATTCGTCTGGCTTTATCGACTATCCTGCCGGTCGATACTATGGTCTCGAGACAGCCGTAATTTCCGCAGCCGCACCTTGGACCGTTTTCGTCCACTACTATATGCCCGACTTCTCCCGCGCTGCCGCCCGTACCCCTGTATAGCCTTCCGCCGGTAAATATGCCGGCGCCGATGCCTGACTTTATGTTTACGCAGACAAAGTTGCTGGCGCCCTGACAGGCGCCTATCCAGTTCTCGCAGATAGCGAAAGCCATAGCTTCATTTTCGATGTACGCGGGCAAACCGAGCCTCTCCTTCAGCATGCTGCAGAGATCGACGTCCTCCCAGCCGAGGTTCGGAGCAAGCACGATCTTGTGAGATACCGCATCGACCATGCCGGGGACTGATATACCTATGCCGAGCAGCCTCCCCCGGTCGATCGAAAAGCTCTCCGAGATCTCGCCTATCCCGGCGGCAACCGCCTCAACAGCCGCATCGGGATTGTTTACCGCCAAAGCAGCCGTCCTTTCATGCACGACTTTGCCTGTGATATCCATCAGTACGAACAGAATGCTGTCTACATCAACGTCGATTCCGACCGAAAAGTAGGAGTCTGCCTTGAGTTCAAGCAGTACGGGCTTTCTCCCGCCTCTTGACTCCCCCGTGCCGGTTTCATGTATATAACCTTTTTCAATGAGAGCGGAAACAATAGCTCCCGCCGCAGTCGGCGACAGCCCCGTTTCCTTTGAGAGGTCGGCCCGGGAAACAGCTTGCTTCATACGGATGATGTCAAGGATGCCTGTCTCGTTATAAGCCTTGAGAAACTTGCTGTTTCCGGTCCTGCTTTTTGTCATACGCCTTCCTCATAAACACTCTTCATTATGTTGGCAAGATCCTTGTAATCCTTTTTCAGTGATCTGTACAGCTGGCCGTACAGACTGTAGAACTTCGAATACTTGTCATACAATGCCATATCGGGCTGCTGTATGTTTTTGACCTGGATAGCCGTATCGCATGCTTCCGCGACGCTCCTGTAAACTCCGGTTCCGACGCCGGCCAGCAGTGCCACGCCGAGTGCGGGTCCTTCGCTTGAATTTATCGTGGTCATCGGAGTGCCGAATACGTCAGCCTGCATCTGCTTCCAAAGCTTGCTCTTTCCGCCGCCGCCCGAAGCCCTTACTTCGTTGATATCGACGCCCATGCCCTTGATGATTTCCATGCAGTCCCTGAGGCTGTAAACAACGCCTTCCATTACGGAACGGATGAGATCCCTCCTCTTGTGGACAGTTGAAAGGCCGAAGAATACGCCCTTAGCATCAGCGTCCAGGTGAGGCGTCCTCTCGCCGATAAGATACGGAAGGTAAATGAGTCCATTGCTTCCAGGGCGTACTTTCTCAGCTTCCTGGTCCATCAATACATAAGGATCGACATCCATTTGCTCCGCCGTATTCATCTCAGTCCTGCAGAAATTATCCCTGAACCACTTAAGCGAGAAGCCGGCTCCCTGTGTGACACCCATGACGTGCCAGGTATTGGGGACCGCATGGCAGAAGGTCTGCACCCTGCCCTTGGGGTCTATGCTTATTTTATCGAGATATGCAAACACAACGCCGGATGTACCGATAGTAGATGATACGATACCCGGCTTGACGATACCGTTGCCTACCGCGCCTGCAGCCTGGTCTCCGCCGCCGCCGACAACGGGAGTTCCCTCACGCAGCCCTGTCAAAGAAGCTGCCATGCTGTTTACCCTGCCGCTTACTTCCTGCGATTCGTAAAGCTCTCCTACCTGGTTCCTGTCTATGCCGAGCTTGGACATTACTTCGCCGCTCCAGCACCTGCCCGGAATATCCATCAGCTGCATTCCACTGGCGTCCGAAACTTCCGTCGCATATTCGCCGGTGAGCTTAAACCTTACATAATCCTTGGGAAGTAATATCTTGGCAGTCTTTTCGAATATTGCGGGTTCGTTGTTCTTAACCCACATGATCTTCGATGCGGTAAAACCGACAAGCGCAGGATTCGCTGTTATTTCGATCAGCCTTTCCGCGCCTACGAGTGAGGTGATCTGCGCGCATTCGGCAGTAGTCCTCTGATCGCACCAGATGATCGAACGTCTGAGTACCTTTCCGTCCTTGTCGAGCATTACCAGGCCGTGCATCTGGCCTGAAAGACCTACGCCGCTGATTTCCTCAGGTTTTTTCCCGCTTTTTGCAAGCACCTTGCTGATACCTGCGACAGTTGCCTGCCACCAGTCTTCAGGATCCTGTTCAGCCCAGCCGATATTGGGCTGGTAAAGAGGATATTCTTCGAGCGCGCTGGCGACGGTATTTCCCAGTTCGTCGAATAAAACTGTTTTCGTGCCTGAGGTGCCGATATCGATACCTAATAAATATGCCATAAGTAAACCTCCAAAACAGACTTTTTAATATTATATTAAAAAGTATAATATTTTTTAGTAGTTTATGCAATATATCGCAAATCTATTTCCTGAAATTTTAGGTCCTAAATAAGCTGATATTATTTTTGTTGAATCATAATTAAAATGTAAAACGACAATACTATATACGAAGTGAAAAAGAATATCTAAAACATTCAAAAGGAGGCTGAAAAATGCAGGCAAATAGAATGGATAAACCGAACGATGGCATAAAGTGTTCCGTCAATACTTGCTATTACTATATGAAGGGCGATCACTGCTGCGCGCAGCAGATACAGGTCGAACCGAGGAACTCCACTTCGTCGGAACAGACGGATTGCGCTACCTTCTACCCCAGCTTTACGGGCTGATCGTAATCAGGTTTCAGCCGTATAGTTATAGTCAGAAAGCAAGCTCCGGAACTTAACCGGTCATCCGGTATATTTTGGAGCTTGTTGTCTACTGCTGCATACAAATTCCAGTGTTTAATTAAACCGGTATATAGGTCATTCGTTCCTGTGAGAAGAGGGCTCGGTCAATATATTGAGCCAATCTCTCTGCATCTTCATCATCCCATGGTTCCACAGGTGGACTTCAATAAACATTGAACCCGCTGTGCTGCCGGTGCTAAAACTCCTGTTTTCGCAAAGTCCATAGAAGTTTTACTATAAAAAACAAACAAGTAAAGCTATTCCTACAACTTAGCCTCACTTGTTTGCATGAGAAACTATTATTCTTATTTTTTTAGGACTGCGGCTTTCTGCCCACCCCTGCTGGAAAAGTTTCAACAAAATTTATTGCCTTGGCTTGCGCCTCGGTAATCAATGTTTTTGTCCAATCAATAGTGCGCTCATAACCGGCATAGTCGCTTATCCGAATCGCACTGAGAAGTCCGTCTTTCCCTCTCTCATAAGCAGATATGCCGGAAAGCGCAATCCTTGCCCGTTCTTCCTGCCCTGCTTTGGATACAACATGAACCCATTCAATCACGCAGGTGGTACCATTATCTATAATTGTTTCATAGCGCATGCCAACACACCGCGGAATGTATTCGGCCATTAATTCAAACTTTCTCCGAAGTGCTTCGGGTGTTTCAGCTATTGCATGGTTAGCGTCCGCCGGCTCATACCCGCCGAATTTACAATTTGGGATCATACACGCCAAAATCCGTTCAACATCCACAGATGGAACATGATGAAGCGCTTCATAATATTCGCGTACTGCACCCGTCAACAATCCCGGATCCCCCATTTCCAAATGCGCAGACATGAAGATCGGTTTCCGGTAAGCCTGCAGCCCAGGGACATACGTATGGTGGCAATAAAGCCTAACTTCATCCAATGTATCCTGTGTACGCAAATCACCGACAACAAACATAGGTACTTGATTAATTTCACCGTCTACTACAAAATTTACAACCAGCTCAGTTACGGATCTGCCGTTGGCGCGTGTCTGTATCATGGGTGTTACAAAGGCCTGCTGTGCCTGAAAGGCAGATAGCCAGCCTTCCGCAAAACTTCGAATGCCCGCAAGGCCCTCAAACCGCCCGTACGGCGAATCCACGGCGCTCGGTACATTCCCGAAAAGTTTTTTCTCTTCAAATAGCCCCAGCGCGGTCTCAAAATCCATATTGCAGATCGCATACATAAACTTCAGCTCCGGCGATGTCTCCAGAATCGGACGGTGCGAACCAGAATATAGTTTAGCAAGGCTGCATGTATTTCGAATCTTCACACTTATCTCCCCCTATTAGTTTTTAGTATTGTATCAACCTTTAATGGCGCCTGCCACAATACCCTTAAGAATCTGTTTGGAAAATGCAACATAAATCAAAAGGGCCGGAACCATGGTAATGACCATAGCTGTCATCATTCTGGGATAGTCAATGCGGTTCTCTCCCTTAAACCTCGTCAGCGCCAATGAAATCGTATATAATTTTTCACTGGAATACATAATTAAAGAGTAGCTGAACTCGTTCCAGCAGTGAAAAAACGCGATAATTCCAGAGGTAATTAACACGGGCGCCACAATGGGGAAAATAATGGAGAACAAAGTTCTCGAAAAGCTGCTTCCGTCAATTGCAGCAGCCTCTTCCAGTTCTTTTGGAATTGTTGCCACATAGCTGCTAACCAAAAAAATCGTAGTGGGCAGCTGAATACAAGCCACCGGTAAAATTGTTGAATACCACCGGTTGGTAAAGCCAAAATAAGAAAATAATATATATGTGGGCACCAGCAACGCATGAATCGGAATGAAAAAATTGCTGACATAAAACCCAAATAACAGCGTTCGCAATTTAAACCGGAAGCGAGATAAAAAATACCCATTGATAAACCCAAAGAAAATAACAAATAACAAGGTGATTGTTGTATTTCGCAGCGTATTCCATAAATATAAGCCAATGGGCGTTGTTTGAAAAACGTATTTATAGTTTTCTAGATTGAATGAATCCGGCAAGGATATGATACTTGATTCAAATTGAACGCTTGTCTTCAAGGTAGAGTAAAGCAGCCATACAACCGGTAAAACACACGAAATTAGAAAGAGGGTTGGCAATAAATTCATGAAAAAAAATCTAATATAATTATAATCACTTTTCTTCATTTCTATCATCACACAACTTCTCCTTTCTTGCCCGATAGTATAAACCGACTCAAACCAAACAACACTGCGGTTACAACAAATATGCAGACAGACAAAGCACTGCCATAACCCAAATTCATTTCAGAAAAAGATTTTTTATACGTATACACCGCTAAAACACTGGAGGCATATCCTGGCCCGCCGTTTGTCATTGCGATGATGTGATCAAACACTTTCATATTGGCGGAGATACAAAGCATAATGCAAACAGAAAGAGTACTTCTGATTAAAGGAAATGTAATAGATATCGCTTTTCTAAATTCTGAAGCGCCGTCAATCTCAGCCATTTCAAATACTTCTTTGTCAATTGATGTCATTGCTGAAAAGATAATGACCAGATGAAACCCAATATATTGCCATATCAGCGGAACACAAACAAATAACATCACGGTATCCGCCTGTCCAAGCCAAGGCTTTACAACATCAGCGTACCCCAAAGAACGCAGCAGATAAGCCAGTACTCCGTAATTAAAGTCGAAAACCATTGACCAGATGTATCCAACGACAACAGCGGATAGTGTTACCGGAAAATACATAACTGTTCTGTGTAGCCCTGGGAATCGAACAAATTTGGAGTTCAAAAAACAGGCAAGCACAAACGCAATCCCGATTTGTCCAATCAAGCAAACCACTACTAAAAACAAGTTGTTTTGCAGAGATATCCCAACGTAATTGTCTGATAACAGAGTAATATAATTAGCGAGCCCCGCAAATCGTAGATTTTTAATATTACTGAATTTATAAAAACTAAATGTAACTGCCAAAACTAACGGCACAATCAGCATTCCGAAATAAACAAGAAAGCCTGGGAGCAAATATGCTGTCATGACCAATTTCCGTGGTTGCAATCTCTTATTTTGCATCTCAATCAACCCCCCATGAAGTATACTATAAACTGAAATTTGGCGCGCCGGCTACCAACGCTCCAAATTTCAGTTTAATATTTCTCAGGACTATAAGCTTTGTCAGGGTTTCTGAGCTTCATATGCCCTTTGTACGTCTGCAGCGCATTCCTTAGCAGTAATAGAACCAGAGAGATAACTTGGAATCGCGGATGTAAACGCATTAAAAACGGAAGAATCCAGTTTAGCTGTAATATGCGGCACATTTTTATGAGAGTTCATAACGTCAAACATATCCTGCTGCATCTGTTTCAGACCTGTCAAGTCCACGTCAGCCTCCACTGGCCCCATTTCTCCAATTTCCGCCATGTATTTGCTGTATTTATCTGTCCCCAGCATTTGAAGGAAAGCAATGGCTGCCTGCTTTTTCATTTCATTGTCTGCAACTTTTACATTGAGTGCAAACCCCTGCGGAACGGCATAATCGATCGTAGGCTCTTTACCGCTGAAGGTCGGAACTGCAGCCACGCGGATAGTATCCGAAATACCAGGATATTTTTCTTCATAAGAAATGATGGAGTTTGCAACCCAGCTACCGCTGATGTGAGCACTTGCATTTCCTTTTGCCAGTTCAGCGACAGCCCACTGGTCATCTGCAGAAACAAAATCCGGATTCCAAAGCGGGAGCAGCGTGCCGAGTTTTTCTAGGGCCTCAACCAAACTATCATCAGTAAAAGCAGCTTTACCATCCATTGCATTGATGGAATCCACCCAATCAGAACCACATACCTCATGAACCATTGCATTAAAATAAGAGGTCATTGAGAAGAAGGGCAGCTTGTTTCCATAAATAATAGTTGGGACCCCCTTGCCTTTAAAATATTTATCGGCTTTCAACATTTCATCCCACGTCTTAGGGAATTCTTCATAACCTGCTTCCTTCCACATATCTGCATTGTAATACACATAGTTGTACGTTGTGTACTTAATTGGAACGCCATAAACAGCGCCCTCATAGCTGAACGTATTCAAATTGTCACGGTAAAATGATCGATCAAAATAATCGGAAACATCCAAAAGCATTTTGTCCTTTTTAACAGCATCAAACACCGCGCCGTTGAGATAAACCACGTCTGGCAACTCATCTGAAGCGGCAAGCACGGACAGCCGTTCAAATACCTCGCTGGAACCCAGCGCCGTCACATTCAGTGTAACATTAGGATATTTTGCGGCAAATTCGTCCTGTACACGCAGGTACATCCTGGTGCTGGCAACCGTTTCAGCTGTTTCCTTGGTGTGTTCATGAATAATGGAGAGAGTAATGTCCTCCTTGGTCCAATCCTTCTTTTCTGAGGTTTCTGCCAATGCGCCCGATGTTGAGGCTGACGAGCTTTTTTCCTGTGAAGAATCTTCACCGGAAGGTGTGCATGCAGTCATGACAACAAATAGGAATAGCACGATAAGTATTGCTGCAACTTTCCTCTTTTCTTTCATTTTGACACCCCCAAATGTAATATGTTGACGTTTATTCTACTACAGAAAATTGCATTAAAAAACCTTTATAATTATTATTTGTTGTTTATATTTTGAGTACTGCTACGCATTTTTACAATGAATTTAAGACAATATCCTTATTATTGTACTTTTAATAACTATTTTGAACATCCAACCTAAAGAGATATGGTGGTATAATTAAATATAAAATTGTATATATAACCGAGAGGGAATCTTTTTTGATTAAAAATCTTAGCCTTAAAACTAAATTTATTACAAACAATATTTTGGTCGGTTTTTTCCCATTTGTTATAATTGCTTTCATTTCCTTTTCGTTTTTATCAAGGGTATCAGAAAACGAGAGGAATGTTTCTATATATTATAATGTTCAGAACGTTGCCAACACACTGGACAATACCATAACTAATTTCAATGAGCTTTCCAAATTTATCGTTGGCAATGAGTATGTCCGTGCTTTCCTGATTCCTGATTATGAAATTAATTCCACGCTTTACCACAAGGCATATGAAAACGCAAAACGGGCACTCTACGGTTTGCCCTTTGGTACCACATCAATACAGGGGGTAGGCATTTTTAGTGCCGACAGACAGAGAAGCATTATCTCTGGTTCCTTGACACGGCTGAGTGTCACCGACGTAGAATTGCAAAAGGCAATCGCACTAAAGGGCGGTTGGTTTTGGAGTGTAAATAATAATGAAATGGCCCTATGTCGCATGCTACGTGATAAAACAAACGTCACTTCCAGTTTAGGAATTATAAAAATCGTAATAGATCGGGACTATATTGAAAAATTTTTTATTTCAGAAAACGAGTGGATTAATCCATCCTTTGTAATTCTTAATGTTATGGACAATAGCATTTTGTACAGAAACACGGAAAATGAATACATACAAAGCTTTTTTGAGGCAAAACACAGTATGGACTCTCTTACTGAAAACGACCGTACAACTTATTTTTACGAAACGGAACAATCGGGCGTTTATATAACACCGTGGGTTCTATCCGATCAAAAAACCATATTAATAGGGATTACGCCCGCTGTAGGATTCCGATACTCACTTATTCTGAAAAGACTCATGGCAGGTGCATTTTTCCTTGCCTGTATTCTTTCGATTGTACAGCTGCTATTGTTCCGCCGATTAATCCTTCGTCCTTTAAAAAAGCTTGGAACCTTAATGAAGTCTATCGAATCCGAAGATTTTTCGGCACGTTTTAAAATTCGCGGCAATGACGAAATTTCTGTATTGGGTAATCAATTTAATATGATGTCAGATAAACTGCAGTTTCTTTATAATGAAGTTTATTGCAGTAAATTACAAATGAAAAACGCAGAAATTAAGGCGTTGCAAGCAGAAATAAACCCGCATTTTCTATTTAATACCTTAAATACAATCTACTGGACAATCAAAACGAATGAATCGAAAGCTGCGGAAAAAATGATTCGAGACTTTGCGGCACTTTTTCGGCTCTCCCTTTATAGTACCAGCAGCGGGCTGGTTCCGCTCGAAGTAGAGCTCGAACACATCTTTTGCTATTTACGCTTGCAAAAAGCCCGTATGTGCGAACGCCTGATCTATTCCATTGAAGTCGAAATAGAACCGGAAGTCCGTAAACAGCTGCAGGTATTGAAACTAATTTTACAGCCTTTGGTGGAGAATGCAATTATACACCACAAAGCCGTCGATACGCCCATTGAGATCCATGTCACTGTATATGAAGCCGAGAAAAACCTTTATTATATGGTACATGACAATGGCACGCACGCCGATTTCGACAAAATTAATCGGATTATACACGACTCTTCTTTTGCGTCTTATGGTACGCACGGTCTGGCGCTTCGCAACACAAGCGAAAGAATCAAATTGAAATTTGGAGAACGTTATGGGATTACCTGCAGTTCACCAGTAGACGGAGGTACAGCTTTTGTTGTAAATCTGCCTTTACTGTATAATGATAAAGAAAGGAACAATGGCGATGTATAAATTGATGCTTGTAGATGATGAACCTATCATTATACGGGGGCTGCGGGAATATGTCGAATGGGAACAATACAACATTATAATTGTCGGCGAGGCGGAAAACGGCATGAGTGCCATGAAAAAAGCGCTGATACTTCAACCGGATATTGTCCTATGTGATATAGAAATGCCTCTTGTAGACGGCATCGCCTTTGCCAAAGAGATGCATAAAATGCTTCCCTGCTCTAAAATTATATTTCTCACTGGTTTTTCAAAACAGGAATACATGCTCGAAGCCATACGAAATCATGTATTTGACTATATTATGAAGCCTGTGGCAGCAGAGGAAATTCTAGAAGCCGTTGTCAAAGCACGGGACGAAATAGAACGAAGTATTGTAGAAAACGGCCGCAATCTAAAAATCGGCCATGTTTTTTCAGAAAACTTAAAGCTGCTGCAGGAGAGCTTTGTAAATCAATTACTCACAACAAGCATGTCACCGGAAGAAATCAGGGATCACGTTGAAACACTTTCTTTACCTTTTCATGGCCCTCGGTATCTTCTTCTTATGATGTATGGATATCCGCACACCAAATGGATGCTTGTGCAAAAAATACAAACGGTTTTCATGCAATTCAAACCTACAATTGTACAAGTAGCAAAATCAAAAATTGTTCTCACCATTTTGAACGTAGGTTTGTCGCACACATTTGCTGAATTTTCCGCGCAATATGAAACTCATTTTCTGCATAACGGCATGATTGTGGGCGCAGTGGTCTGCTCAGAAGCCACAGAAGATATAAAAGATTTACAAAAGGTTTTCGCAGATAGCTTTCCTGCAGCGCAAAAAGGTGTTTGGTTTCCGGAGGGTAAGTTCATCCTCGCTGCAAACCTATCTTATTTGGATACGGAGTCTTCTTGTGATGTTTCCGACATGAAAAAAAAGCTGTTTGACACAATTCGCGAAGGTCTGCCCGATCAAATTTCGGCATCAGCCGAAGCTTTGTTTCAGGCACTGGTTGATAAAAAGATGGAATTTCCGCGGTTTATAGAAACAATAAATCAAATTATTCATGCTGTTAATATACTCTACAATATTGACGAAAACGATTATATCCAAGAAGATCATTACAACATCACAGAAATACGGAAACTTTTTCTGGAGCGCTGCAAAATTACCAGCTCCAAACAACACAAATACGGTGACGGGCAATTAGGCAGAGCACTGCGATATATAGAAAAAAATTTTACTTCCGATATTTCTCTTGAAAAAATGGCAGCCGATTTATACATTTCTACCACATACCTTTCAAAAATTTTAAACGAGAAATCACAGTTGGGCTTTTACGGTTGGTTGAACTATTTCCGCATTCAAAGGGCGCGTGAGCTGTTGGAGCAAACGAACCTCCACTTTTACGAGATTGCAGAAAAGGTAGGATACAGCTCTTACAAAACTTTTTCTGTTCACTTTCTTTCTATAACCGGCGAAACAGCCCAAAAATACAGGACACTGTATCAATAAACTATGAATACTGCAATTATTATACTAGTTGTTAGTACGACTTTTTTCCAGGAAAGATATCCTTACGACCTGCCCATTATTTCTGCAATCTGTTTGTTTACTTCATCCAGAAAAGGGTGAGGATTTCCGTTTTTGAACTCCTTGACGAACATATCCCATAATGCGTCGAATTCGTCAGGCATGGACAAAATCAATCCCGGCAATCGGGTATGTACAGGAGTTTGTTACCTGCTCAATAAAAGCAGCTGCCCCCGAGGAACTCCCTGATTATCGAGTTTGCGGGCACATCCTTCGGGTCTATCGGCAGGAAGTAGCTCAGGAACTCAATCAGCCTGTTGGCCTCGGAAAATTCCTCAGCCGTGTTGTTCACCTCATTGAGAAGCGGTTCGGCAAGGGTCTTCAGTACGCTGAGCTCATACATCAGCGCCGAATTGAACATCACGTCGGCGCTCTCCTGAAACGGAAAGATGTTCCTTTCCTCTCCGCGCCTGACCGACGGCCACCTTTTTATAGTATTGAGCGCGTTGCTGCCCCTGAACTGATGATCCCTTACGATGCGCCTTATGATCCTGTTGTCGGTCGCCGGAATCCTGTTATGATCGTCTATATTCATAGAAGTCAGAGCGCTTACGTATATTTTGAATTTCTGCTCCCTTGGTATCTCGGACGTCAGCTTCTCGTTGAGTCCGTGTATGCCTTCGATCACAAGGATATTATTATCATCGATCCGCATTTTTTTGCCGACCGGCTCCCTCGATCCCTTGGTGAAATTGAATATGGGCAGCTCGACCTCGCGCCCCTCGATTAGCTCTCTCAGCTGCCTGTTGAACAATTTGACGTCGATTGCCTCAAGCGCTTCAAAATCGTAATCGCCTGATTCGTCCTTCGGTGTGTCCTCGCGGTTGACAAAATAATCGTCGAGCGATATGGTCACGGGCTTTAAGCCGTTTACCCTGAGCTGTATTGACAGTCTTTGTGCGAACGTGGTCTTTCCCGAGGAGGATGGCCCGGAAATAAGCACAATACGCTTTTTGCCGCTGTTCGAGATGGTATCCGCGATACTTGCGAGTTTCTTTTCATGCAATGCCTCGGATATCCTTATGATCTCGGTGGACTTTCCCGCCTTTATCAGATCGTTGAGCGCGCCGACATTCTCTACTTCGAGTATCCTGCCCCACTTCTTGAATTCGAGGTATACATTGAAAAGCTTCTGCTGTTCTTCATATGCAGGCAGCGTATCAGGCGAGGTCTTGTCGGGGAAGCTTACTATCAGCCCGCCTTCGTGGTACCTAAGGCCGAAAACCTTGATATACCCGGTGTCCGGCGCCATGTATCCGTAGAAGTAATCATCCAGGCCATCGCAGTTGTATATGGTAACCAATTTCTTGTTTCTGTGCTCGACAGTGTGATACCTGTCCATCCTGCCGGTCGACGCAAACAGCGCCTCGGCCTCCGAAAGAGGTATCTCGCGTTTTTTGAACGGTATCGCCAGCGAGACGATTTCGTGCATCCTTTCTTCGATGCGCTCGACCTCCGGCGCCTCCAGCGCCTTGTCTCCCTGTATTTCACAAAACAGCCCCCTGCTTATCGCATGGCTGATAATGACACGCCTGTCCGGGAAAAGGTCATACACCGCCTTCATCAGTATGAAATAAAGGCTGCGCCTGTAAATCCTCATTCCGTCTTCGTTGGTAAGGTCCATGAATCTGACGCTGCAGTCGCGGTTCAATACGTAGCTCAGTTCTCTGACGTCATTGTCGACCTTCGCTGCAATGACCGGCGTACTAAACCCGCCGGCATAGTCCCCCGCCAGCTCGTATAGAGTCATTCCCTTGTCGATCAATATTGCATCGTCCTGTCCGACAGCCACTTTTACCTTGTCATTTGAATACGCCATAGCATCTCCCCCGCAGTTTCAATTATGAAATGCTCCCCGCTAGCCAAGTTTGCATGGTTTGCAGGGAAAATCGCCCATAAGCTTTGGAAGCTACTTTTTACAGTGCAATCAATTATTACTTATATTATAATATATTTATATCATGTTTGACAGGAACCTCAGAAATAAGATAATATGGGATGGTGAATTTTGCTGGGTAAACCGGCTAAATCAACCTGTCGTGCCGTTTGGCACTACACAATATTATAATAATATTAAAGGAATGGTTTTTGAAAAATGCCGGAAAAGAAAGAAGTAATAAAGAACGAAACCAGAAGGAGAAAAACCTTTGCAATCATATCGCATCCTGACGCAGGCAAAACTACGCTGACCGAAAAATTGCTGCTTTATGGCGGCGCAATAAGGCTGGCCGGAACGGTAAAGGCAAGGAAGGCCGGCAGTTATGCGGTTTCCGATTGGATGGAAATAGAAAAGCAGAGAGGTATATCGGTAACCTCGAGCGTAATGCAGTTCGAATATGCCGATCATTTTATAAATATTCTCGACACCCCAGGCCACCAGGACTTCAGTGAAGACACCTACCGCACGCTTGTCGCCGCAGACAGCGCAGTTATGCTCATAGACGGAGCAAAGGGCGTCGAAGCCCAGACGATTAAGCTGTTTCACGTTTGTAAAATGCGTGGCATACCGATCTTCACCTTTGTAAACAAAATGGACCGTGCCAGCAAGGACCCGTTCGAGCTGATGGAAGAGATAGAGAACGTGCTCGGCATACGTTCGTATCCCATGAATTGGCCGATAGGTACGGACGGCGACTTCAAGGGCGTTTATAACAGGAAGGAAAAGCAGATAGAGCTTTTCGAAGGCGGAAGGCATGGCCAGACGGAAGTAAACTCGATAAAGGGCAGCGTCGATGACAAGGTGTTTGCGGACCTGCTCGGCAGCCATTACCACGATAAGCTCTGCGAGGACATAGAACTCCTTGACATGGCCGGCGACGAGTTTTCAATGGACAAGATAAACAAGGGCGAGCTCACGCCCATGTTCTTTGGCAGCGCTATGACGAATTTCGGCGTGGAGCCGTTCCTTGAAGAATTCATCAGGCTTGCGCCCTGCCCTGGGATCCGCAATTCGACTGAAGGCGAGGTTGATCCGGAAACCGCCGATTTCTCAGGCTTTGTTTTCAAAATACAGGCCAATATGAACCCCACGCACAGGGACAGGATTGCGTTCATACGAATATGCTCCGGGCAGTTTACGCGGGGTATGTCCGTTTATCACGTACAGGAAGCGAAAGAGATCCGGCTCGCTCAGCCCCAGCAGTTCATGGCGCAGGAGCGCGCTATCGTTGAGGAAGCCTACCCCGGTGATATCATCGGAGTATTCGATCCGGGAATATTCAAAATCGGGGACACTCTGGTCGAAGGAAACGGCCGCTTCAAATTCGAAGGCATCCCCGTCTTCCCCGCGGAGCATTTCGCGCGTATAACGCCCATGGATTCGATGAAAAGAAAGCAGTTTGTCAAAGGGATAAGCCAGCTTTCCGAGGAAGGAGCGATACAGGTCTTCAAGCAGCCGGACACAGGTATGGAAAACATTATAATAGGCGCTGTCGGCGTACTTCAGTTCGAGGTGCTCGAGCACAGACTCAAACACGAATACGGCGTGGACTTGAGGATAACACAGCTTCCGTTCAGATTTGCACGCTGGCCCATATCGGAGACCGATATGGACAAATTGAAGCAGCTCAACCTAACAAGTTCAACAATGCTTGTCGAGGACAACGACTCCAGACCCGTGCTGCTGTTCGAAAACGACTGGTCCATACGCTGGGCCGAGGAGCGCAACAAAGGGCTTGAGCTAGCCGACATAGCAGCAGTAAACAATTAAATAGCGATTCAGCATAGAGAATATAATGCTGCGAGTGCTATCATATTGGCCTGCGGCATTATATTCTTTTTTATTTCCAAAGCAGAGAAAGAGATCGCAACCGACTCCCATATTTTCGACGTACTAGGACAAAAGTCCCGTTTCCTGACTGGGAAAAATAAGGTATAATGATAATAAAAATACATTGGAGCGGCTGCAAATGAATACAAAAGTCAATAAAAGCGGAAGTTACTTGCAGAAAAAAGGCAGTATAATAAAGCTTGAAGGCGCCGATGCCGTGTCAATAGACCTGCTGCTGCAGGGTAAGCTCGAAGTATTCATATCGCCTCTGAAAAAGGGATATCCGGTCTCATATGAAGATCTGAAGCATAAAAGCTACCGCCTGTTTGAACTTGACCAGAACATTTTCACCGGCGTCAGCGATATACTCCAAAGCGGCGTCAATACCCTTACGCTGGCTGCTTCATCGGATTGCGGCCTTTACGCCTATGCATGCGAAAACGCGGTTGAAGCGCTGGAAGCAATAAATAACCAGAAGGATTACGGAGCTTATGTCATCAATTCCATAAGCAGCTTTATAAACAGCATGGTACAGGCAAGCCAAAAGGCTCAGGCTTACCTGAGCCGTATAAACAGCCTGCTTCAAAACCTTTGTGTCTATTACGCCGCCATTGCGGAAAAATATGAGCTGGATATCGTTCCCGGAAAGGTGGCTCAGGCCGGTTCCGAACTGATGGCGGCTATGAAGAACGACAACATTATGATCCCGGATAATTTCAACAGGCAGTTCATTGAAACTCTCCGTCCGTATGGTGAAGATATCGGCGCCGAAAAATCGTGCTGTCTTCAGGAAGCGGAGTATTTCCTGCACCTGTTCGGCATGCAGCCCGAACTTCGGAAAACCTTCTTTGGAGCGGACAGATGCATTGCGGAAACACACATGAAAGAAGCCTCGGAATGCCTTGATCGGCTGACCGGCGGATTGGGCCTTACGCTTTGCCGGCTCGATGAAACGATAAGTCTTTTGTATAACGAAGAAAAAAACAGCAGCGTCTACGACGCTTTTATGAGAGCAGCCAAAGAAATGAAGGCAAAGGGGCTGGATTGCTCGCCTGCCGCAAATACTCTGAATTATATATACGACAAGCTCAAGGATGTTTCAGCCTATGTCGAATTTGAATACAAGCATACCAGTCCTATCGATTTCAAATACCTTGAGCACTGCCACACCGGCGCCGTCGCATCTCTTGCCGAAGCGTCGCAGAATATTAACACTGCCTCGTCGTCCGAAGACCCCGGTGATATACGGGTCCTTCCCGAAGAATTGACGGGCAGCGTTGAAAAACTGCTGGAGTATTCTGAAATATCGGAAGAAAAAGCCACCTGCTTCATGATGAACCTTGTAGCCTTCCGAAACCTTAAAAACAAGCTTTCGACGGACGATTCCGCGAGGGAGATAAGGACGGCCATTACTGATCTTTTTTTTGAGATCTACCCCACCGTTTTTAAAAAGGCATACCGGCTCAAAGATGATTCGCGGCTTGTCAAAATGTTTCTGAAGTACGGCTATATGGACGAGAAGCTGCTCGACAACAGCCAGACAATGGCTCTTTACAAGCTTGCGGGAACTGAACGTCCTGCCGGTGTACCGAACATTTATTACATGAACGACTGGTTCTCGAGTATCTACTCTATGGAAAAGGACCCGTCCGTCAACAGTTTCGGGAACGATTACTACGACACCTTCCGCGAATTGAAGAAGCAGGGAAAATACACGGACAAGGACAAAGCAAATTATGACGGTAACAAAGATGGCAGGCTGGAATTTGAAAACAGCAACATGTTCCGCCAGAACCACAGGCTTTGCCAGGGCCAGATCTCAGTCTACTTCCCGATACTGCACCGGGATATGGCTCCATATAACCCTGTCCGTTCCGTCGTTACACCCGATATGATCCAGGAAAGGCTGAACAGAATACTGGAAATCGATTTTGCCGCTTTCCACAGAGAGATACACTACAGGGACACTTACAAGGGTATAGAAAAAGAGATAGTGATGATGCAGGTCGTACCCGACATTATACTTATGCCGGTTTACGGGACGCGTGCGATGATGTGGCAGGAGATAACCGGAAGAGTGCGCAGCACTCCCGGAAGATTCATCATACCTGTCTTTACGGACGAAAACCTCGACGATATGATATTGAAGCTGGTCGGCAATTTCAGGTGGGAGCTTTGCAGGACGATGATGGGAGCGGCGTGGAACGACGTGAGCCAAAGCTCACTCACGTCCGAATACGCAGATTATATCCAGTTCTACAAGAAGAATCACGATTTATCAGACGATGCAAAAGAAAAGGTAAAATCGCTGATAACCAAAAATCATAATCGCCTGCGCGACATATTTACATCCGACTATGAGATATGGATAAATAATGAATCCAAGGGCAACCCGCGACTTAACAAGGTAGCCCGCGGCATATTCATAAAGCACTGCATTTTTTCCAAAGCAATCCGGACCCAGCTCGAGCAGCAGCCCATATATACGGATATGCTGACGACAGCTAAATTTCAGAGGCAGAAGCAGGCCAGAGAGTTGGAAAACCATTACAAATTATATCTCAAGACAAGCAGCGAGCTTGACACTACGCTTCAGCAGAACCTTGAGTTCTACCGGGATATGTGAGACTGGAACGCAGTAGGAACGCAGGGACGGTTCTTAGGAACGCAGGGACGGTACTTTTGTTTCACCTTGCCTTTGATATCATCTTCATATATTCGCTCTTCTGCTTCAAAAGAAAATCTTCAAGCTGGTTCTTGGTAGCGACGTCATACAGGGTAAATTGCAGACCGTATTCGAAATATTTGTCCAAATTCTTTTTCCAGACGATCTTTCCATTGAAATAGAACATGGAGCGGTCCGTAATTAGGTCTATATCGACCGGTTCGTCAACTTCCAGGTCCGCCTGCGAGACTGCCCCCAGTCCGTACAGGCTGATATTTTTGACAATGAAGCGAAGCCTCTTGCTTGAGAACTTTTTTCTGGCGCTGACTTCCAGTGAAACGGGATATCTTTCAAATATTCGTCGTTCCTCCATTATTTCATGTTCACGCACCAATGCCGTGACTGTAGCTGAAGACCTGTCGATCCGGCTGACATCGGCCGGAATTGTCTGAAGCTGTTTTTCATGATCATAGAATATCAAAACTATCGGATCATAGACCTGAAACATATCGACTTTGCCGGAGACGGGCGCTAATTTGACTTCGGATTCTGGTGTTTCCATAACACTACATTTTAAAAGATGATCAACGCTGTAAACACTTAGTAGTAGTTCGTCCTGCTGAGTTAAGCTCATGTTTCCTCCAGAAATGATAGATTACATTAGCACGTCTATATCTCTCTATGAACCCATTTTATCAAAAGGAAGAAGCTTATTCAATAGAACCTCTGCCATATTCCATCGGTTCCTGTTCGACGGCTGTCTTTGGACCGATCCTTTCCCTGCCGTTCATATAAGGTCTCAGCACCTCCGGTATTGTAACGCTTCCGTCCGCATTCTGGCAATTCTCGAGCAAAGGAATCAGTATCCTTGGAGATGCTATGCCTGTATTGTTCAGCGTGTAAACATATTTCAGCGAGCCATCCTTATCTCTGTACCTGATATTGGAACGTCTGGCTTGGAAATCGTTCAGCGTTGAGCATGAATGTGTTTCACAATAAGCGCCTCTGCTAGGCATCCAGGTTTCGACCTCATGCTTCCTGACCTGCCCGATGCCTATCTCGCCTGTGCATGCCAGCGCAACCCTGTATGGAAGCTTGAGAGCCTTCAATATATCCTCGGTATTGTTCAGTATCTCGTAATGCAGCTTTTCAGCTTCAGCGTCATCATTTCTGCATATGATCACCTGCTCGACCTTTTGGAACTGGTGGACCCTGTAAAGCCCCCTGGTATCCTTTCCGTATGTGCCGGCCTCGCGTCTGAAACAGGTCGAGTAGCCGGCGTATTTCTTCGGAAGCTCCTCCGCTTCCAATATCTCGTTTTGGTGATAGGAAACGAGAGATACCTCCGACGTCCCAATAAGGAACAGATCGTCCTCGGGCAGTTTATACGCCTGTTCCCTGCCCAGCGGAAAATATCCCGTGCCCTGCATCGCGCTCTCTCTTACCATCAGCGGTACCGTCATAGGGGTGAAGCCCCTGGCTGTGAGCATGTCGATAACGAACCGGCATATTGCCATTTCAAGCAGGACGCCTTCATTTTTTAGAAAATACGACCTGCTGCCGGCAAATTTTACAGCCCGTGGTATGTCCACAATCTCAAGGCTTTCTGCCAATTCGATATGGTCCTTCGGAGCAAAACCGAAGTCGGGCTTCACACCCCACCTCCTTATCTCGACGTTGTCTTCTTCACCTTTCCCCAGCGGTACATCAGGCATCGGAACACTTGGGACGGTAAGCATGATGCGGTCGAATTCGTCTTTGGCCTGTGAAAGGGAGCCTTCGATCAACGCCAGTTCCTCCTTGATCTCCCTTACACGCCCTATTGCAGCTATCTTCTCTTCGGCTGCAAGCATTTGCGTCTGCTTTGAAATATTGTTCCTCTCGGATCTTAGTTTGTCTGCGACGACAGTCAAATTCCTGATCCTGACGTCCATATCCAGCAGTCTGTCGACATCGGTATTTATAAGCTTGTCCGCTGCCGCCTTCTTTACTATTTCGGGGTTGGTCCTGATATAATTGATATCCAGCATCAAAGTCCCTCCTTATGATATAAAAAACTCTCACCCCTGAAATCATCAGGGACGAGAGTTTTACCCGCGATACCACCCACATTGACCGTGAAACCGGTCCTGCTCAAAGCGCTGTAACCGGCGTGCCGGCCCGGTTCGTCACCGGGATCTCGGGAGCGGAAGTTCCACATGCCCGGGCCGGTTTTCACCCGCAGCCGGCTCTCTGGGACCTGGTATATGGATTTTCTCCTTCATCGACAAATTCATTGCTTCCTATATTTTCAACTATTCTATACCATCGTTCATGTTTTTGCAAGGTATATTAGCCTTTATATCAAGCCGTAATGCCCTCCCTGCTGAAAAGGACACTGAGATTCCGCGGCAAGGCACTGAGATAATCTCTCATGTTGAGCTTATCGATTTTTTGCGCAAGTTCCTCCGGCAGTTGTTCGAACTTGACCCCGGAGAGCAGCAGCCCCGTCTCTTCCTCTGTAAATTCGATCGTTTCGGATATATCGTTGATATATTGCCTGTTTACGGGGCAGACCAACTGGCAGCGCGTACACCCCACGACAGAATTATGCGCAGATTCGTCGACCCACTCCGGAAAATCATATTCGCCGCCGGCTTCATTGAAATATGTAAGGCAGCGTTCATTATCAACAAGAAATCTGTCCGGTCTAATCGCCGCAGTCGGGCAATTGTTCAGGCAGGCTTTGCAGGTCTTGCATTCCTCCATCTGCCGTATCTCATGCAGGTCACATCCGGTACAGGGGATATCGGAGATAAAGGAAGACAGTGTTACAAAGCTTCCAAACCCGTCAACATAACAGATATTGTTCCTTCCGTATACACCTAGTCCGGATCTCGCAGCCAGCCATTTTCTGGGTAATTCCTGAGCGGACTCCACATGGTACCCGGCCGGGTTCACAAGTCCGTTCAGTAGCTTTTCAAGGGCTACCGGGGCAGAATTGTAGTCGACATATGTAGAAGGTATCCTTAGAGGTATCCTTTTTCCCTTGAAATCGAATTTTACCGTAACTGTCGAAGGGCTGGGCGTTGCTACAATAATAACAGACCTGACCCATGCGTCGGGTAAACTGAAGTTGAAAACATTCCTGACCAGATGTTCCTGGAAATTGTTCAGGAATCCACATTCCCCGAGAGCTTTGGCATCCTGCCTGATATACTCGTAATAAGATGCAGGAATTATCTCGGCTTTATAACCCAATCCCAGCATTTCATTTTTTATGAGCTGTTCCATAACCTTCTCCTTATAACGAAATTGTAAATAACCCAATTGCTGGTGGTCTTGTTTCATGCATATTATATATCAGCAAAGGTATATTCACAATATATTCCACCCTGGTAGTTAAAAGCGGCAATCGGGATGTGAAAAAATATCGGCAAAAAATCCCCTGCAAGTTTTTTAAAACATCTTGCATTTTTAGGTATGTCGTAGTATAATCAGCACAAATATATTTATATGGTTTTGAGATAAGTAATGGCGCTTATCAGGAGAATACATCCCTGATAATGCGCCTTTTTATTTTGTTCGGAGCCGTATTGAGGTAAGCGCTCAGAGCTCTATCTTGCGTAGAAGTAGATAAATAGAAAATAATAGAAGGAAGTAGGGGATCATAATGAAATTGAAACTTTTGAGCCTATCGGTTTCACTTTTTACAATTTTGTCCTTATCATCAACAGCATTTGCAGCCGACTCGTCTCCGATCGATACCGGCGATTCGTCGTTCATGTTTGTCTCAACCATACTGGTGTTTCTTATGACTCCGGGATTGGCGCTGTTTTACGGAGGCATGGTGAGAAAAAAGAACGTTCTCGGAACAATGCTGCACTCCTTTACCATCATGGGACTGATATCGATACAGTGGATACTTATCGGCTACACTATTGCATTCGGTCCCGACGCATTCGGCGGACTTCTGGGAAATATGAGCTTTGCCGGTTTCAATGGCGTAGGCGGCGATCCTTCATCCTATGCAGCTACGATACCGCATGAACTATTCGCATTGTATCAGATGATGTTTGCAATCATTACTCCAGCCCTTATCACGGGCGCGTTTGCAGAAAGAATAAAATTCCCGGTATTTCTGATATTTACACTTGCCTGGGCCACATTGGTATATGATCCGTTGGCGCACTGGGTCTGGGGCGCGGGCGGCTGGCTCTCCAAAATGGGCGCGCTCGACTTCGCAGGCGGCACGGTCGTACACATAAGCTCGGGAATATCCGGTCTGGTAGCCTGTATAATGATCGGCAAGCGCAAGGGTCACGGCAAGGTCCCGATGGCTCCGCACAATATCCCGTTTGTCCTGATAGGCGCCGCGTTGCTGTGGTTCGGCTGGTTCGGTTTCAACGGGGGCAGCGCTCTAACTATGAACGGACTTGCAATAAGCGCATTTGCCACCACAAATACGGCAGCCGCATCGGCATTGCTCTCATGGGTCATAATAGAATGGATGCAGCACGGAAAGCCGACACTGCTCGGCGCTGCAACAGGCGCGGTAGTAGGCCTTGTAGCCATAACTCCGGCAGCGGGCTTTGTCGGTATCGTACCCGCCATAATCATAGGCCTGGCTGTCAGTCCGATATGCTACTTCGCAATAAGCGTGCTAAAGGCCAAATTCGGCTATGATGACGCGCTCGATGCGTTCGGGTGCCACGGGGTGGGCGGAATCTGGGGAGCAATAGCGACCGGGCTGTTTGCAGACCAGAGAATCAACTCCTACGCCCGCTTTAATGGACTGTTTGTCGGCGGAGGTTTCACACAGCTTGGGATCCAGATTGTTGCAGTAATCGTTACTTTAGTATTTGCAGCAGGCTTGTCGTTCCTTATCCTGAAATCCATATCGCTCTTCACGAGCCTCCGGGTTACTGAAAAAGAGGAGGAAGACGGTCTTGATATCTCACAGCATGGCGAAGACGCATACCCTCAGTTTTCAGCACAGGAAACCTTCAACATAATATAGTCCTTAACATTATACCGATTGGAAAGGGATGCCATTATGAAAAAGATAGAGGCGGTCATCAGACCGGCAAAACTGGAAGAAGTAAAGGAAGCTTTGAACGAGTTTAACATAAACGGGATCACCGTCAGCCAGGTAATGGGCTGCGGGCTTCAAAAAGGACGCAAGGAATACATCAGGGGTGTTGAAGTTACACTTAATCTCCTTCCGAAAATAAAGATCGAGATAGTTACGGACGAAAAGCGCCTGAATGAAATCCTGGATATCATAACGAAGGTATCCAGGACTGGAGAAGTCGGCGACGGTAAAATCTTCGTACATGATATCGAAGACGCTATACGTATCCGGACTGGCGAACGCGGGGAGTCAGCCCTCTGACAAGCCTAACCGCATTAATTCCCTCGCGATGGGCGCGGCGGCCTTGCCGCCCGTCGAGCCGCCGTACTCGAGTACGACGGCAACGGCTACCTGGGGATCGTCCGCAGGAGCAAAACTGATAAACCAGGCATGCTCCCTGTTTTTTTGAATACCGCTTAGTTCGTTTTCAGCCGTGCCTGATTTCCCCGCCACCTTTACCCCTTTTATTGCTGCACTCTTACCCGTTCCTGTTTTTACTACACCTTGCATCATACTATTGACTTCGGCAGCAATCTCAGGGGAAGTCAGCCGGCTGAACACTTCCTGCTGGGCGGTCCTGATCACGGTATCGTTCGGAGAAACAACCCGTTCCACCAGGTAAGGCTTCATAATGACGCCGTCATTCGCGATACCGGATGCTATCATTGCCATAAACAACGGAGTCACCTGCAGCCTGCCCTGCCCTATTCCTACAGCCGCAAGATCGGTCTTGCCCATGGTCTTGTATGGGAAACGGCTGGCGCCGGTATTGATATCGAAAGGGATATCGCGATTCATTCCCGCCCGTGCGGCAATATCCCTGATGTTTTTCTCGCCCAGCTCGACTCCGATCTGTGAGAACACTACGTTGCTGGAAACTGCAAGTGCGCCCGGCATATCTATATCGCCGTACGCTTCCCTGGTATAATTGCTTATTTTCATGCCGTCTATTACTATACTTCCATTGTCGTCATAAATCCCCGAGCCGACGCCGTTTTCAAGGGCCGCAGCGGAAATCAGCACCTTGAAGGTGGAACCGGGCGCATAAAGCCCCTGTGTTGCACGCGGGAGGAATGGATGATCTTCGGATTCGACCATCTCCTGCCAGTTTTGCTCAAGCTTCTTACTGCCCGGATCGAAGTCGGGCTTGCTAACCATTGCCAGAACCTCGCCTGTCCTGGGCCGCATAACGACGATTGCCCCTTTTCTGCTGCCCAGGAGTTGACCAGCTTTTTTTTGAAGCTTGTGATCCAGTGTCAGGCACAGGTCGTTTCCCGTTTTCTGTTCGCCCTCCAGAAGGTTCCTGAGGCCTGTAATCGGCGAAAACTCCCATATGTTGAGGAGTTCGTTGTTATACTGCGCCTCAAGCTGCGATTTGCCGTAAGCTCTTGAATTGTATCCGATGACCTGGCTGTAAAGCCTTCCGTATGGGTAAACGCGCTCCTGTTTGCTGCCGGCACCCTTGCTGTATGCCAGTACCGTCCCGTTCCTGTCAAGGATGCTCCCCCTCTGGGTGGTGTCCTCCTGTTCCCATTGGCGCCGGTTATATGAACTGGACATTATCCTGTCCTTCTCGAATATCTCGAAATAAGTCAGATAGACGATTATGGAGAGAAAAAGAAAGCACATGAGTATGAGGACGTGCACGATCCTCCTGTTTTGCTTCTCCATCAGTCTCCTCCTTCTTCAGAAGAAGATACCGGGTCGGATATCCCGCCCTCGACAGCAGCGTCGGCCTTCCTGGCGGAAAGTACTTCGTCGGCCCATCGCCCTGAAGGTCCGGCAGAAACTGCCTGCAGTATCCCCAGAGCGATGAAGCTGACTACAAGCGAGCTGCCCCCGTAACTGACAAAAGGCAGCGTTATGCCTGACAAAGGGATGAGCTTTATAACGCCGCCTACGATTATGAATGTCTGAAATCCGAAAACCAGCGTAATTCCAAAAGCTAAAATCTTTGTGAATTGATCCTTTAAAGAAAGTGCAATTTTAAAGCCCCTGTAGGTCAATATAAAGTAGAGCAGGACTACCGCGGCTCCACCGAAAATGCCCATTTCTTCGCAAACCGCCGAAAATATGAAATCGGTTTCCACCTCCGGAATAAAATCCGGTCTGCCCAGACCGAGGCCTGTCCCAAAAAATCCTCCCGCGCCTATTGCAAAAAGGGATTGAGTGATCTGGTATCCCGTTCCCGCGATATCCTTCCACGGGTCAAGCCATGTATCCACCCTTATTCTAATGTGATTTACAAAAAACACGCCTGCCAGTCCTCCCGCAGCGGCAAGTACGGCGTTTATTATCAAATAAAGCCTGTTGTTTACAAAAACGTAGAACAGCGTAAAATAGACCATGAAAATCATTAATGCCGTACCCCATTCCTGCTGTACGACCATGAAGCCCAGATGCATGAAAGACACGGCTACCAACACGTGAACCGGCCTGACGGCAAGCTTTCCGACCCTTAATATTTCAGCCTCGTTGAAATTACCTTCATACAGTTTGAGAAAACCAGCGACAAAAAAAACAAACAGTATCTTGATTACTTCCGAAGGCTGGATACTGAATCGGCCTATTATGATCCAGTTTTTCGCTCCTTTTATGTTCGTGCCGAAAAAAAGAGTAGCCGCAAACAACAATAATGAGGCCAGTGGATAGATATATACGAGCCTTGCCCAGATCCCTGACCTGCGAAACAGTAAGCAGCTGATAAAAAACAACACTATTCCGGCGGCAAACCATATGATTTGTTTGAAGCCGAGATCGCGATCAAGTCTGTACAGCATAATGATCCCGATACTCGACAGCATTCCGGCTATAAGGAAGAGGTATCCGTCTCCCAGTTTCATTAGTTTTATGGCCGAGTATCCCATTCCTATCAGGAAAATAGCCGCCAGTCCCGCTAAAAGTATATAATTATCGTATGGTTTCTTGTAAAAATACAATAGTCCGTAACCTATTACATTTACGGTCACTATCAGGCTTACGGGCTGCAGGCGTCTTACAGCTTTCATTTTTCGTCCCTCCTGCCTGCCACATACAAAAAGTCCAGCTGACCTATGTGTATCCTGTCCCCGTCCTTGAGTCCGACCGGGGCCTCCGTCAGTTTATCGCCATTAACGAGAGTGCCGTTTGTACTTTTCAGATCCTCCACCGTACAAACCCCGTCCTTGCAGGAAAAAGCCGCATGCTTTCCGGACAGGAACGGGTCGGCGACTGAAATTCCGTTGCCTCGGGCACGTCCGATCGTAAGTCTGCCAGTGAGCATATAGCTTTCTTCCACCTTGAAGTCCAGATCATCCCGCCGGTTCACAAGCTTAAGGTATGGTATATCGTTTTTTCCCGAAGACCCGGTCGGTCTGATATCAAGGTAGATCATGCGGATTATGGCGTAGATGAAAAGATATATTATGGTAATAAAAATATATTTCAAAAGCGAAGATACTATCTCAAACAACTATATACCTCCAAATTCCCCTTTTCCTTTAGCCGCAATTGACGATGTCAATTACCGATGTTAAACCCATTTTCTTATATTAACCAATTATATCATACCCCTTTTTCACTATCATTTTGTCGCTTTTTACTTTTTTTAAGAATTTTGCTTTATTGAGTTTATATATCATGCTAGAATATCAATAAGGACAACAGGAGGCTAAACCGTATATGTCAAACTCGGTGGATTTTGAAAAATTTCAGAGAGATACCGGCCTGGATGATCCGTCGCTAAAGGAGCTCTACGAGGGATTTCTCCAGGAGCTTCTCGAAGAAAAAGACAAGCTTCTCAGGCAGCTTTCGGGTAAAGACTATTCCAATCTGTATAAAACTGTTCATAACATAAAGGGTATCTCCGGCAGCTATATGGCTATGACCGTATTTAACCGGTCGTCAGAACTAAGCGCCAGACTAAAGGCTGAAAGAACCGAAGAGGTCGGAGCCTGGGTCAATATACTTGTAAACGACATAATAGAAGCGGCTGGAGAGATAATCAGCTTTTGCGGGAAATAAAGGAGTCGGCCAATGTTCAATGTATATGGGAAGGTAGTTCTAATTGTAGATGATTCTCCGTCTATCAGGAGAGAGGTCCGGGTCATCCTTCAAAAGGAAGGTATTACGGTCCGCGAGGCTGGTACCGAATTCGGTATGTTCAACACTATAGACGAATATGGCGAGGTCGCCGATATGATACTCATGGACCTGACGCTTGTAGAAACGACCGGTTTTGATCTTGTTGCCAAAATACGCTCTGTGGAAAGGTTCAAAAACATACCGGTAATAATGCTCACGCAGCATTCGGACAGAACAAACGTTTTAAAAGCAAAAAACCTTGGGATACAGGGTTATATAGTAAAGCCGATAAATTCCCAGATCCTTGTCGAAAGAGTAAAAAAAGCTCTTGAGGCAAGCATTGACGGATCTATAACCGAAACCGGCGGAATAAGCGCCGAACCGAAGAAAGCGGAAGACACTGATACAAACGAAGACACTGATATAAAAGCAGGCCCTGGTGCAAAGGACGAAGACCCTGAAGCATAAATGATGTGATGAAATCGTTCAGGCACAAGTCAGGATACTTACGGTCAGCTGGTCGTTTTACGTGACATAACGGACATCAGACAGGCTCAGGAAGACCTTCTAAAGGCAAAAGAACAGGCGGAAGCTGCAAATGTCGCCAAAAGCCAGTTCCTCGCCAACCTGTCGCATGAGATAAGGACTCCTATGAACGGCATAGTAGGCTTCCTCGATCTGCTCAACGGAACTGACCTTAACACCGAGCAGGCCGAATATCTGCAATATGTGAAAGCCGCCTCCGAAACGCTGCTCTTTCTGATAAACGACATACTCGATTACTCAAGGATAGAAGCAGGCAAGATGGAACTCGAAAAAATACCGTTCGACCTGCACAGCCTTGTCCATGATTCCGTAAAACTGTTCATACCAGGCAAAAGCTTGAAGTATGCATAAAAGGGAATATTACATGATATCCTCCAGCGTTTCCTTTTCGGGGTCGAAATTTATGAAACGTCTGAATGATTTCATAAAACCGAAGGGTATAAACGCTACTAGTGTTAAAGCGAAACAGACAAATATGATAGATCTTATCGGCAAGAATTCTCCCAATATGCCTCCGAGCAGCATTCCGAAAGGCGTCAGGGCTTGCGCCAGCATGCTGACCAGCGAGAATACCTTTCCGCGCATATCCTGAGGTACCGTCAGCTGTATTGTCGATTGTATGAATACATTGATAATTGCATTAAAGAAGCCTCCGACGAAGATCAGTACGCACATTAAGAAGAAATTTTCAGCCAGAGCGGTTGCCGCAAAGCATGTATAAGCAATAACCGCTGAGAGCATGAATATCCTCAGTCTCCTGCAGGGAGAAAATTTAATGACGGACGTCGCTATCATGGCTACCAGCATACCTCCGGTCAAAAACGCCATGACGATACCATACCTTCCCGGGCCAAGGGATTTCGTCTGCTGAAAAAGCGGAAGGAACAATACTGCCGCTATAAAAAATACGAAATTCAAAACCGATATGATTACAAGCAACTCCCGCAGTCCGCGGAAGCGCCAGACAAATTTGTATCCGTCCTTCATATCGGCAAGGAAATGTTGTTTTTCCTTATGCTCGATTACAGGTATTTTCAGAAACATATTCAAAAAGGCGGAAAGTATAAACGACAGTCCGTTGAAAAGAAACAGGACTGGTGCTCCGAGCACCTGGAACAGAAACCCTCCCGCGGAGTTTCCTATGATGTTCGAACCGGACTGGATTATTCCCATCATCGAGTTGGCGCCGATCAACCGGGATTTGGGGACAACGTCGGGTATGGTCGAGCTGACGGCAGGTGAAAAGAATGCTCCGCACACGCTCAGTACGATCCCTGCGGCAAATACCATCCATATCCCTTTAGAGCCTCTGAATACTGCGGCTGCTAATAAAACTACCGCAGCGCCGCGTATTACGTCCATCAAAATGAGCAGCTTCCTTCTATCAGTCCTGTCCGCTATGACCCCTGCAAACGGTGAAACCACTACCGCCGGCAATGTGGAAGCCGCCATCATCGTCCCCATCAATGCGGTGGAGCCTGTAACCGCCAGTACCCAGAATCCAAGAGCTATTCCATATATTACGTCCCCTAATATCGAGACGAGCTGCCCCTGCCATAATAATATAAAATTGGGCGTCCACAATTTTTCAACCCGTGCGGCTTTCATTGGAGTATCTGCATCCACCTGCAATTCATCCGTTTGTTTCGGACCGGCAAACAGCCCTGCGGACCCGCTGTTTTCCTCTATGCCTACTGCTGTAATATCTTCCGACATATCAAACCTCTTTTCAAACCATATATCTCACATTATTGATATACGACTTTTCATTACAAATGTTTGAGAATGTTTCAGATATTCGTTGATAGCAGGTTCCGTCAACGCGGCACATGGCTTTATAATTAGTAATAGTACCATTTTCAAGTACTAGTATAGATTTGACGGGTTAGCAAGCACCCTATTCTGGATATCGATATACTTCCCCAACTGATCCAAAGAATCTGTAAGAAATTCGTAGACAAGGTATTCAGGCCGGATAAAATCGATAACGCGTCTGATGGATGGATCAACGAAAGGAATATGCCTGTCGACACGCGAGATATGTCCGAGCAGCTCCAAATATCTGCTGAAGAAGCTTTCGTCCTTATTACTGCCAACCCCCGAATCGATACATTTTTTAACATAACCGCCCGAAAGCGAGCTGTTGAGATGAATCCCCATTATATGGCCGGCCAATTCGCCCATGTTTCCAAGGACCTTCAGTATGTACCCCGTCGCTTCCTTTTCAGTTTCAAGGTCCGTATTTGTGTTCATCATATGACCTATATCCAGTACGAAGCCTTTTTGGGGGTACACAATCTCTTTCATCAGCTTTTCCGTAATCCTGTTATCCAGAAATGTAAGTCCGGGCTGCCATTGGTTTTCAAGAAGCAGATCAAAAGCGGCGTCGGTATCGTCCATCAATTCATTGATCATTTCAATAAAAGCATCGGCAACCTCGCCGTCACTGTATGTAAATCTGTAATCGTAGCAATGCTCCAGCTGCACATGGCTCACATGAAGTACGACATATTTTACTCCTATATCGCATGCCGTTTTCAATTCCCTGCGGTAGTATTCAATTAAGGCGTCTCTTGATTTTCCACCGTAAAAACCGACATAGGAAGCTTCATCGCCGAACTGTCTCAGTAATTCCGCCCTGTCGTTCCTCCAGAAATCCAGCCATATCGGCCAGAAGCGCATATGAAGCCCAACGATCAGGGAAGCAGGAATGCTTTCCACATTCCACTGCTGCATACCCTGAATCATTTCAAGTCCGTCGAAGCCGAACTTGCTCAAGAATTTCTCCAGCTGACCACTATTCCCTGAAAATCCGTACATATCAGGTATATTATGTGAATAATTCAATAGCTTCAGCAATGGTCCATACCCTCTTCTGCAATTATTGCACAACGCACGGCCGGTTTATTCAATAACGACGACCCTGTTTTCGTCTTTCGTCCTGTTCACATCTATCAGCCGTTGATTATCCGAGCCCCTGAACCTTAAGAGGAGGTTCCTTTTCTCCAGGACAAACGGACCGTCTACAAGGATGTCCGTGCTGTCGAGCAAACGGACCCAGCCCGGTCTGTCGACGGAGCCTGCAAGTATCTCCTCATAGGTATATCCCGTATAGGTCATTACATGATACCCCATCCTGCCCGACTCGTACGCAAGCCCGGCAAAGCCCTCCGCCTGTTCAAAGGGCTCGCCTCCGCTCAATGTGATCCCGTCCAGCAGCGGATTGCCGCGCAATATCTCAAGTATCGACCCGATACTCACATTCGTACCTCCGGTAAAAGGGTGAGTGGACGGGTTGTGGCAGCCGGGGCAGTTATGCCTGCAGCCCTGGGCAAAAACGACCAGCCTGATCCCGGGCCCGTCGACAATCGATTCTCTTTCCAGCCCGGCGATCCTCAACTCAGTATCCATCTGAATGCTCCTTTTTATGACCCGCAGGAAAAATGCCCGAGCCTGTCCCTTACTTCAGCCTTTTTGGCGTCGTTGAACCTGTCGAGCGTGCCTACAAGATAGCCTGTGATACGCCTGATCCTTTCGAACTTTATATCTGCCTCCGGCCTTCCACATTTTGGACATTCGTTTCCGATGATTCCCGTGAAGCCGCAGACCGGATCCCGGTCAACAGGGTGGTTAATCGCGCCGTAGCCTATTCCGGCCTCTTTCATGCAGCGTATTATCTTTTCGAACGCCTGAACATTTTGCGTCGGATCGCCGTTCAATTCGATATATGTAATGTGCCCGGCGTTCGTAAGCTCATGGTAAGGAGCCTCCAGGCGTATTTTGTCATACGCTCCGATAGTGAAATATACAGGTACATGGAAGCTGTTGGTGTAGTATTCCTTGTCGGTAATACCTTCGATATTGCCGAAAATACCCCTGTCCAGCCTTACGAAGCGTCCTGAAAGACCTTCCGCCGGCGTAGCCAGCAGCGTAAAATTCATTCCGTATTTTCTGCTTGCCTCATCCATACGGCTGCGCATATGTCCGATGATTTTCAAGCCCAATGCCTGGGCTTCCTCCGATTCGCCGTGATGCTTCCCTGTCAGTGCCTTCAGACACTCTGCCAGGCCAATGAAGCCCATGGACAAGGTTCCATGCTTGAGTACCTCCCTGATCTCATCCTCCCAGCCCAGTCTGTCGGAATCCAGCCAAATTCCCTGTCCCATGAGGAAAGGAAAGTTCTTGACCTTTCTGTGCGCCTGTATTTCAAACCGCTCCAGCAACTGGTCTATAACAAGGTTGATTTTTTCATCAAGCTCCCCGAAAAATGTGTCCATGTTCCTGCCGCTGCGAAGCGCAAGCCTCGGGAGGTTTATGGTCGTAAAGCTCAGGTTGCCCCTGCTGTTTATGATCTCTCTCGAAGGGTCGTATACGTTCCCTACCACCCTTGTCCTACAGCCCATATAAGCAATCTCGGTTTCCGGCCTGCCAGATTTGTAGAATTTCAGATTGAAGGGAGCGTCCAAAAAGGAGAAATTGGGGAAAAGCCGCTTTGCGCTCACTCTGCAAGCCAGCTTGAACAGATCGTAGTTCGGATCTCCGGGTTCATAGCTCACTCCTTCCTTCACCTTGAAAATGTGGATTGGGAAAATTGGCGTTTCACTATTCCCCAAGCCGGCTTCGGTCGCCAAAAGCAGGTTTCTGATTACCATTCTGCCCTCAGGGGAGGTATCGGTGCCGTAATTAACCGAGCTGAACGGTATTTGAGCGCCTGCACGGCTGTGCATCGTGTTCAGGTTATGTACAAGAGCTTCCATCGCCTGATAGGTATCGCGCTCTGTCTCAGCTTCGGCTTTTCTGCGGGAAAAATCCTGTGCTTTCAATACGATAGCCTGGTTTTCTATAACGCTTTCCAGATATTTTTGCTCAACGGCGCAATATTCGTCCATAACGCCCAAAGCTGGTAAAATGCCGGTCTTGCCCGTTATTTCATCAAAAATATCGTTCAGCTTCGTTTGAATGTCGCAATCTTCAGTAAGCCATTCCAGTATTTTGGTTAGATTCTGCCTGTACCTTTTAACGTAGGTTTTAGCTACGCCCGGCGCCATACCGTAATCAAAATTCGGTATGCTCTGTCCGCCGTGCTGGTCGTTTTGATTCGACTGTATTGCAATACAGGCAAGAGCGGAATAGCTGTGAATATCCTGGGGCTCTCTCAAAAAGCCGTGTCCGGTGCTGAAGCCGCCTTTGAACAGCTTTTCTATGTCGATCTGGCAGCAGGTGGTGGTCAGCGTCATAAAATCCATGTCGTGAATGTGAATGTCTCCATCCCGGTGCGCCCTTGCATGCTCGGGCTTCAATACGAACAATTCATTAAACTGCTTCGCGCCCTCGGAACCATATCTGAGCATGGTGCCCATTGAAGTATCGCCGTCTATATTGGCGTTTTCCCGCTTAAGGTCATTATCTCTGGCATCCTTGAAGGTCAGCTCTTCATAGACCTTCATCAGACGCATATCCATTTCCCTGATCTTCGTACGTTCGGCGCGGTATAATATGTACTGCTTTGCGGTCGCGGCATAACCCGCCTCGATCAGCACTTTTTCTACGATGTCCTGTATTTCCTCGACTCCCGGAACTTTTTTGTCCGGATTTTCCTCAAGCCTCTCGACCACTTTTTCCGCAAGAGCCAGCGCTGCTGTATAGTCTTCTTTTCCGGCGGCTCTCGTTGCCTTGAATATGGCGTTGGATATCTTCTCGATATTGAAGGGCGCTTCCCTTCCATCCCTTTTCCTGATTTTCGTTATCATTCAGCTATACACTTCCTCTTAAAGTAAATTAAGCATTTCATCCGCATTCGGTAAAAACAGCCTCCTGACAAAACGTCGGGAGGCCGTGCTTATTCAATACCAGTAAGGTATCAGACACCCCCTATCGATCGTAGAGTAAATGGCGCAACAAATACAGGCAGGTCTTCTGACTCTGGCTCATCGGCATATCCTTCCTTCCCGGAGATATCCAGTGGATCTGCAGGAAATGCCTCTCCATTACAGCGGCGGGACCGTGCAGGACTTTCACCTGCTTCCCTTTTTACTGTGTGAACAGTCACCTGAATAACAATATTTAGTTATACTTATATTACCATATACAATATGTTGCGTCAACCGATCTTTTAGTCAAACCTGCCGACTTTTTAGTCAAACCCTTACTTATTTCAGACCGGATTTTTGCAATAACATCCGAACAATCACCGCAACCTCTGCCTGGTAATGTTGTCCTTCGGTGCAATCAGTTTATCGCTTCTCCCGGAAACAACTCCGGTCCCGACACAAGCCGCGATGCCGTTTTTCGCATAGTCCGCCGCATTATCCGCATCAACGATAAAATAAGATCGTCTGCGCCTCGAGACTCGCACCTCTCTGCGTAAAGCTTTCAATAGGTATGTATATGGAAATGGCTATGCTCGTTTCCTTCATGTCTGTGATAATATTCGTCTACAAGATTGACGTGCTTCAAAAGCTCGATTTCCTGCAGCAGCTTTTCAGTTGGCATATCTGCAGCAATCTCATGGTTTTCGCCAAACAATATTGCCCTGGCTGAAATTTCCTGAACCAGTTCAAGGTTATGCGTCGATGAAATCAAAGTCTTCCCTGCCTTGTTCAATCTGACGAGGAACTCCACGAGCCATCTCTGCGTTCTCGGATCAAGGCCGTTCATCGGCTCGTCAAGAACAATGACTTCAGGATTCATTGACAAAACGCAGGCAATAGCAACTTTTCTCTTTTCTCCTCCACTCAAATGATAGGGCTGTCTGTGCTTTAAATCCCGAATATTCAGTAAATCCAGGCAATCATTAACTCTTTTCTCCACGACGCTTTCATCCATCCCCATCTGTCTGGGCCCGAATGCTATCTCATCAAATACGTCGGCGCAGAATAACTGGGTATCCGAATTTTGAAATACAAATCCTATTTTTTGATGAAAAAGCTTTGAGAATTTCACATCCTGTAGCTTCTTGCGCGTTATCTCCTCATCGTTGAAGCTGTAACTGCCGGAATCGGGCAATACGATCCCATTGATCAGCTTCAGCAGCGTTGATTTTCCGCACCCGTTTGGCCCCATCAAAGCTACGGCTTCACCTTTTGAAATGTGCAAATTAATATTCCTCAACGCGCCGGCGCCTTCATACGAAAATGATACATTCACAATATCGATCATAGTTTCAAGCCTTTCCAAGATAGAAAAAAGTAAAAATGATTATGGCATTCGCCAGCGTGAAAATAAGGTCGGCAAAAGTAAAGCGCAATTTCTGCCTGACCCGGTATTCGCCCGTAAAACCTCTGCATTCCATTGCGGCATACATATCCTCGGCCATTTCCTTTGACTTTATGAACATGGTTCCCGCAATGCCTGAAAGCGACGTATATTTGCGGTCATTTTTTCCAACAGACCTCAGCTTTAATGAATAAAGCATGTTGATCGAAAATTCACCAAGCAGCAAAATATATTTTAGCGTAATGTCCAGAACAAGAATAAAAACATCCGGTACAAAAAACGTCTTCAATGCGCCTGTTATCGCATTCCATTTTGTGGAGCGGGATAGTATGTTTACTGATACCACTGCTGCGAAAACCTTGGGCGTAATCATTATCACGCTATTGTAATATCCCATAAAAACAGATGGCAAAAGGATAACAAATGTAAAAAGAGCAACAGCAAAACCAACCCTGAGAATCTTCAGTATCTCATCCGCCTTCATCATGCTTATCGTCAGAAGGAGATACACATTTACAACAATTACAAAAGTAAAGCTTCTTGAAACAGAAAGAAGTACAATAAGAGCAATAGTAAACGCCAGCCTCAATACGGCGTTTATGCGAAATCGACCCATACTGTACCCGCTTTGGGCCCGGATCCTCGAAAGAATTTCCAATAAAGACAGGATACTTTTATTGATGAAAGTATCCTTGTCTGATTGGGGTATGTAGTTTTCATCCTTTAGAAGCCATTCATACATCGCAAACCGTATCTCCTCAATTTATCCGGAAATGCTTCCAGACTTGTCTTTCTTGATACTTCCTATAATTTTAAACAGAATTATTAAGATTGCAACCCCTGCTATCGCAGACAAAATGTAGGCTGCAATTTCAGGCAATCCACCGACTTTATAATCGGGCATTATTGTCTCAAAACTGAATCCGTTTTTCATTCCTTCGGGCACAAAACCAAGCGCGCTGCCACCGGACATAACGTCCCTTATCTCATCAACTCCCCATTCCCCCCAGGCGGCGCCGGCCGCCAGAAGTCCAAGCGGAGTCAGGCAGATCAACGCTACGATCAAACCGTAAATGGATTTTATTTTTTGTTTTGACCCTTCATATATTGTACCCGGCGAGACTTTTTTGATAAATGCAAAGATTGCAACGGTGAATATTACTTCTACAACGCCAGCGACAAGGAGATGAGGTATTGTCATCGCAGGTATCGATACCGATAACGGATAAGGGCAGTATAGCGGCTGACCCGCGGCGTTTTTGAAGAGCAGAGGCTGAATGCCGAATTCGATTGCCGTAAGCAGAGCAGCAGCATTGATGCCCAAATATGAACCCAGAATGATCCCTGCATACTCCCCTTTTTCTGTTTTGACCCTATCCTTGATGAATTTGTAGATAAAATACCCGAGAAATGGCAAAACGAAGGCCATATTAAAACAATTGGCGCCAAACGCAAGTATACCGCCGTCTCCGAAAAGCAGCGCCTGAATCAGCAGAGCCACCGTAACGGAAATGCATGCAGCATAAGGTCCAAGAAGGATCGCCAGTAATGTGCCCCCCACGGCATGTCCTGTTGTCCCTCCCGGAAGAGGTACGTTGAACATCATCAATAGAAATGAAAAAGCTGCTCCAATACCAAGCATAGGTATTTTCACCTTTGAGATTTCGTCTCTAACCTTCCTTACCGCAACCGTCCATACAGGAACCATTGCCGCGCCCATAACCGCACAGGTCGACGGACTCAAATAATTATCCGGAATATGCATTTCAGGACCACCTTTGCATAAATATTTCCGATGTTAATTATAAAGTGCTCTCGCTATTTCACAAGCCCTTATAGGGGATAGAAAATGCGCATTTAAAGGTTAACCCCAAATGCGCATTTCAGCTAGATGGCCAAAGCTGTGATCTCGATTTTTCCAGAACACATGCCCCGGATAGGGATATAGGCATAATCCTCCAATGGCTTTTCTTATTTGATAAAACGGTCGATAGCTTTGTTCAGGTTCTCAATCGCCGCCTTATCACCCAATTCAACAGCGTCAACTATACAATGCTCGATATGATCCCTCAAAATGATCTTTCCTGTATTATTGAGAGCCGCTATGACCGCAGACAGCTGGACCAGTACTTCACTGCAATCTTTCCCGTCCTCCAACATGCGCTTTACCGACTCCAGATGTCCGCCCGCTCGAGACAGGCGGTTCAATACTTCCTTTGTATATTCATGGTTATGTATGTGGCCGTGATTTTCACTATGGCTTTGCGGATTTGCCGTAATATCATGCGCCTCGTGTTTATGTATATATCTTTTTTCCTTCATAATCGGTTTTCCTTCCTGTTTGCATATAATCATATACTTACTTGGTACTTTTAATATATTCTATACTGAAGTCAGGAATCCTTTCAAAACTGTCAATGTCAAATATATGTGTAATTCGATTTTTCTCCAAGGGTCATTAATGCTTTTTCGCAAAGAAAAAGCCTCATTGCATGAAGCTTTCAAAATGTTGATTATATAGCCTGCAGCTGATAAAAAAAGCCTCGCTGCGCGAAGCTTTTAAGAGGTTGGAGCTTTTCATTCGCTACGCTCATGAAAACTCCTTGGTGAGCCATCGGAGATTCGAACTCCGGACACCTTGATTAAAAGTCAAGTGCTCTGCCAACTGAGCTAATGGCCCGTATCATATGATATATACCGTGCGCTCTTGAGCCACACAAGTATATATCATACAGTATGTTCTGCGTTTTTGTCAACCTGCAGAACTATTTTTATTGATTTTTTACTCACTCTACTACGATCGTCTGCTCGCGGTCCTTGCCGACGCCGATCAACGCTATCTTTACACCGGCAAGTTCTTCGATGCGCCTGAGATATTTCTTTGCGTTCCCGGGCAGATCGTCATATTTCCTTACGGACGATATGTCTTCCTTCCAGCTGTCGAATTCTTCGTAGACAGGCTCGCACATGTCAAGCTCCTTGAGACTTGCAGGAAAATGGTTTATCAGCTCTCCGTTCTTCCTGTAAGCAACGCATAGCTTTATCCTGTCAAGCTTGCCTATCGTATCGACATGGTTTATGGCAAGTCCTGTAAGGCCGTTTACGCGCGCTGCATAGCGTATCATTACCGCGTCCAGCCAACCGCAGCGTCTGGGTCTTCCCGTCGTAGTCCCGTATTCCCAGCCCAGTTCCCTGATCGTATCGCCGATCTCATTCTTCTGTTCGGTAGGGAACGGTCCGGCGCCTACCCTGGAGGTGTACGCCTTCAAAACGCCGTATACCTCGTCGATATACTTCGGTCCGATGCCTGCTCCTGTACACACGCCGCCCGCGACTGGGTTGGAGGAAGTGACGTAAGGATATGTCCCGAAATCAAGATCGAGGAAAGTAGCCTGGGCGCCTTCAAACAGGATATTTTCACCCTGCTCGGCCGCATCTCCGACGAGCGCATTGACGTCCGTCACATGCTTTTTCAGCTGCCTTGCATATTGGCTGTACTCCGTAATTATCTCATCGGCATCCAGTCCTTTTCCGCCGTAGACCTTTTCAATGATCTGATTTTTTATTTTAAGGTTTTCCCTGACCTTTTGTGCAAATTCTTCTTCATCTATCAAATCGCACATGCGGATCCCGCATCTCTCCGTTTTATCCGTATATGCAGGCCCGATGCCCCTCCTGGTCGTGCCGAGGTTGGCTGAACCACGCTGGCTTTCCTGCAGTTCGTCCATAAGCTTGTGATAAGGCATAATGACATGCGCTCTGTCGCTGATGAGCAGCTTATCGGTGCTGACGCCCTTCTGTGAGAGCTCTTCCATCTCCTTCAGCAGGACTGCAGGGTCTACTACGACACCATTGCCGATGATGCAGGTCTTACCTTTGTGAAGTATGCCTGATGGTATCAGATGCATTGCATATTTGACTCCGTCCGCCACTATCGTGTGACCGGCGTTGTTACCGCCTGAAAAACGCACTACCAGATCGGAATCCTTTGCAAGCATGTCAATATACTTGCCTTTGCCTTCGTCACCCCATTGGGTGCCTACGACAACTCTAACCGCCATTTATAAATCCCCCGTTGAATTTATTTTGCATCCTTGGACTCGAGATAATCGTTCAATTCCTTGACTATCTGATCCACATCAATCCCATGTATTGCGCACGCGTCTTCAAGACTCTCACCCGATGAGGACGGACAGCCGAGGCAATGCATGCCTATGCTGAGCAGTATCGGAATAGTGCCCCTGTCCAGTTTCAAAATATCTGAAATTATCATATCCTTAGTTACTCTTGCCGCCATGATAAATACCTCCCCTTTCTGATGCCATAAAATTCTAGATTATTATACACTATTATTCATTTAAATAATACCCTGCTTTTAGTTTCATTATCAAGGTTTTTATTACGTTATCCTGCTACTTTTTATATTTTTCCCGGCCTAACCGATAAAGATCATTACCCTCACAATCTATAACCACCGTCGCGGGAAAATTTCTTACAGTGAGTTTTCTCAGCGCTTCGGGACCGAGCTCCGGGAAAGCTATTATTTCTTCGGCAGCTATGCATTTTGACAACAATGCGCCTGCTCCGCCGGTCGCGCCGAAATATACGGCGCCGTACCTTACCATGGCATCGGTCACATGGCTGTTACGAAGTCCTTTTCCCACCATTCCGGTCAAGCCCAGTTTTATCAGTTCGGGAGCATATGCATCCATCCTGCCGCTTGTCGTTGGTCCCGCAGAACCTATGATACATCCGGGCCCTGCCGGACATGGTCCTACATAATATATTATCTGGTCCCTTATATCGAATGGAAGCTGTTTGCCCGCATTCAGCAGTTCTATCAGTTTTTTGTGAGCCGCATCCCTTGCGGCATAGATCACGCCGCTTATTTCAACTGCGTCACCCGCTTTCAGCCTACCAACGGCCTCTTTTGTCAAAGGGGTATTTATTTTGATGATACCACTCAAAGCTTAAACCTCCCTGATACGTTATAAAACCGCTTCCGCGTGCCTGGTCACATGGCAGCTCATGTTGAGAGCCACAGGCAGACCGGCTATATGGGTCGGGAACACTTCTATGTTTACAGCCATTGCCGTAAGTCTGCCTCCAAGCCCCGCAGGCCCTATCCCCAGCCGGTTCACCTTTTCGAGCATTTCTTCCTCGAGCTTCCGTATGCTTTCCTTGGGATTACGCCTGTCGATTGGCCGCAACAAAGCTTTCTTCGCCAGCAGCGCAGCCTTTTCCATGGTGCCGCCTATCCCGACGCCCACAACTACGGGAGGGCATGGATTGGGCCCTGCCTTTTCCACCATTTCCTCTATAAATGCCCTGACTCCGTCGATCCCGTCGGACGGCTTCAGCATCCTGACCCCGCTCATGTTTTCACTGCCGAAGCCCTTGGGCGCCATAGTAATTTTAAGGCTTTCGCCTTCAGTTATTTCATAATGTATCACCGCAGGTGTGTTGTCTCCCGTATTCTTTCGTTCGAGAGGATCCGACACCACCGATTTTCTGAGAAAACCTTTTTCATAGCCTCTGCGCACGCCCTCGTTAATTGCCTCTGTAAGGCTGCCTCCGGTTACATGGACCTCCTGACCGATTTCCGCAAAAACCACGGCCATGCCGGTATCCTGGCAAATAGCCATGCGTTCGCGTGCTGCGATCTTCGCGTTTTCAATGAGCTGTGAAAGTATCAGCCGCCCGGTTTCGGACTCCTCACGCCTGGCCCCTTCCTCGAGAGCGTACATTATATCGCCGTTCAGGTCGTAATTGGCAGTCATGCAAAGCTGCTCTACTGTCTCGATAATTTTTGATATAGCGATTTCCTTCATTTCCGCCTCCTGGACGTTAAATGCTTCCATACCAGTACTCATGATATACGATAGTACGTTAAAAAGCAAGTTCACACAAAATTAACAACTGGCAATAAGACTTTTTTCAGAGCTGTTGGTATAATGGTTATGGGGGCTGAAATCAAATGAAAAGAATCTTGGAAAAGAGGATTGCCGTGAACACCAGGAATACAAAAAACGCAAGGAACATACTTGTTTGCGTGACACAGCAGAAAACCTGCGAACGTCTTATAAATGCGGCGCACGAGTTGGTTGATAAATTTAAGGGCAACCTTTATGTAATAAACGTAGTAAAGAGCGAGCTTCACTTTCTCGACAGCGCGAGGGAGTCTGAAGCCCTGGAATATCTGTTCGGCATTTCAAAAAGCGTAGGGGCGAACCTTTCCGTGCTCAAATCCGACGATATACCGTTAACTATTGCACAGTATGCCGAAGAAAATGATATCGGATGTATCATTCTCGGAAAATCACCTTCGGAAAACGACGGGGATCTGTTTGTTAGAAAACTGAAATCTTTGTTAAATAATGACACAGAAATAAAAATCTTGTCGTAAAAAGTGAAACATAGTCAAAATGTCATAATTTGTGTAGTTCTAAAAGACTAAATTATTCTGAAAGGCTTGACTTTGCTGCACTTTCATTATAAAATAATGTCGAATTCCAAATTTAGGAGGTTGTTTTAATGAATAAGACAGATTTAATCAATTCTATCGCCTCAAAATCAGGTCTCAATAAGAAGAACAGCGAAGCTGCTCTGAACGCTTTCATCGGTTCCGTCGAAGAAGCTCTCAAGGGCGGAGACAAGGTAGTTCTGGTTGGTTTTGGTACCTTCGAAGTTAGGAAGAGGGCTGCTAGGAAAGGCAGAAACCCGCAGACTAAGAAAGAAATCACTATTCCTGCTTCCAAAGCACCGGTATTCAAGGCTGGTAAGGTTTTAAAGGATACAGTCAACAAGAAGAAATAATTGTCCAAGTACATAAAAGAAGCTGCCAAATGGCAGCTTCTTTTACTTTATATTTTGTTTTCGAATTTCGTTCTTAAAGCCTTTTCGGATAAAAATGCAATTATTTGCATATTACTTGGCTTATTCCTGCCAATCGAAGTCAGCAAAGCCTGTCCGGTTTCATCGGCAGATTTCGACTTTTTACTGGCGCTGTCGATTGCGCACCGTATCGCCCTGTCGATATTTCTGCTTGTTGTATTGTACTTTTCCGCCAGAACAGGATAAATACTTTTAGCCGCAGTTTTTAACGCTGCCGGCTGTTCTGTGCACATCATGACAGCTTCCCTGAGGTACCGGTAACCGGCAATATTCGGTGTTATACCCAGTCTTTTTATCAGATTGGAAACGACCTGTTCCATGCTCTTTTCAAGACCCCACATAAAACCCATACCGTTTTTGCCGGCTGCCTGTCTGATCATGGCAGCCTTTTCAGCGTACATCTGCCTTATTCTGGATGCCAGGACCTCAACATCGAAAGGCTTGATAATGTAGTAATCCGCTCCAAGTTCGAGCGCCTTCTGCACGAAAATGTCCTTTCCAATTGCGGTAAGCGCTATGGTGATCGGCCTCTTGTCAGGCGGCCTCAGCGACAGCCTTTCAAGTACGCCTATCCCGTCCAGATTCGGCATTATAACATCCAGAACGATAACGTCGGGTTCAACTTCTTCCGCCATTCTAAGCGTTTCGATACCGTCCTTTGCTACTCCCCTGACTGTCATGTCCCCGGATTGTTCCAGATACTCCTGAAGCATACGGCAAAACTCAACATTGTCGTCAGCAATCAATACAGATATCTTTTCCGACATTGGCTTATGTTCCCCTCTACATCTGCGAGTAAATTTCCCGGGCAATTTCGTCCGGTTCTTTGTCTCTGCAGTCTATTATATAGTCAGCGTAATTTATGTACAATGGATCGCGTTCTTCAAAAAGCTCCCTGAAGGTCTGCCCCTGTGACCTGACGAGTTTTCTTCCGGGAGCGAGACGTTGTTCGAGCGTCTCAAAGCTCTGCCTGAGGTAGACAACCTTCCCGGCATTCTTTAAATGTTTCATCAGTTCATGGTCCTTTACAACTCCGCCGCCGGTAGCAACCACGTTTTGCCGTATTCCACATGAAGTTACTATATTCCTCTGCAATTCCAGGAATCTTGCATAACCGTCCTGAGCGACGATATCCTTTAATTCCCGTCCATCCTGCTTTTTCACGAGGTCGTCGGTATCGATGAAAGCAAGCCCTGTCATTCCTGCAAGGATCGGGCCGACCGTACTTTTACCGGCGCCCGGCATACCGATCAGAACTATGCTCATAGGTTTTCCCACTCCGGATCGATGACAGCCTTTATTCCGTTATAGCCTTCAGCCATAAGTATCGCGTCCAGCAGCGCTATCCTCATCATAGCTTCACATACGGGGAATATCCTGGTCAAAATTGTCGGATCGCTTCTCGATGCAAATACATGTCTTGTATTTTCTTTCTTTTTTATATCTGCCGTTTCCTGTTCTTTCAAAATAGTGGGAGTAGGTTTAACCGCAACCCTAAGCCTGATTTCCTCACCGTTCGAGATACCGCCGAGCAGTCCGCCCGCCCTGTTTGTACGGAAGCGAACCCTTCCTGCCACCTCGTCCATGTACGGCGTATCGTTTGATTGCGAGCCGGTCATTCTGGCATGTTCAAAGCCATCTCCGAATTCGATCCCCTTCACTCCGCCTATGGACATCAACGCATGCGCAATAGTCGCGCTCAGTTTATCGAATACAGGTTCTCCGAGGCCGGCCGGCACTCCCGACGCAACTACTTCTACTACGCCTCCGCAGGAATCACCCGATGCTTTTACCTCTAAAAGATCGTCTATCATTTCCTGGGCCTTCTGCAAATCGGGACAGTTTATTTCATTCCTTCTGTAATTGGTTTTCGCGGTTTCATAAGTGACCGGTGACGCCTTTATCCCGTGGGATTCCACCGTATATGCGATAACGTCTATATTCATTTTATCAAGTATGAGCTTTGCAACAGCTCCTCCCGCGACCCTTGCGACCGTTTCCCTCGCCGAAGCCCTTCCGGCGCCTGCCCAGTCATAACAGCGGCCGTACTTTGCATAGTAAGTGAAGGAAGCCTGTCCGGGCCTTACAAGTTCCCTGTTCTGCCTGTGCTGTTGTATATGTGTGTCGCTGATATCGCTGCTCGGGATTATCATGCCAATCGGAGCGCCCGTAGAAAGGTCATTTTCCATTACGCCCGAGTAAATAAATACCCGATCTTTTTCCTTCCTCGGTGTGCTGAGTTTCGATAGTCCGGGCCTGCGCTTGTCCAACTCGGCCTCTATAGCTTCCGCCGTTATTTTTACTCCCGGCGGGACGCCGTCAACAATTACCATCTGGCCGCCGTACAGCTCCTCCGGTATTCCGGCGCTTTTCCTGAAACCTCCGGAATATGATTCTCCGCAGGTGGTTATTCTAAACATTCTTCCGAATGAGTTTCCTAACATTTTATCCTCCATGACCCGGGTGTCCGGGTATTATTCCGTTATGTCCGGGTGTTAATGCGTGATATCCGGGTGTTATTCCGCTATGTCCGGGTATTAATGCGTGATATCCGGGTATTATTCCCGGTTCTCCGGCTCTTGCTCAACTTTATACGTTTTCTTGTCGGTAACCTCCGTGACCAGCTGAATGTCTCCGCCGCACTCCCTTATAATTTCCGGGAATTGCGGGAATGTTACATTGACGGCCTCGGCTGTCTCGATTACCGTCTCTCCCCTTATGTTAAGCCCGGCTACCGCCAAAGCCATCACTATCCTGTGATCGTCATGCCCGCTAACCCTGCAGCCCTTCAGCTTGCTGTGCCTGATTACGAGTCCGTCCTCGAGTTCCTTTATATCAGCTCCCATTTTCCTGAGTTCGGTGCACATCACTGAAATCCTGTCGGTTTCCTTCATCCTTGCCTGAGGAACATTGACGAGTCTCGTCTCCCCTTCTGCGAAACAGCCTGCCACAGCCATTGCCGGCAGAGCGTCAGGCGTGGAATTGAGATCTATTTCTATTCCCTTAAGCTTGCTGCCCTTTATTATTATTCCTTCTTCCGTATGCCTGACGTCGGCTCCCATTTCCTGCAGGTAGTCAAGTACTTTCTTGTCGCCCTGAGGATCGGTCATGTCAAGGTTTTTAAGCAAAAATTCCCCTCCCGATACCGCCGCCAGGACCATGAAAAAGGTAGCCGACGAAAAGTCCCCGGGGATTCGCATATCGAATGCTTTATATTTTTGGCCGCCTTTTATAAGTATCTTTCTGAAATTGTCGTTCTCATACCTGATGCCCTGATTGTCCAGCCACCACAGGGTCATTTCTGCATAGGGCGCCTCGTTGAGCCTGGTTATTGTAATCTCGGTATCACGCTCGATAACAGGCGCATTTATCAAAACCGAGGACAGGTATTGTGACGTTACGGCGTCCAGTTCCGCCTTTCCGCCCTTGAGCATGCCTTTTACAACAACAGGAGCCATATCGTTTCCGCGTGTTGAAAACACTTCCGCCCCAAGCTCATTCATAGCATGTATCAACGAACCCAGAGGCCTTCTCCTGATTTGATAGTCTCCGGTAAAAACTGTGCAACCGTCGGTCAAACCGGCAGTCATCATTGCAAATCGCAGAGTTGTGCCGGAATTGCCTACGTCCACTATATTTTCAGGAACTGACGGAATGCCGCCGAAGCCTTCGACTATATAACTGCTCCCTGCATTTTCGAATCTGGCGCCGAATGCGCGGCATACTGATACTGCGGAATATGCATCCTTGGATACCAATGGGTCTTTTATTACCGAACGGCCTCCTGCGAGGCTCGCAATGAACAGAGCCCTTATGGTATGGGATTTGGAGCCCGGTATGACGACACTACCGTGTGTTTTCGATTTTCTGACCTTCAAAAGCATACGAACTATCCTTCCTGCCATTCTTCAAAATACTGCCATAGTTCAATATAATTATATTAATATACGGCATTATATTCGTCAATTTTTTTGTGTCTGCCGTTTCCCGTAGCATAACGGTCTATTCACTCCGCAGGCTCATCAGCGGCATGCATCCGGGGCTGGTCGATGACTCCGTCATCTGCTCGCCCATGCATCCGGGGCTGGTCGATAACTCCGTCATCTGCTCGCCCATGCATCCGGGGCTGGTCGATGACTCCGTCATCTGCTCGCCCATGCAACCTGGGAGGGGGCCCGAAGAACTGATAGTAGTTACACATTATGCGGCCGTTGTACAGCTTGCGTTTCTTGTCAGCCCTTCTTCCGACCAGCTGCTCGAACCGCTGGTGGGATGTGATGACGTAAAAGGACCATGTGTCGAAACGTTTGAAAACCGTTCCGAGATCCCTGTACAAACGCTCTACCTCGGGCAATTCCCCAAGTCGTTCTCCATACGGCGGGTTGCAGATAATGAACCCGTATTTGTATTTCGAACTGATCTCGGAAACCGGAAGCCGCTGCAAATGTATGTCCTCCGCTACCCCGGCCTGCGCCGCGTGGTAACGCGCAAGACCTATTACCTCGTCGTCTATGTCCGAACCGTGTATCCTCAGTTCAGTCGATCTGTTTACCTTATCGGCTGCTTCTTCCCTTGCTTTGGCCCAAAGGCCGGCAGGAGTCTGGCTCCAGGCTTCGGCAGTAAAGCTGCGCCTCGTTCCGGGCGCCATATTTCGAGCTATCAAGGCAGCTTCGACAGGTATGGTCCCGGAGCCGCAGAACGGATCGATAAGCGCACGGTCCGGCTTCCACCTGCTAATCATGAGCATGGCCGCAGCGAGTGTCTCCTTAAGAGGCGCGCCTGTCACAAGCTTCCTGTAACCTCGTTTGTGCAGCCCCGGGCCTGTTGTGTCTATTGTAAGCACTGCCATATCCTTGAGCAGGCTTACTTCTATTTTGTAAAGCGGTCCGGTTTCCTCAAACCACTCCTTTTTGTATTTTTGCTTCAGCTTCTCCACAACCGCCTTTTTGACGATAGCCTGGCAATCCGGCACGCTCGTGAGCTTTGAATCCACCGATTTGCCTTCGACGGGAAATTCCGCATTTTCCGGCAGCCAATCATCCCAGGGCAGCGCCTTTGTTCCTTCGAAAAGCTCGTCAAAGGTGAGCGCCTTGAATTCTCCCATTTTGATCAATACACGGTCCGCGCAGCGGAGCCACAGATTCGACCTGCATATGGCCTCCTCATCACCCGCAAAAGTAACCTTGCCGTTTTCAATCTGCTGATCGCTGTAACCCAGCCAATTCAATTCCCTTCCGACCACCGCTTCGATACCGAATGCTGAAGTGGCTATTAAATGAAGCTTTGACATTTGCTCCTCCCATTATTTCCTTTTATATAGCAATAAACTCCTATATAGTATATCATTATATAAGGTTTCAAATATATCGGATTTCAATCTGTTATTATACGGTTCGGTTTCTGGCAGACACTTCGGTTGATACGCACGTATCAAAATAGTATAATAATCAGGGAAAAATAATCGGGAGGACTTTATGGACGAATCAAATCTGGGGTTTTTCAGTCGTTTATACTACAGTATAACAAGCTTCGACAAGTACAGATATTTCCTGCGGCAGAGCACAAGCAAAGCGGTAGTTTATCTGCTTCTAATAACTATGTTTATCGCTGTTATAGTTTCAGTACAAGCCGGCATACAGAGCGGCAAAATCATCGATGATATCATTACGGGGATATCCGGTAAAATTCCCGATTTTCAGCTTGCCGACGGCAAACTCGAAGTAAACGGCAAAATGCCGATCATTATTGACGATGGTACAACTCCGATCATTATCGATACTTCGCCGAATGTGGATGAAAAGATACTTGACGGGTATGATTCAGCAATACTGATCACAAGCGACAAAATAATCTCAAAGAGCTACGTAAATAAAAGCGTAACGGATCTGAGCCAGTTTAAGGGAATGGTAATAAACCGCCAGATGATTCAGCAATCATTGCCCTTGATCAAGCCGTTCGTCAATATAGCAATCGTTTTCGTTGGAATATTCATTGTCTGCGGTAAATTCATCACAGCACTGATAGTAAGCCTTTTCGGGATGATCATAAATTCCGCAAGAAATACAAGGCTAACTTATCGCAGTATATTCAAGATAAGCGTTTATTCCATGACGCTTCCGCTTATTCTGGGCGCCGTACTGGATCTGGCACTGCCTCAGTTCCTCTTCAAATGGCTGCTGTTTTACATTATTTCGTTCGTCTATGTATTCGGAGCGATAAATTCCATTAAGAGGGAAATAGATAGCGCAGATTTCAACAACATGACCGATCCCGGCAATACGAACGGAATGGGATGACAGGGCCACAAGCTGAACCTTTTCAGCGGAGGCTTTTCAGCGGAGGCTTTTCAGCGGAGGCTTTTCATCCGAATAAGTCCTTCTAATAAACCACAGACGCTCGACGCGGCTGTGGTTTTTCGATTGTATTAAACGATATTTTTGGCAAATCATATTAACATCATAATTTAAAAGATGATAATGAAAGAAAATATCGGAGGATTGATATGGATACACATGATAAAACAGGACTCACTGATGTGCCGGTTTCGCTGTGGATAGCATCGACACAGGATACCGATTACCCCAGGGTGGAGGAGGACCTGGATGTAGACGTCGCTATCATCGGAGGGGGAATTACCGGGATAACCACGGCATATTTACTCAAAAAAGCAGGTGTAAGGGTAGCTGTAATCGACTCCAATAAAATCGTCAAAGGCGGAACAGGACACACGACTGCCAAAATTACTTCCCAGCATTCGCTCAAATACTATAAAATGGTCAACGCCGTCGGCGAAGAAAAAGCCCGCCAGTACGCAGACGCCAACCAGGAGGCAATTGCCCTCGTGGAGAAGATCATCAATGAAAACAATATAGAATGTGACTTCAGAAGAGCGCCGGCATATGTATTTACGGAGGATGAGAAGTATGTGCAGAAGCTGGAAGACGAGGTAAAAACAGCTTTAAAGCTTGGTCTGCCCGCAGAATTTACCGAGGAACACGAGCTCCCATTCAAGGTAAAATGCCTCGAAAAGTTTTCAGATCAGGCTTGCTTCCATCCCCGCAAATACCTGCTTGCGCTTGCTTCGATCATCGAAGACGAGGATTGCCGCATATACGAAAATACCCGCGTCGTAGACATAGAAGAGGGCAAGGACTTCCATACGGCAATTACGGACAGCGGTAAAAGGATACGTGCCAAAAGTATAGTACAAGCGACCCGTTATCCTTTTTATGATAGACCGGGTCTTTATTTTACAAGGATATACCCTGAACGCACCTACCTGCTGGGCGTACACATAGCCGATAAGCTTCCCGAGGGCATGTATATCAACGCGGAAGACCCCTCACGCACGCTGCGCGCCCATTTCTGCAAGGAAGGCGACCTGCTGCTGATAGGCGGAGAGAAGCACAAAACCGGGCATGGAGGAGATACGAAGCAATTTTATAATATCTGTAAAGATTTTGCACAGGCAAACTACAATATAACAGATATACCCTACCGATGGTCGGCTCAGGACTATACGTCGATGGATGAAATACCGATGGTCGGGCATATGACTTCGGGAAAAAACAGGATATATGTCGCCACAGGCTTTCAAAAATGGGGCATCAGCAACGGAACAGCCGCGGCAATGATCATCTCGGATCTGATACTGAAGGACGAAAGCCCGTGGGAGGATGTGTACAGCCCATCAAGGTTCACTCCGGCCGCATCGGCAAAAAACTTCATAGCAGAAAACACCGACGTAGCCAAGAATTATATCCAGGGCAAGCTGAATATCCCCGAAGGTACAAAAGACATTGAGAAGGGCGATGCCTTTATATCAGAGGTAGGCGGCTACAAGGTCGGTATGTACCGGGATATGGACGGCGAACTGCATTTTGTAAGCACCACCTGCACCCATATAGGCTGCGAACTGAAGTGGAATTCCGCAGAGCTGTCATGGGACTGCCCGTGCCACGGCTCGAGATTCACTTATAAGGGCGACATCATAGAGGGTCCCGCGCTCGAATGCATCAAGCCCACCGAGGCACAGGGCGATATCGGCAAAAGCGGCACGGACGTAATAGTGTAGACTAATTGTCAATACGGCAGGTTAGTGTACCAAATCATTTCGTGCGCAGTTTCTAATACTTTGATTTGTTAGAACATGGGCGCGGGACATTCAGCATCCATGCTTCACGTCCGGCGCCGTCCACGTCCGTGTGGGCGGTTGTGGTACCCGTTGCCATGTTCGAACTGCATCAAAGCATAAGAAACTGCAGCTACTCATTTTATGATACATACACCTGCCGTATTTTCTTTGTAACCTTGGTTACCGAAAAGTGCGCAGCTTTGTATTACAATAAGCTTAAATTGAGAGAAAGATAGTATTCAGATATATAAGTAATTTAACTTGAAAGGGGAATAAAAAATGCAGAGGAAAATAATAACCATAGACGAAGAAAAATGCACGGGGTGCGGGCTTTGCATAAACGCATGCCACGAGGGCGCCCTGAAATTGGTGGATGGAAAGGCGAAGCTGATATCTGATACCTATTGTGACGGCCTCGGTAACTGCCTGCCGGAATGCCCTACGGGGGCAATAACAATCGAAGACCGCGAGGCAGTTGCTTATGATGAAGAAGCAGTCAAAAAGCATTTGGAGGGAGCCGCAGCCGAAGCTGCACAGGTTAAGGCAACAGTTGAACCCGCAAACCAGGCTGTTCCGATGCATTCCGGGTGTCCGGGCTCGCGCGCACGCGTTATCGGCAGGAACACAGCCGAAAGCTCCAGCGGTAAGGTAAATAATAGCGCCAACGCCGTCAGCACATATGCAAGAGCCGAATCCCAGCTTGGCCAATGGCCTTGCCAGATCAAGCTCGTACCCGTGGGAGCGCCTTATTTCGAAAATGCGCATTTGCTGATTGCCGCCGATTGCACCGCATATGCCTACGCAAATATCCATCAGGACTTTATGAGAAACAGGATAACCCTGATCGGCTGCCCCAAGCTGGATGAAGTCGATTACTCGGAAAAACTGGCTGCGATAATTGCAAATCACAATATCAAAAGCGTGACTGTACTCCGCATGGAAGTGCCGTGCTGCGGCGGTATCGCGAATTCAGTAAGAAACGCTCTCGTAAACAGCGGCAAAATGATACCCTGGAATATAGTGACCATTGGGACGGATGGCAGCATACTTGACGCCTAAAGCGTCTTCTCCATCCTGACGTGTTCGATACCCGCTTCCATAAAAGTTTCTCCGACCTTTTCAAAGCCGAGCTGAGTGTAAAAATCCACCGCCGATAATTGGGCGTTTATATGGATCTCTTGCACTCCTCTTTCGGCTGCGAGTGTCATAAGCAGCCGGCAGATACCGTTTCCGATCCCGGTCCTGCGCATGGCCTTTTTTACGGCGACTCTTCCCAGTTTGGCGTACTTTCCGTGCAGAAGCAGCCTGCCGCAGCCTGCCGGTTCTCCGTTAACCAACGCCAGCACATGTATTGCGTCCTTATCCAGAGCATCCATTTCAAGCTCTTCGGGCACACCCTGTTCCAGGATGAATACCTCGCGCCTGATATCAAGAGCAAGTTCCAATTCACTGTCGTTTTTTACTTTGATTATTTCAATCATTTTAGTTCTCCTTTTACTCATCGATCCGACGTCGGTTAAAATACGGATCGCTTTCGCAAAGTAATTATACCTGAATATATGGACTAAAAATAGTACTAAATCCCTATTTCTAAAGTGACCTGGGCACCTTTCATTTAGCCAGAATAATCCATAAAATTATAGTAAAGGGGGTGTCCCGCATGTATTTGAACTATAAAAGCAGGAAAGGCAGCACCGCAGTTATAACAATAATAATGATGTCCACGATCTTAAGCTTCTGTGCTCTCGTAGTGGATATCGGCAGGGTAAGTCTCGAAAAGAACAAGATGCAAAATGCCGTGGATTCTGCAGCGCTGGCTGCCGCACAGGACCTGCCCGACACAGCCGCCGCTGACGCTACCGCCAGAAATTATATGGAGCAGAACGGTTTCGGCAGCGCGGACATAACTGTCCAATTTGCGGGCAGCAACAGGCAGATTACTGTAGAAGCCAATCAAAATATGGATTATACGCTTGCCAGGATACTCGGTATAAACAGCGCGGATATCAAAGCGGACGCCTCAGCGGAAAAGGGCGGGAGATATCTTAAGGGAGCCTTCGACTATGCCGTTTTCTCGGGCAGCAGGAACGATGAGCTCTGCATAAATTCGAACGGGCAGGCTACTCACATCATAGGCAGCGTGCATTCCAACAACGGTTTCCGATATAACGGCAACCATGATTCTCTAGAGATCAGCGGCGCTTTGGATACCGTCGGAAGAATAACGCTGAACGGCGACCGGGTTACAATCGGAGAAAAGCTGCCAAACAGCGATTTTAGGGAAATGCCCGATTTTTCAGAGGAAATAAGGCAGCTGGCGCAAAGCGCCGGGACCTGTTACAATACGAGTCAGAATTTCAACAGCGACATATTCCTCGATTCGGCTATTTACGTAAACGGCCACATCAATTTCAACTGCGATAAGTTCTCCGGCATAGGAACTATAATGGCTACAAGCAATATAATATTCAACAATTCCGTCGTCTACGACGCAGCAGAGGAATCCTCCATCTGCATTTACTCGCAATACGGAGATATCACAATCAACAATACCAGCGCCGTCGTAAACGGGACATTTTATGCGCCTAACGGCACAGTCATATTCAACAACGGCGCACATACGGTAAACGGCAGGATAATAGCCAAAAGGCTGATTTTTAACGGCGGGCTGGACGTATACAGTTCAGACTCGGATACGCTTTTCACGACTACCTTCGACGAAAGCGTTCGACTGATCAGATGAGAGGCCACCGGTCCATTCAATGGGACAGGGGGACAGTAACCTTGTCCCTTTTCAAGTATATGGTCCTCGTAAGCTAGACTTTGGCCAAAGCTACCAGCATGAAGGAACCGGCCGGTTCATATGTTTCTTTGTTGAACCCTCCGAAGAAGCTTATACTCCGAAATCCTGCGCCGTCCAATATTTTCTGCAGGTTTCGGGCTCTTAGAGGGTACAGGTCCACCCTGTTTTCCAGCTTTGTTGTCCGGTCGTTCTCCTCAACCGTAAGGATCGTATCGAAATGGATCAGGCCCGAGCTTTCGTCAAGGCTGTAAGCTCTTTTAAATTCAAGCTTCTTTTCAGTATTTGAAATAGTCGGAAGACTTGTGATTCCCTTTTCAAGGATACGGTCAAAATTGATTATCTGCAATATGAGAGTTCCGTCGGCGTTCAGCAGACCTTTCATCTGCATCACAGCTTTACTTATCTGGTCGGCGCTCCCGAGGTGGACGATGGAATTGCCTATGCAAAACACGCTATCGAACTTGATGCCTATTTTTTGATCAAGCTGCAGCATGTCGGACATAAAAACGTTCACCGGCACATTTATACTGGCAGCCTTTCTCCCGGCCAGTTCGACCATTTTGTGGTCGGCGTCGCATGCCCATACCTCGTACCCATCCTGTGCCAGCCTGACAGAATATGTACCCGAGCCGCAGGCTATATCCAGCAACCTTTTGGGAGGCCTTCCTGCGGCATGCCTGATAAACTCCAGCTGTTCCTCCCCCGCGGGAAATATTTCATCATAATACGGCGCGATCCGTTCATAAAAACCCATAATCATGCCCCCTTCCGATGATATTTTACCCACAGATCCGTTTTTATAACAGAACGGCCGGCAATCTCGATAGAATGACCGAGTATTCTGCATATATCGCGAAGGGATGGCAGGTATCCTGTATATATCACTAAGGTATCATACAAGTATCGCATAACTGGTTAAAGCCCTGTCCCGGACGTCCGGATCACTTCAGATCTGCAGTACAATTTGGGCATTTGACGGCTTCCAGGTGGATCGTCGTTTTGCAGTAGGGGCACTCCTTCGTTGTGACGGGCGCGGGTTCGGGTTTCTTTTTGAATCTGTTTATCTGTTTGATGAATATGAATATGACGAGCGCAATTATAAGAAAATCGATTATATTGGTTATAAAAAGGCCATAATTAAGGGTGGGAGCAGAATGCTCCTTTGCAAGCGCTAAAGTATCCCATTTTTCCTTCCCGTCCAGTTGAATAAAAAGGTCTTCAAAAGTTATCGGGCCTGTGATCAGTGTTATTACGGGCATTACCAGATCATTTACTACAGAAGTTACGATCTTGCTGAAAGCACCGCCTATAATGACGCCTATGGCCAGGTCCATGACATTGCCCTTAACAGCAAACTCCCTGAACTCCTTCAAGAATGACGACATAAAACTACCCCCTTTATATACGATTCATTTTACCATATTTCCTCAGCGACGGAAAAGAGGGCATCACGGCAGATTTTGAAAGTATCACGGCAGCTTCTGGCAGCCCTCGCAGCAATAAATGCTGCCGCCCATGTAGTTTTCCTTTTTGATTATGGCGCCGCATACCGGACAGGGTTTGCCTGCGGTATTTTTGCTCAGATACGTCACATACCCTCCGGAACACCCGAACAGGTCCTTCTCTGTGTCCCTGCCTCCTTTGAAGGTCATTTCGGCAAGGGTCTCCCTGATCGATGTAAAAAGTTTATCCTTTTCGGAAGCTGTCAAAGAGCTTACCTTTGCTTTCGGATGTAGCCCGGCTTTAAACAGTATATCCTGCAAAACGCCGTTGCCAAGACCGGGTATCCTCTGTTCTGTCGCAAGGAAAGCTTTGAGGCTCAGCTTTTTTACATCTTCTGCGGATATAAGGTCTGCGAAATATTTTGCGTCAAAAGCGTCCGTGAGCGGTGAGGCTTTTTCCCTGGCTATACTGTAATACTGATTATCCAATTCGCCGGTGCGGGCGCACATAAGTCCGCCGTACATCTGCACCACCCCGGACAATGCCGTGGAATCCTCGAATTCGATCAAAAGCTGATGCTTCGGCGGACGTTCGTCCTGTTCCTGATGATAGCGGAGCGCAACACCCTCTCCCAAAAGGATGGTGATATCTTCTGCAAATATCTCGACCATAGATCCTACGCCGTTGGCATGCGTAATTTTTTTGCCCGACAGGAGTTCGTGATATTTTTGTGGATCCCCGTAATACCAGGCAAACTTGTGCGGTGAACTCGCCGCCGTTACGTTGGTTATGGTTTTACCCGCGACCGTGGTGTTGATCTGTTCTGCCAATGTCAATGCTTCCGGGATCTCGATCATTCAAATCACTCCTTGTAAAATGATATAAGAGTATACAGCAAATAATCAGACACCTTTATGTCATATTGGCGCTATTCGTAATTTTTAAGCGCAGCCTTGAGTCTTTCTCCGATTATCTCCTTCAATTCAGCGGGTTCCAGAACCTCCACCGAGCTTCCGAACGACAATATATAGGAGAGGATCCATTCGTCGGCCGGCATTGAAAAAGCCACCTCGCAGGTCCCATCGGCATTTCTGGAGATCATTTCTTCTCCATAGTCGTCATAGACCCTGTACAGTACCTCAGGCTTGAAACGAAGCCTTATATCCATTTCCGGCATAAGGGTACCGTTATTCTGAGCGGCAGGCTTGTTCACGGCTAAACGCCTTTCGAATTTTTTGTCGGTAAGCGTAAGGTTCTTTATCCTTGATATCCTGAAGGTCCTGAATTCGTTTTTCATGAGGCAATAACCGGACAAATACCAGGCATGTCCCTTGTAAACCAGCTGCATGGGCTCGACGGAACGGCTGCTTCTACCTCCCTGCGAGTTGACATATTCGAATGAAATCACATTGCTGTTGAGTATCGAGGCTTTGATATTCAGGAATTTGTTATCCTCATTCGGGCCGCTGCCCCATGGCGAAAATTCTATATGGACCCAATCCGACCGCATATCGTGCTTGAACACGGCTCCGATTTTCTCAAGCATGGAATCAAGCTGCGGCAGCCTTGTCGATTGCAGCGTTTTGAGCGCAAAAACAAGGCTGTCGATTTCCTGGTCGTTTATTATGGCTTTATTGAGGGCGTAATTTTCAAGCAGGCGTATGCCGCCGTTGTTGCCCTTGCTCGTATACACCGGCACCCCGGCGATGGAAAGCACATCGATATCCCTGTAGATGGTGCGGGTGGACACCTGAAAACGTTCAGCAAGCTCGCCTGCGGTTACCGAGCCTCTGTTCAGCAGGAGTATGGTTATTTCAAGCAGCCTGTTTATTTTCATTGCGCAAAAGCCCTTTCTTTGCCAGGCATGTATCTGTCACCTATAGAATAACAAATTATCATGTTCAATCCAATAGCGAAACTTTAGGTGGAACAAGAGAACCGTCCCTCCGTTCCACTATATCAGCTTTGCATACTTCAATTTTCCAGCCTGAATTATATCGCCCGTCTTCATTGCGGGAACAAAAAAATCTGCCGCCTTTTCCCCGTTGATCCTGACAGCGCCCTGTGAAACCAGCCTGCGCGCTTCGCTCTTGCTTGATGCGAAACCGAGCTGCACCAGCAGACTGACGATGTCTGTCTTTCCGTCAACAATCAGCGAACCGTCCAGCGTGAATTCCAAGGGGTTATCAGGCAGTTCATGCTTCTGAAATAACGCCTTGAACCGCTCTTCCGCAAGTCTTGCCTTCTCTTTGCCATGGTACAGCGCGGTGACTTCCCGGGACAGCCTCATCTTCAGGTCACGCGGATTCACAGAACCCGAGCCGAGCTGTCTTTCCATTTCATCGAGTTCATCGGGGTGTATGTCCGTAACGAGCCTGAAGTACCTGATGATCAGTCCGTCGGGAATGGACATCAGCTTGCCGTAAATGCTGTCAGGGTCTTCATTTATCCCTACATAGTTGCCAAGACTTTTACTCATCTTCTCAACGCCGTCGAGGCCTTCGAGTATGGGCATGAACAGGGCGACCTGGCTTTCCTGTCCGTAATCCTTCTGCAGCTTGCGCCCCATCAGTATGTTGAACCGCTGCTCCGTCCCCCCAAGCTCTACGTCGGCATGGAGTTCTACCGAATCGTAGCCCTGCATCAACGGGTAGAAAAACTCATGTATGCCTATGCTCTCGTTCGATTCGAATCTTTTTCGGAATTCTTCGCGCTCCAGCATCCGCGCGACCGTGCTTTTTGCAGCCAACTTCATCACATCCTCGAATCCAAGCCGGGAAAGCCACTCGCTGTTGAACCGCAGTTCTGTCTTATCCCTCAGGAGTATTTTGAATATCTGCTCTTCATAAGTTTTGGCGTTTTCGGCAACCTCGCCGCGGGATAGCTGTTTCCTTGTCTTCGATTTGCCTGTAGGGTCGCCTATCATGCCTGTGAAATCGCCTATGATTATGACCGCCCTGTGCCCGAGGTCCTGAAATTGGCGAATCTTTCTCAGCACGACAGTGTGCCCCAGATGGATATCCGGTGCGCTTGGATCCAGGCCTAGTTTGACGACTAAAGGTCTCCCCGACTCCCGCGCTCTGTTAAGCTTATCTTCGAGCTCCCCGCGGTCGATAATCTCCTCCGCCCCCTTTGCTATGATCTTCAATTGTTCTTCTACCGGAACCATAAAACCACTCCTTCTTATAAAATTATTAGATCCAAGTAAGTCAAATGGAGCCTCGCTCCCCGGACAAAATAAAAACTCCCGTCCTCTGCTATACAAAGGACGAGAGCCATGCTCCGTGTTACCACCTCAGTTTATCGACGCTTCACAGCATCAACCTTATTGCGAACGGATACACTCCAAATTGAGAACGTATGTTATTCGCTAGCACTTTAACGGGTGCAGGCTCCCGGAGACGCTTTTCAGCGTTTCTGTTCACGGAATGTATTCAAAATGCTTCTCCCTGCTCCTCTCACCCGCCGGTAGCTCTCTGTAGGGATCGTACATTTTTACTTCTTCCCGATCATCACATTTGCCATATCAATGAATCTTGTTTCAGTTATTATATCCGCTTTTTAACAAAAAAGTCAATATGGAAAAATATCGCAGTGACCGGCGCGGATCAATCCTTGAACTTTATGCAAAACCCGGTCTTCATGCCGCGTTCAAAGCCGACCTTTTCATAGAAGTTCAGCGTTTCTTCATCCTTCCTGCCCGTCATCAGCATGACCTTATAACAGCCGTTCTCACGTGCAGTCGTTATGGCCTTTTCAAGGACAGCCCTGCCAAAACCCAGCTTCCTGTAACCACTGTGAGTTACGACATTTTCTATGAGCGCGTACGGTCTTCCTCCCCTTGTCAGATTATTTACGATGACAAGGGTACATGACGCAATCAGGAGACCGTCCTTTTCTATTACAAAAAGAAATTGCCCCGGGTCCTGAAGTATCTCCTTCCAGAGCTTCTGCGTCTCCTTTTTCCCCGATATGTCCGGATCGTCGGGATTCAGATGCCTGTATAGCTCAAGAAGCTTTCCCATTTCATCGGCTCGGACTATCCTTACGTTTGCGTTCGGTTTCGGATCCGTTCTTGAACCGGTATTATCTTTCATAAAACACCCCCGGGTCTATAATACAACCTGATAATATCCTATTCCCCTATAATCTTGACAAGCACATGTTTTCTGCGTTTTCCGTCATACTCCCCATAAAATATCTGCTCCCATGTCCCGAAGTCCAGCTTTCCTCCGGTTATCGCCGCAACTACCTCCCGGCCCATGATCTGCCTCTTCAGGTGCGCATCCGCATTATCCTCGAAACCGTTGTGGTTATATTGGGAGTGGGGCTTTTCGGGCGCAAGCTTCTCCAGCCAGGTCTCAAAGTCCTTGTGCAGGCCTGCTTCGTCATCATTCACGAATACGCTGGCCGTTATATTCATTGCATTGACAAGGACCATGCCCTCCCTGACGCCGCTTTCGTCTATGCATTTCTGAACCTGTGGCGTTATGTTGACATAAGCTCTCCGGGTCGGGATATTAAAAAACAATTCCTTCCGGTACGATTTCATTTACGCACCTCGTTCAAAATTCTTCCCGCAGTATTTCTTCAGTCGTTTTCAGTTTGGCAAAGCGGCCGTTCCAGATTTTATTATGATGACGTATTATCTGATCGGCTTTCAATTCCTCACTGTCATAAGTAGTATGGGCGTCCGAAACAAGTATATTCCTGTAACCCACACTGAAAGCTCTCCTGACCGACGTATCGATACAGTACTCAGTCTGCAATCCTGCAATTATCAGATCGGTTATGCCTTTTTCCTTAAGGACCGATTCCAGTTTCGTATCCTTGAAAGAATCGCAGTAGCTTTTTTCAACAACATCCTCGGTCTCCAAAGGCTTTATCCCCGGGTGAATCTGCCAGGCCGGGCTGCCTTTTTCAAACTCTTCGTCACCCGGAACCGTGTGCTGAACAAAGATCACAGGCATTCCAGCCGTCCTGGCTTTTTCAAGCATAGCCGCGATATTGTTCAAAACCTCTTCGTCCCTGTAAACATGCGTTTCACCTGTAAACATAGCCATCTGAACATCGATTATCAAAAGCGCCTTTTTACCCATTCAGACCATCCCTCCATTATTTTGCAGCTTTACGGCATAATACTTCTAATATGTAGCATGACCAACCAGCAATCCGCAACCGGCCCAGCCCAAGCCAGGAGATTTGGAAAGGGTCCTACTTCATCGAATACTCGTGAAGCAGTTTCTCTTTCAGGTCCCAAAGCTTTTGCGACAAATCGACATAGTAATTATGCGGGTTTTCAAACCGCTTTACCTCGTCCCAGAGCGTGTCGACCTGCTCGCCGCAGTATTTCTTTATGTCATCCAGCGCTGGGCTTTGGTACACGCAGTTTCCGCTGGAAAACAGCTGAACCATAAGCCTTTTTGCAGTAAAGTTCGAAACGAGCTTCCGCTTCCACGTAAATTCCGGATCGAACAATTCGTACGGCACGGATTCGTCGATGACCTCGTCATTCAGCGTTATAACGTCGGCAATAGCCTTTCCGGTGTCTTTATCAATTAGCCTCCAAAGCAGCTTGTAACCCGGGTTCGTTATCTTTCCCACGTTTTCGCTCAGCTTGATCTTCGGGATGACACGGCCGTTCTCTTCAATCGCGCTCAGCTTGTAGACCCCTCCAAAAACAGGCTCGGATTCGGAAGTTATCAGTCTTTCGCCTACGCCGAACGAATCCACCCTTGCTCCCTGTGTCAGAAGGTCTCGTATGATGAATTCGTCCAGAGAATTTGACGCAACTATGGCGCAATCCTCATAACCTGCCTCATCGAGCAGTTTCCTGGCTTTTTTCGAAAGATATGTGATGTCGCCGCTATCTATCCTGACGCCCTTGGGCCTGAAGCCCCTTGGCACTACCTCCTCATTGAACGCTCTTATTGCATTCGGGATCCCTGATTTCAGCACATTGTAGGTGTCGACGAGCAGTGTGCAGTCGGAAGGGTATGTCCGGGCATATGCCCTGAAGGCGTCGAGCTCAGTCGGAAATATCTGCACCCAGCTGTGCGCCATGGTGCCCAATGCCTTTACGCCGTAATCGCGATCTGCTATCGTACAAGCTGTTCCAACGCATCCCCCTATGTACGCTGCCCGTGCGCCGTATATCGCACCGTCGCATCCCTGTGCGCGTCTCGAACCGAATTCCATGACAGCCCTGCCATCCGCCGCCCGCACTATCCTGTTTGACTTCGTGGCAATCAGGCTTTGGTGGTTTATCGAAAGCAAAAGCATGGTTTCTATGAATTGCGCCTCTATGACGGGTCCTCTTACGGTCACGACCGGCTCTCCGGGGAAAATCGGAGTGCCCTCCGGAACGGCCCATACATCGCAGGAAAACCTGAAATGATCAAGATAGTCTAGAAATTCTTCAGAGAACTGTTTCCTGCTTCTGAGATAGTCTATATCGCTTTTTGTAAAAGCAAGATTCTTCAGGTATTCCACGAATTGCTCCACTCCGGCCATAATGGCGAAACCGCCGCTGTCGGGAACCCTTCTGAAAAACATATCAAAATACGCGACCATATCCTTAAGTCCATTCTGAAGGTAGCCGTTCGCCATCGTTATTTCATAAAAATCCGTGAGCATCGTCATGTTCTGCTTATCCAAGTTCTAACCCCTCTTTTCCGTCTGCCCTTTTACGTCTGCTTTTTCCGTCTGCCCTTTTACGTCTGATTTTTCTGGCTTGCCTTTTCTTCTGCTCTGCCATATAGTCTTCAAATCGGCATTATATTTCAATGCCTGAAACAAGTTCTACGCCATTCCCCGCCATGCTGAAAAGAGCTACAGCGTTCAGCAGGTCTCCGTCATGCAGTCCAAGATCGAACGTATCCACAGCGTCTAACGGAACAATGACGCGCGACGTCTCATCCCGCCTGTTGAACCAGGTTTTCAGCGTCACTGCGAACTGCTGAATGCATATATCGGTACAGTCGCCGGTAATAATGAAATTCTTTATCCTGCCGTTGTCCTTAAGCCATTTCATAAAATCGTCTTCAAGAAAGCCGTTAGTTGAATTCTTGGGTATCAGCAGGTAACCTCCTGGCGATTTAAGCTCGTCGACAGGCTCGCTTTCAGTCGTCCCTTTCAGACAGTGGACGGGGTACGCTCCGAATTCGGGCGAGGCGGTTGTATGGTTGTCGGCGAACATGAGTCTGACAATGCCTCTTTTGCAGCATTCTTCGGACAACTCCGCAATTTTCGGGATCAGCGCCTCAACTCTCGCACTTTTCAGCGCGCCCTCCCTCGCGAATCCGTTTATCATATCGATAATCACCAATGCGGTCCTGTCATGCTCAAGCTCGCCCAGTTTCAGCCCGGGAAGCTTGTCGAGCAAGTCCAGTATACCTTCAAGTGTTTTTACACTTTTGTCCATAAACCTTTTCCTGTCAGGACGTTCCATATCGCACCTCCGGAATAGATATCGCTGCCGCAGTAAAATTTTACTATTACCATATTACACATTCCCGGAGCATACTTCAAGCACGGGCAGGCTTATTTGCACTATCACATTGCTCTTTGCTTTCAGTCGGAAGTTTTATCAGGACCGCTGGCAGCGCGCCTTTTTCTTTTTCCGTTTATCTCGATTATGACAGCGATGACCAATGCCACTGCAAAGACTATCAGCGCAAGCAGCATCATTATGAAATACCCCAGCGCCTCGAAACCCTCGGAGAAGCGATACGCCTTGATCATCGAGGCTACTGCCGCCGCACCCGCCAAAATCGCCGGTATATACTTCGGCCAGCGCTTCTTCAGCCTTCCCAGAAAAATCGCAGCGACCGCAAATACTACGCTTATAGCAGCAACAACAAAGACAAAACCATTCATACGCTTTAAGTTTTCCTTTCTAAATATCCGGCTGTTTGCAGTTTTACTATTACCATAATACGCTTTTCTAAAACATGTATCAATTTGGGAAGGCTTGTTTACCCGAAATTTTATTTGCATATTGCAACTATTTCTGATTGCAATTGTTGTGCTGAGGCTATATAATACAAATATAGCTATATTTATGCGGGGTGATTTTTATGAAAGCCTACGATTTGAAAAAAACAGATGCAGCACCGCTTAAGGTACGCCTGAAAGTCCCCTCTGCTTCGGGTTCGTGCTGCTGCCCATCCTATAAAATCGGTATGAAATATTCTCCGGATGCCACGTGGGTGACGGCTATGATAACCACGTCTGCCGGACCGGTACAGAGGGTCTCTACGAAACTGCTGCCTTCTGATGTATGGGGTTCGGTCAGGATGCGGTTCGGCTTCGGACGCGACAATTACAGGATTGAACCAGGAATATACTGCGTCGGCGAACCTGACTCTTCATCTCCCGTTCTCGTCACCGCCAACTACAAGATGACTTTCGACAGCCTCCGTATGGAGCTTGGAGGGCTCAACGCATGGATACTCGTACTCGATACAAAAGGTATCAACGTATGGTGCGCCGCGGGCAAAGGCGCCTTCGGTACAGATGAGCTCATCGGCAGGATCCGCAAGGTCGCACTCGATTCCATAGTCACACATCGCGATATTATACTTCCGCAGCTTGGAGCGTCGGGAGTGTCGGCCTTCACGGTAACGAAGCAGACAGGGTTCAGTGTGAATTACGGTCCCGTCAGGGCTGCCGATATAAAGGACTATATAGGGAATGGCATGAAAGCTGACGCCGCTATGAGAACAGTGAGGTTCAACATTATTGACCGTCTGGTATTGACTCCGAATGAACTGATCGGTGCTATCAAACCCTTCCTGATAATTCTTGGAATACTGTTCATACTGAACATGGCGGGTATCGGCCATTTCGGCGCGCCGGACCTGTATGCGCTTGCAGGGGCCATATTCACAGGAGCGTTCCTTACGCCGGTACTATTGCCTTTCATACCCGGCAGGGCATTTTCCTTCAAGGGCTGGCTCCTTGGAATGGCATGGACCATGAGTGTATTGTTCCTCAACGGCTTCCCCGGGTTACCCTCCTTCGGCTTGCTGCTTTCAATAGGCTATATACTGGTTTTCCCGGCTGTCTCGGCATATCTGGCACTGAATTTTACAGGCTGCTCCACTTACACCTCGTTTTCGGGAGTAAAACGCGAAATGCAGCTCTCTCTGCCGCCAATACTCATATCTATGGCATTGGGACTGTTACTGATCATATTGGATATGGTACTGAAACTTTTGAGTTGAGGAGCGAGCTTTATGAAACATAAATACCTTAGAAATGTTGCCACGCTTGAACTTGATGCTGAAAAATGCACAGGTTGCGGAAAATGCGCCGAGGTATGCCCGCATGGCATATTTACAATTGTTGAACGGAAGGCAATCATAAACGACAGAGACGCGTGTATGGAATGCGGCGCCTGTTCGATGAATTGCCCGTTTTCAGCTTTGAGTGTAAAACCTGGCGTAGGCTGTGCAGCCGCCATTATAAGCGGAATGCTCAAAGGCGCCGAACCCGAGTGCGGCTGTTCCGATTCATCGGAAGGCGGCTGCTGCACGTAAGCGCATGAAAGACGGCTGCTATACGTGAATGCATGAACGGCGAGCTGCTGTTCGTGAGCGCATGATAGACGGGCATCCGGAAAGGCAGTTGGCAAGAACGGTTTGTCGTCTTTGTAGCCGAACCGGTAAAACAACTAGAGAAATACGGAGGAAAATAAATTGATCGATAACAATGAACAAATACGTTTACGTGAAGGGATCCGCAGACTTGAAATAAAAATGGGCCTTCTCAACGACAGTGAAATGAGCTGCTGCAAGGTCACATTGGCTCAGTGCCACGCAGTAGTCGAAATAGGACGTACCGGCAGTATCTCTCTGGCGGAGCTTGCCGGAATGCTGAACCTGGATAGCAGCACTATGAGCCGCACCGTGAACAATCTCGTTAACAGCGGCTATGTAATACGCGAGTTGGATTCGAAGGACAGAAGGTATGTCACGATCGAACTTACAGAAAACGGCAAAACAGTTTTCAAGGAAATAGAAGCCGGTATGGAACGCAAATTTACGGATATATTGAATCGCATACCTGAGGGTAAAAGAGCCCAGGTGCTTGAAAGCCTTGAGCTACTGAACGAGGCGTTCGAAAGCTGCTGCTGAATACGCTCGAAAACTGCTGTTGAATACACTCGAAAGCTTCTGAATGAAGCCTAAAGGACCACCGATGCCGCTGAGGCAGTGAGCTTGAAGTCACGCCCCTGCTCATCCGCATCCGATGACTTAAAATTACTTTATCCTGTCGAGCGCCGTTAATATGCCGTAAAGAATTGCCTGCGGCCTTGGCGGGCAGCCCGGTATGTAAACGTCCACTGGGATGACGGAGTCGATCCCCCTGCCTGCCGCATAGCAATCCTTGAATATCCCTCCGCTGCAGGCGCATGCGCCGGTCGCTACGACCAGTTTCGGATCCGGAGCTGCGTTATAGGTCTTGATAAGCGCTTCCTCCATGTTGCGCGATACCGGTCCCGTCACAAGCAGCATGTCGGCGTGTCTCGGCGACGCGACAAAATGAATGCCCAGTCTTTCTATGTCGTTGAAAGGATTATTAAGCGCGTTAATTTCGTAGTCGCAGCCATTGCAGGAGCCCGCGTCCACTTCCCTTATCTGCAGGCTGCGCCCGAAAAGTTTTGCGATGCGTTTTTTCAGCCGCGTTTCCAGTTCTTTTTCAGGAATTGCCGCGGCGCTGCCGCCATCAACTATGATTGCAGCGCTATCAAGAGAGTTCCTCTCCTTCCGGGCTAGTTCGAAAGCATGTGTCATCCTGACTGCGTTCACGGGACATATCTCTTCGCATAGCGCGCAGAAAATGCATCTGTCATAACCGATCGTTATTTTATCCGATCCAGTGCCGCTATCAATCGCTCCGGACGGACAGCGTCCGATACACTCACCGCAGCCGCTGCATTTATCCCGGTCGATTTCCGGCCTTCCCACGAACAAGCTTGGATCCAGCGCCTTTTTGGGATACTCCTGCGTAAGCCTGGGGTACTTTATCAGTTTTTCTACCGTTTTAAACATCACTGCCTCCGATTTTACAGGTCATTGCCTGCATATGACAGGTTAAAGCTCTTATTTATCAATGGGAAATCAGGCACGATGTTGCCTCTCACTGCGAGGCACACAGCCGGCCAGTTGCAGAAAGACGGCGTCCTGATCTTGTACCTGAATAGCCTGCCGGCTTCGCCCATCATTACAAAATGAACATTCTCGCCTCTGGGCGCTTCAGTTATACCGAAGGCATGGCTGTATGGCTTTATATCGGGCAAGTTCTCGTACAGCCTGCCCTGGGGCATGCCATTTATCGCTTTGCCGATAAGGTCTATCGATTCCAGGCATTCTTCCAGCTTTACATTCATCCTGCAGTTCACATCGCCATTTTTATGTTCAGGTACCGTGAAATCCAACTCGCCGTAAGCGGCATAAGGGAAGCTCTTTCGTATGTCATGACGCACGCCCGAGGCTCTGCCTGCCGGACCAACGATATTGAGGTCCTGCGCCGCCTCAGTTGAAAGCACGCCTGTATTTTCTACCCTGTCGATAAACAGGCTGTTGGCATTGATGATATCGATCGTATCTTTAATTTCGGCCTTTATCCTGTCCAAAAGCTCCAAAACCCTTGCTTCTCTGCCCGCTATGAACTCTTTCCTTACGCCGCCCGGTTTGTTGACATTCCGCAGGAACCTCATCCCGCAAAGCTGATCCGCTATTTGATAGCTCCATCCGCGTAGCATCCTGAATTGGAAGGCCGCAAACCCGTAGGCGGTATCCAGGCAAATACCCGCCAGATCTCCGAGGTGGCTCGTCAGCCTTTCAAGCTCCGCAAAGACTACCCTTGTATATCTTGCACGCGCCGGAACTTCGATCCCGGCCATTTGTTCGATCGCCTGGCAATAAGCCAGAGAGTTGGCAATTGTCTCGTCCCCTGAAATGCGTTCCGAAATGAAAAGGCATTTTTCTATCGTTTCGCCTTCGCACATTTTTTCAATACCCTTGTGAACGAAATACAGCTGCGCCTCCAGGTTGATTATGGGCTCGCCCGCAACGCTGAAACGGAAGTGGCCTGGTTCAATAATGCCTGCGTGGACAGGCCCTACGGGTATCTCGTATACTCCTTCTCCTTCGACTCTTTTGAACTGTATCCCCACATTGGCCTTTTCCGGTTTGCTTTTGCCGTCGAAATCCTTCCTCAGCGGGTAGCTGCCCTCGGGCCAGTTGCTGTGGAACACCAGCCTTCTCGGATCAGGGTGATCCTGGGGCGTCAGTCCGTACATATCCTGTATCTCCCTTTCGTACAGGGCTGCCGCATGAACGGTAGAACAGATTGAATGGAAAGACATATTTTCTTCGCCATGCAGAGTTTTCACCGTCAGCAGCCGTCCTTCAGCCCTGTTCGCGAACACGTAGTAAATGACGAATTTCCCTGCTTCAAGCTTCCTCTCATCAGATCCGAACATGGAGACCAGCTGATACCCCATGTCCCGGTTGATGTAGGTACATATCCCGCTAATATGCTGAGGGTCGGCTTCCAGGCAGCTTTCTTTTTTGTCGGGTGAAGTCCGATTATAAATATATTCCGTGAATTCATCAGTCAATTTTTTTATATCGTCATCAATCATCATTTCATCCTCCGATAATGATCCGCCGGGCATTCTCAAGCAGCTCCCTCAACGCTGCCGGCATATAGAGCCCCATCGTCAGTGTCGCAGCCAGAAGCGTGACGATAACGGCAGCTCCGGCAATGTTGGTCTCACGCGGAGATTCCGCCGCCGCAGTAGATTCCGTGGCAGCAACCGCTTCTCGGGCGGCAGCCGTTTCTTCGATGGCGCCGGCTTCGCCGTCCTTCCTCCAGAACATTCTGAACAGGACGGATGCGATACCCGCAAATATAACGGCAAAAAGAACAGCTAAAACCGAGCCGAGCAGGTAACGTCTTTCCTCGAATATCGCCGCTAAGATATTGAATTCGCTGGCAAATACGCTGAACGGCGGCGTTCCCGCGATTGCAAACAGCCCCAGGAACATCACCGTTCCGGTGACCGGCAAAGCCCTCAGGAGGCCTTTGACCTTTGATATCTCGCGCGTGCCGTATTTTTGTAATATGCTGCCTGAAGACAGGAACAGCATCGATTTCGTAAATGAATGATTAATCATATGGAACAGCGCCCCGAAAACCGCCGCCGGCGTGAACAAACCTATTGCAACCGCGATGATGCCCATATGTTCTATGCTCGAATATGCGAGGAGTCTCTTGTAATCCTTCTGCGTAAGGATGAATATGGCTGCCGTCACTATCGAGAGAATACCCGCAGCGATCAGTATCCTTCCGGTAAACAGGCTGCTCCCCTGATTCCTGTTCACTATGGAAACCGTTCTGATGATAGCATACATAGCGCTGTTCAGCAGCACGCCCGACAGCAGCGCGCTTATAGGAGACGGAGCCTGGCTGTGAGCGTCGGGCAGCCAGGTATGCATCGGCGCAAGGCCTGCCTTTGTACCGAAGCCTATAAGTATGAATATGAACGCGAGACGCAGCACAGGCCCGTTCAGTTTTCCGGCATTGCCGTAAAGAGCGGTCCAATTCAGGAGCTGTGAGCCCTCTATAGAACCTGAGGACGACATGTGCAGGAAAATTATGCCGAGCATTGCTATGGCAATACCCACGGAACAGATGATTACATACTTCCATGTAGCTTCGATCGCCTGCTTGTCGTTGTAAAAACCGACGAGGAACGCAGAAGCAAGAGTCGTAGCCTCTATTGCGATCCACATGACGCCCATGTTTCTGACGCTCAAGGCAAGGACCATTGTGAACATGAATATGTACATCAGCATGTAATACAGGTTTACTTTTACCGCCGCAATTTTGCCGTGTTTGAGCTCCTCCTCCACATAACCGATGGAAAAAACGGCGGCAAAAAAGCCGATTATCAGTACTATATCAAGTATGATAACGCTCAGGGCATCCAAATAGAAAATACCGCCCAACCAACTGTATTCGAGCGTCTTTCCCGACAGAACTCCGGCTGTCGTGAAAGCGGCGGCAGGCAGCATCAAGGCTGAAACTATCAAACTGACCGCATGCAGTATCCTTCTGTTTTTAACTATTGCAAAAACCGGCACTGACGCTACCGGTATTATCCAAAGCAGGAACCCCATCTTCTCAACCCCGTAAATTCTTCAATTTATTGATATCTATAGAGTCAAATTTCTCATTTATCTTGAAAACGATTATTCCCATTATCAAAACCGCAGTGATAATATCTATGAATACGCCTATATCGACTATGAAAGGCATCCCGTTGGTCGAAAACAGCGCAGTTATGAATATTCCGTTTTCGATAACAAGGAAACCGACTATCTGTCCTATTGCCTTTCTTCGGCTTATCATAAAGAACAGTCCGATCAGTACCAGTGAAATCGAATTGACCACCTGGGCATTCATAATGCCCTCCGAGCTTCCGGCCACTCTTGAAACGGAGAAATATGAAAATACCACGAGGCCGCAGCAGATCAGGATAAGCAGCGGGATATTCAGGAAGAAATCCTTTTCCACCTTGTATTCGACACCAGAAAACGTCTTGTGCAGAAGGTTCGGGATATAGATGACCTTCAGCGCTACTATGATGACCGATACGACCAAAACGTCGCAGCTTCCGTCGGCAATGACGCTCCTTATTCCCATGATTCCTGCCGTCAGAGCTATAAGCGCAGATTGCAGCCTGAATGTCCCGATATACGATTTGATCCTTTTATTGGCCATCAGCATGAAGGACGTCAACAGTATCAATACCGATAAAATCTGGTTATAATTCTCCACGATTACCTCCAGAGCACAAAGTATTCCAAAAATCCGATAAAGGCCAGGATGAAGGACAGCGCGGCAAGGTTAGGCACGCTGAAAAACCTGAACTTTACGGTGTTAACTTCAATAACTGCAATCAATACGGCCGCCGCTATCACCTTTATGACATACAGCAGCAGTGATACCGCAACGGCGCCGATTCCGGCAAAGGTGACCAGTTGGTCGAGCGGCAGGCATATATTGACCAGCAGCGTTATGAAGACCAGTTGCTTTATGGATGCGCCAAGCTCCATCATTGCCAGATGCCTGCCTGAATACTCGAGGATCATTGCTTCATGCACCATTGTCAGTTCGAGGTGTGTGGACGGATCGTCCACCGGTATCCTGGAGGTCTCGGCAATTATGATTATGAGCGTCGCCAGGAAGACCATTACGAAAACCGGTTGGGCCATCGGAGCAGTCATGCCCTTAACGGCAGCCATTATTCCGCCGATGGACGTAGTCCCTGCAACAAGCCCGGTTGTGAACAGCGTTATCATTATGGAAGGTTCCATGAGCGAGGATATCATCGCTTCCCTGCTGCTGCCCATACCGCCGAAGGTGCTGCCCGTATCAAGCCCCGCAAGCATCATGAAAAACCGTCCCAGCGCCAGCAGATAGACCAGCAGTATTATATCGCCGGTAAATCCGGCATGCGAAACAAGAGTAGTAGCCGGTACCATCAGCCCTGCTCCGAGGGCGGTCGTAATAACCACGTAAGGCGTCGCCTTGAATATCCAGGAAGACGTTTCCGAGACGACCGAGTTCTTTTTCATCAGTTTGAACAGGTCGAAGTACATCTGAAGCAGCGGAGCGCCTTTCCTCTTCTGTGTAAACGCCTTGACCTTCTTTATGACGCCGTTCACCAGAGGCGCGACAAGTATGATTATCAGCAACTGCAGGATACCGTATATAAGGCTGTTCATTTCATTTTCTCCTCATGCGATCCTGTTATAGAGCATAAGCGCCAGGACTGCAACGAATATATAGATCAGATATCTGTGTACGCTGCCCGTCTGAACGGCGAACTTCATTCTTCTGGAAAGGTCGGTTATCATTTTTACAACCGGAGCGTATACATATTTTTCGAATATCGGTTCAGTCGAAGTGGTGTATTCCATACTTTCCGGATGGTATTGATAATTCCCGCCTATCTTGAGCTCTCTGGAAGGCCTGAACAATATTCGGAAAACTATCTGTACCGGCTTGGAAAAGCCGGTAGCGGTATACTGCATCCTGGAATTCAGCGCTTCAAACCCGCAGTCCCAGGTGCCGTATTTTCTTTCGAGATATTTTCCTCCAACAAGCCTCAGTACTATGAATGTCAATATCAGCAGTGCCGTGAGCGCGGCAATTATCTGAAGCGGAGAAATCGAGTTTCCCGTTGCGGCTGCCGGATAATCCGCCAGCATAAACAATCCTTCCAAATGACAGGCGATCGACTTCCCTGCCAGTTCCGTGACCAACCCGTCGGTGAGCTTCAGGAACAGTGAAGGGAAAACGCCCAATATCAGGCAGGGTACGATCAGCAAGCCCATTCCCGTATACATTACGGGGCTTACTTCCCTGGCATGGGCGGCATGTTCCGTTCTGCCAAGTCCCAGGAAGGATATCCCGAACAGCTTGACAAAGCTTGCAGCAGCAAGCGCCCCTGCAATTGCAAGCGCTGCAACCGCAACGATCGCCGCTATATTCAGTACGGCCTGTCCTTTCCCTATGGTTCCGAAAATGGATTGCAGTGTCAGCCATTCGCTTGCGAAGCCGTTGAAAGGTACAACAGAAGAAATGGCGAGGGAGCCTCCAAGCATGAACACCGCCGTTACAGGCATTTTCTTGATCAGCCCGCCAAGCTGTTCCATTTCGAGCGTATGCGTCGAATGCTGTATAGAGCCCGCTCCAAGGAACAGGCCGCCCTTGAAGAGCGTGTGGTTGAGCGTATGGAACAGCGCGGCACAGAGCGCCAGAGCGCCTATAGTTTGGCTGCCTTTTGCGAAAGCTATGAAGGCTATGCCCAAACCGATGAATATGATCCCTATATTTTCAATACTGCTGTATGCGAGCAGCTTTTTTATATTAACCTCGACAAAGGCATATGCTACTCCCAGCACGGCTGAAACCATGCCAAGTATCAGCAGCGTCATGCCCCACCATGTATTATCGACGCCCAGGTATACAAGCACGAATCTCAAAAGCCCGTATACGGCGGTCTTTATCATGATACCCGACATGAGAGCCGATACGTTTCCCGGCGCCGCCGGATGCGCGTAAGGCAGCCAGATATGCAGCGGTATGACGCCGGCTTTCACTCCGAAACCGATAAGGAACAGTATAAACATAATATTCCTCGCAGGCTGCGGTATTGCGGACGAGTCGCCGGACAGCTCGAAGGATTTCGTATATGCGTACATCATCATAAACGCAATCATCAAAAACGCGGCGCCTATATGCGTCATTATTATGTAAATCATTCCGGCCTTTTGCTTTTCAGTATGTTCCGATTCAAAAACGACGAGGTAATAGGAGAGAAGCGCCATGACTTCCCAGGCTATATAGAAAAATACCGCATTTGAGGACGTTAGGACGAAAAACATTGAAAGAATGAAGGTTGAAAAAAGGAACTGAAACAGGCCTACATTTCTCTTGCCATAAAAATGTGATACGTAACCTATGGAATAAATCGAAACACAGAAGACCAGTATGCAAAGCCCCAGTATGAAAAATGCCGACAGACGGTCGAATGTCAAATTGAATGAAATAACAGGAACTGTTGTATCAACCGACATTATGGCGAGTCTTTCCCCTCCGGACAACAGGTGTCGGACCGAAGCAAATATCCCCGAAACCGATGCTGCCATACAAAGAATATTCGACGCCGTATTGCTGAGTTTTTGCCAATGCGAGAAAACCAACGCAGCCGCTGCTGCAGATATGAACAATATTATCGATGCCCCGAACAGCGTACCGACTGCCGGAATAACCATCCAAAAATCCCCCTAAAGGCTCGAGTAGATAAAACAAGCAATTTTTCTAGGCTTTAACAAAGCCACTTTCGTATAGTAGCACTTCCGCCAGTGCACGTCAATGATCAAACTGTCCAAAATGGCACATTTACTATTGCAACAAGAAGTTACCTTTTCATTTTACAAAGGTTGAGATAAAAACCCTTGACATTGACGTAGCGTAAACGTCTATAATACAAAATGTCAGGAGGGATGCCAATGGAATACACCATAAATAAGCTGGCAAAGATGGCTGGCGTTAGTACGCGGACGCTACGATGGTACGATGAATGCGGTCTGTTGAAACCGCGACGGATAAGTTCGAACGGCTACCGCGTTTACGGACAATCCGAGATAGACCGTTTACAGCAAATCATGTTCTACCGGGAGTTGGGCGTTGAACTATCAGAGATAGGACATATACTGTCTTCCAGCGATTTTGACGGCCTTGCCGCACTGCAAAGCCACTATGAGGCATTATGCTCCAGAAGGGAACAGATAAACGTCCTCATAAAAAATGTGGAAAACAGTATTAAAGCGATGAAAGGAGAAAACACAATGTCAGACAATGAAAAATTCGAGGGTTTCAAGCAAAAGCTCGTAGATGATAACGAGGCTAAGTATGGTGAAGAAATACGAGCCAAATACGGAAACGACTCCGTTGACCGTTCCAACGCCAAAGTAAAGGGAATGACGAAAGAGCAGTATGCTGAAATTGAAAGGTTGACGCAAGTGGTTAATGAAACGCTTAAAGCAGCATTTGAGCAGGGTGATCCGACGAGTGAACTGGCTCAGAAAGCCTGCGAACTGCATAAGCGCTGGCTATGCTATTTTTGGGACGGTTACAGCAAGGAAGCTCATCTTGGCGTGACACAGATGTATGTGGACGACCCGCGCTTTACGGAATACTATGACAAAATTGCAACTGGTTGTGCTGTGTTCCTGCGTGACGCTGTGAAATTTTTCTGTTCATAGCAAAATGATGACAATGGGGCTGTCCGGTAGTTGAGTGAATGCACTTATATAGCGCCGGACAGCCCCGTTGTCGGTTTAATTCATCATCCCGCTTCTTCCTCGTCGTTCAGGAACTTGAACTGCGACGTATAGAGCTTGTAGTACTGTCCCTGCAGCCTGATCAGTTCCTCATGCGTACCGGACTCCGCTATGTCCCCGTCTTCCACCACCATTATCCTGTCGGCGTTGCGGATGGTCGAAAGCCTGTGGGCTATTACAAATGAAGTCCTGCCCGCAAGCAGCTTCCTGATGCCTTGCTGGACCAACCTCTCGGTATGGGTATCGATACTCGCCGTCGCTTCGTCCAGTATTAGTATGCGCGGGTTTGCCAAAAGCGTCCTTGCAAAGGCGATCAATTGCCTCTGCCCTGCCGACAGTCTGGTTCCGCGTTCATTTACATCAGTGTCGTAGCCCTTTTCGAACTTCATAATGAAATCATGAGCCGATACGGCTTTTGCTGCAGCTATGATCTCATCGTCCGTCGCGTCGAGCTTGCCGTAACGGATATTCTCCTTAATAGTTGTCGAGAACAGGAAGGTATCCTGCGGCATTAGGCCTACCTGTCCCCTGAGGCTCTCGAGCGTTACGTTGCCGACATCTATGCCGTCGATCAGCACGCTGCCTGAAGTGACCTCGTAGAACCGGCTTATCAGGTTGACTATCGTAGTCTTGCCTGCTCCGGTTGAACCTACGAGAGCTATCGTCTGCCCGGCTTTTACGTCGAAGCTGACGTTGTCCAGGACCTTCTGCCCTTCGTCATAACCGAAGGTCACATTACGGAATGAAACGTCACCCTTGATTTTCGGCATTGTCCTGGCTTCCGTCCTGTCCTTTATGTCGGGCTCTATGTCGAGAATCTCGAATATGCGCTCCGCTCCCGACATGTTAGTCACCAGCTGGTTGTAGAAGTTACTGATGTTCATTATCGGCTGCCAGAACATGGAGACGTAACCCGTAAACGCCACAAGCAGACCTGGTGTTATGGAACCTGTCTGTATAAGGGAGGCTCCCATCCAGAATACCAGTATGGTTCCGACGCCCCAGGACATGTCGACTGTCGGCCAGAAGAAGTCGTTCATCATAACTGCCCTTACGAACGATCTGCGCCATTCGTTCAAAAGCTTAAGAAAGATTCCGGATGTCTCCGGTTCCGCAGCAAAGCTTTGCACGACGCGTACTCCCGAAAAGTCCTCATGCGTGAAAGCATTCATATTTGAATTCTTTTTCCTGTTGATCTGCCAGCGTTTCCTCGATACGGTCGATATAAAAAACATAACGATTATCAAAAGCGGAAGCGCAGCCAGCGCGACAAGGCCCAGCCTGAAATTCATGGTCAGCATTATCACCGCGACCAGCGTGATCTTGACAAGCTCCGGCGCCAGGCTTGTTACACAGTTCGTAAACAGATCGTTCAGCGAGTTTACATCACCTATGATCCTCGCCAGTATCTTGCCTGCCGGCCGGTTATCGAAAAACGAGAACGACAGCTTTTGTATGTGCGAATACAACTGCTGGCGGATCGTCAGCAATATGCTGTTGGAAACCCTGCCCATTATCTGTATCCTGAACCGCGAGCAAACCATAGCGGCAGCGTTCATCAATATCATTGCTCCGCCCAGCAGCATCAGGTTTCTCGAGTCGCCGGCCTTTATGAACTTGTCTATCCCTATCTTCAGCAGATAGGGATTGGACAGTTCCACGGCTATAGCTACTGCCATGAGCAGCAAAGTCCTGGCAACTGGTCCCTTGTATGCCTTTAAATAGGATAAAAGCCTTTTTATTAATGATAGGTTGAGGCTCTCCTTGAGATCCTCGTCTTCCCTGAAATTATTTATTGGCATTATACCACCTCTTTTTCAAGCGCTTCGACGTAATCGCGATACTGCTCGCAGTACGTGTCGTAATAGCGTCCGCGCAGATCCATAAGTTCCTGGTGATTGCCGCGTTCGACAATCCTTCCGTTTTCAAAATACAGTATCTCGTCGGCATTTTTCACGGCAGAGATCCTGTGTGCTATGATAAACCGGGTAATGCCCTTCCGGCGTTCCATCGCCTTCTGGATTGCATATTCGGTTTCCATGTCGAGAGCCGATGTGGAATCGTCCATTATAAGTACTTTTGCATCCCTCACGAGAGCCCTGGCAATGGAGATCCTTTGCTTCTGTCCTCCTGAGAGTCCGATGCCGCGCTCGCCTATTACAGTCTTATAGCCCTCGGGCATCTGTGAAACGAATTCGTCCACCATGGCATCCCTGCATGCCGTATTGAACACTTCGTCGGAAATGGCGCCCGCCCCGAACCGGATGTTCTCCTCTATGGTATCCGAGAACAGGAAGGTTTCCTGCATTACGGCAGATACATTGCTTCTCAGGATAGACAGATCCATTTCCTTTACGTCGATCCCGTCAAAACACACCTGTCCGGCAGTGCAGTCATAGTACCTCCCAATCAGATTAACAAGCGAGCTCTTCCCCGCTCCCGTGATACCCATTATGGCAACGGTACTGCCCGGCTTCGCTGTAATGTTGACGTCCTTCAAAACCTTGGCGCCCGAGAAATCGAAGCTTACATTTCTGAATTCAATACATCCCTGTAATTCCTCAGGAGTCTTCGGCGCATCGCAGTTTTTGATCGACGGCTCCTCGTCAAAAAGCTTGTTGATCTTCTTGACGGACGCCATGCACTGGGCAAGTACGTTAGTAAGCCAGCCCATCATTCTCATTGGCCAGATCAGCATGAAGATATAGTTACTGAAGGCGACGAGCGTACCGAGGGTTATTTCCTTCCCGATAACAAAATACCCTCCGACTGTAATTACGAGAACATAAACGAGGTTCGAAAGGAACTCTATCGGCGGGAAAAATCTTGCGATAGAGGTTGCCTGCTCATAGTTGATCTTGTAATTTTCCTCGTTCTGGCGAAGGAATTTCTGTATTTCGTGCTTTTCTCGGCCAAATGCCTTGACTACCCTTACTCCGGCGATATTCTGCTGCGCGGTCGTATTGAGAACGGCTCTCTGGTCGCTTATTTTTTCATAGGTCGCGCCGACAGATTTCTCAAGCTTGAACACTACGAATTCGATTATCGGCATGGTTACAAGACTTATCAGTGCGAGCTTCCAGTTTATCCCGAACAGAATCACCGAAGCAACGACGAAATAAACGCTCTGTTCCAGGAACAGCATGAAGCCGAAGCAGATGGCGTTCATTATGTTTTCAGTGTCCTCCTTGATGCGCGACATCAATTCGCCCGTATTGTTTTCATCAAAGAAGGAGAATGAAAGCTTCTGTATATGGTCGAACAGGTTCTTCCTCAAATTGAGTATTACCTTCGAGCTCGATATGTCGAAGCATATTTCCTTCGTGTAGCCCAATACCGCACGCGCGAGCATGATCGCCGCCAGCGCGGGCAGAGCCGTTTTCAGATAGTCCATTTCCCCGTTCGTAACTACCTTGTCTATGATTTGTCCTACATAGTATGGATTGAACATATCAAGAGCGATAGCTGTCAAAAGCGCTGCTATTGCTATTGAATATGACCACCACTGCTTTTTCATCAATTTCAAAAGCCTTTTCAAAATAATCCCTCCTAGCTCATATCCTCTTCCCGAGCTTTCTTTTGTTTGTACTTCTTTGCCCACCCAGCCGTACCCGTTGACAGTGACAGAAGTAAAAAAGAGGCCGCGGTGCGAATGCCGCGTCCTGACAAAAAATTAAGGCCGCGGTGATAACCGCGGCCTGCTCATTTCGGTAATCAACGGAATCTTTCAGATGATACCAGTGAGTAGGCAGGGTTATCCAATGTTACGAGTTTATCAATATTTGATCTGCTATTGCCGCCGAATACGCCAGCAGCTGCGAATGCACCGGCTGCAAAATTAAAGCCGAATGCGCATACTACGCCCGTACCTGCATGTTTGATTGTTGATACGTTACTGATAATGCCTGTATTACGCAACATGTGCCTGCCTCCTTCTTAAAGATTTGTGATGACTCACACAACTATGGTAAAACAAAAAATATTAATAGTCAAGAAATTTTTTACATTAAACTTCCAGAAAATATTTCTATAAAACGTACTGTACCAACCTTTTATTAAAAATCAAGCCGGGACAAACGTTCGGGGTCTGCCGGAATGCGGTGAGTTTCGTTATTTTCAATCATAACCGCCGGCTTAGCCGGCGGTTTGCTCTTGCCCTGTAAGGGCATGTTACTGGCAGGGCTGAAAGCCCTACGAAAAGTCCGCCAACCGCATGGTTTTTCAAGCTACCGCTAAAGCGGTTT
>JAEXNT010000039.1 GCA_023439545.1 Bacillota bacterium
TTGCCGTCTGTAGAATTGTTTCCCTGATATTCTCTATTACTTTAGGCAATTTATCACCACCAATAATTTATATGAACTCGTTCATATAAATTATATTCAATTGGAACAGAGAAGTCAAATAACATCCTGATAGTGTTGATACACTCTCGTATATTTATGAAAAGGCTAAAAATTATTACATCAGATAAATAAACCAACCCTAAAACCTGGGTAAAAAAAATGACTTTTCTCTCCTTAAATAAGTGACTTACAAGTCACTTATTTTAAGGAAATGAACTCATGGTAACTGGAAAAATTACTAGCGGCAAGAAATGCAGGTGGTGTCCTAACACCATTACCTACGATTTAGACAGCAACAGTTCTGTGAGCGCCAACGAGGTTGTGACCGTCCTCTGGAAAATAATTATTTTAATATAGGTGTTTACAAACAAGGATCTATCTTCTCTCTATTATTTGAAGTCAAACAAAGTTAACTATGATCGGTGTCAACAAGTGGTGGACAAGCTCATGACATCGTTAAGTCCAAGTAATTGTAGCTGTGCTGAAAAGACTTCAAATAAATTATCAAGATTTACTTGATACAAAAAAGGAAGTGTATTATTATGGCAAACTCGGACTATACTTTTACCCAAGTACTAAACGGCGCGGGCTCTTATAGTGTAAACGGTGATACCGGCTATTCTGCGGGTGTGGAAACCATGCAGACATATTTGAAAAATATCGGGTATACCATTACTCCAGATGGTCGATTCGGCACCGGCACAAAAGCGGCCGTCACGGAATTCCAGCGAGAGCTTGGGATTACGCAGGACGGAGTCGCCGGCCAAGCTACAATCGTGCGAATAAACACAGTACGTTCCTCTACCTATTGGACAAGCTATGGCGCCAGACTTGAGGATAGTGCATGGGGACGAACTAATATTTTAGCAGGAAGATTTGCAGACATTGACTTACTTGCCCGTATCATCTATGCAGAAGATAATAAATATACAAACGCCCAGGGTGGAATTGCCATCGTTATCAAAAAGCGCTCCGGGTCGTCTTCGTACTATGAATCTCCAGTTACCTATCCTAGTGCCTCTATTTGGGCAAGGGTTGTAGCAAAAAGTGGCCAATATTCAACTACATCTGCGGGTACCACGAACGCACAGAAACCCACTCGCGGCTACAATGGCACTTCGGCTACCGGCTTTGTTGATTCATACTGGAAAAATGCTGTTGATATCGCAACGAAGCTCGTAAACGGTACCACATTCACAGTGACCGGCTATACTGTATCCGGGCTGACCATTAGCTCAACTACCACCTCTCTCTCCTCTACCACTACCGCAAACTATTATAACCAGGTCGCATATAGTTTATATAAAACTTGGTATAATGGCGGGCATATTAGTTCGACTGTAACGCCCATTGCATTTTCTACAAGCACTTCAGATGCAACCGTAATCTGTTACAACGCATAATTAAAAAAGCATTGCTCCCCTTCCACAGAGGGGGAGCAATGCTTTTTAATTTTGTTTTGTTTCTGATCGCTCCAAAACGACCCACCCGTCTCCATTCCAATAGATGGTTTGACTCTCTCGATCACCTATGTTTCCTCTATATCCATCCCCAGTCGAGTGAAGGACAATGCCTTGCAGAGGTTTATCTCCAATTTCTGTAATGTTGGTTCCTATAACGAGGCTCCCTGTATATAATTTCTCCCCATCAACGGATAAGAGAGGCGCCTCTCCAGACGTATTTAGACGCTCTACTACATTTGGTGGGTACGCCTCACTGCCACCATATACATCTAAGGCAAAAACAGAAACAAGACCGGAGTTGGCATATTGGGTATTCACCTCAAGTATAATCGCGTCCTTTTTTTCGGAAAATAACTTCGCTGTATAAAATTGATAGCTGCCAATTGCATGCACGATATGCGCTGTTGTATCACCAGTGCCAAACCGAATCCGTACCACAAGTTCCGAAGCATCGTATAAACCAAATCCATTATGATCCCAGTCATAAAGGCTCACATACGCCTCATCATCATGATCCCCAATTCCATCCAAGTTCAAGCCCGTAAAAAGCTGCCCGTGTTCTTCAATTGGCTGCGCCCAAAGAGGCTCGTCACTGTTTTCTAGATTATTCTGATTCATATCTTCTGATGTATTACTTTCAGATATGGGTATGGTTGCTGGCTGATTTTCGTTAGCCTGCACACTTGCGCCGGAAGAGCATCCGGCAGAAAAAAGTAACGTAAAACAAATGGTAATCCCGAGCCATTTTTTCATCTCTTCAATCCTCCTAAAAAATGTACTAGACGCTAATCAGGGCTTGCCGAACAATAACAAACCCGCATAATAACTGTATTTGATAACCATTTTATGAGTAGATTTCCACCGGCAAAAGATCAATAAAATGTATCTCTCACCAAATTTTAGACAGCTAAGAAAATCAATTAGTTCCATTTTTTAGCATCAACCTTTTCCAAATCTTCCATCCTTAATGATATCTTAATTCAAACTGGTCCTGTATTTTTTGATTACTTTCCAAAATCCTGCCTCCCTTAAAGATATTCCTTTAAGATTGCGTACGTCTGGCGGAATTACTTTGCCTTATACAAATAGAGACAACAAGATAAATAAAATGCAACAAAAAATCCAAATCATTTTATATTTCCAAAATATTTAACATGACCGGATCAATCCAGTGAAAATCAGTCGTCGGGATGGCGTCAATTACCTTTAATGGTCAGCATACGATTGAAATTGTCGCGACGGTTTCTGATTCTCGTGAGAGACTCCCGTTTGGTGCGTGATCTATGCAACAAAAATTACAAATTATTTAAAACTTCTATTTTGATGTTGCAAATTGCTCAAAGGGTTGTCTTATCTTTATAAACGGAAAATTTGTAATTTATTGTAATTAAATTTATTAAGGAAAACGTTACGAAGCAGGGATTATGGCTAATTACTGCAATCAGCTGCTTTATTTTCAGAAAGGCGGACAAGTATGCAGAAGGATTAAATTTATTCATCTTTTTATGTTTACAAATACTGGAATCCCATCTCTTTAGCATATGAAGGGTGGGATGTTTATGATTAGCGACTTAATTGCAGAATCTCAAAATGGCAATAGCGATGCTGCCTTGCTCATGATTGAGAAATTTAAACCTTTACTCAGAAAATATGCATATAAGCTTTACTATGAAGATGCTTACAATGACCTTCTTGTCGACTTTATTGAACTGATTCACAATATTAACCTTGACCATATCCACGATAAAAGTGAAGGTAAAATGGTGTCCTACATATTTAAATCAATAAATAGCAGTTTTATAAAAAAGTTAACGGCTATAAAAAAACTTCACAATTGTATCCTTTATTCGGAATTAAGTGAGAATCAATTGTATTATGTAAATATTATATCATCTACAAATGATGAATACTTCATGCATGAATTACCGGACATTTCCTTAGTTTTAACCAAAACGGAATTTTTGATTGTAAAAATGATTTATTGCTCCGGCTACACAGTAGCAGAAATTGCTTTTGTTTTTAGCATTTCCAGACAAGCTGTAAATCAAATGAAAAGGAGAGCTTTAAAAAAATTAGAAACCATGTTTTCGGACAAGCCGGTTAGGGAGGCAAAGGCATGAACTCAATTATAAACATTTATAAAGCAATTAGCGCATTCATAGGTGGTGTGTTAGGATGGTTTTTAGGTGGTTTTGATACTTTAATTTACACTCTGATTGCATTCGTTTCAATCGATTACATAACCGGAGTTTGGCTGGCCGTTTTGGAAAAAAAGGTTTCAAGCGATATAGGCTTTAAAGGCATAAGCAAGAAAATGATGATATTCGTTTTGGTTTCTTTAGGAAACATCATAGATCAATTGGTTATCGGCAACGGCAGCACACTTAGATGTATGCTGATTATGTTCTACCTATCCAACGAAGGCATCAGTATCATAGAAAATGCAGGAAAAATGGGGCTTCCGCTCCCTCAGAAGCTCAAAGAAGTATTGCAGCAGCTAAATAATACTAAATGACATTAAATATGTAAAAGTTTCTTAATTCACACTTTTTCCCTTTTATGTTTCAATGGGTAGAATAATACATTCGGCTGGGTAGTTTTTTTATAGATGAGTTACAAAAAAGTAATCTATTTTAAAATATAGGTTTACAAATCCGGTAATGCTCTCTCTTTATTATATGAAGTGAGCAAATATTGATAGATGATACGGTTTAAAAGCTTGGACAACTTTTAATCCGTTACGTCCAAATTATCTCTATTAGTTAATGCCTACTCAAAAATCTATTATAAAGGAAGGTGAGATTTTATGGGTTTCAAAGAATTAGTCAGTACTTATCAGAGCTTTTATACCAATTTTTCTGTAACTGGATCAACTGTACCGCCGGGAGGAACAATACCAGAAACAATTTACCTTAAATTACCCTATTTTTAATCCCATGATGGGATTTATGGGGGAAAGAGTCCATATGTGGACATACAAAACGCTATCAGAAATAAATATTTCAATACCCAAACCGGACATTGGAGTAAATCAGCATCAACCATACAATCCGAGATAAATTCCGCTCCTGATAGTGAAAAGAAAAATTATGGAATGGATTGTTCAGGTCTGGTTTATTTTGTGCTAAATGAATCAACAAAACCAAATATCAACGATAATATGACAACAGGCGCACTTTATTCTCAATTTAATGCAACCTATGCAAACGGAGTGCTCGCCAGCAGTCTCACGAGTACAAGCAACGGAACACAAAAAACAAGAGCCCAGGATATGGTTGTTGGTTGTACAATTCGTTTTGATAACGGCGGACATGTGCTTGTCATTTATCAAGTTGATAAGAATTCCAGTGGAGTTGTGACTAAGATCTATTACGCCCATTCTAATGGTTCCCATGGTCCGCATACTGGAACCATAACGATAGGAGATAGTACAAAAGATCTAAAAGATACGCATCAGACATGGAGCGATATAGCATACACTGACGCAGTTGCAAAAGGCTATTATAATCAAACGATCTTGCTAAGCAGTTTGGCTTCTTTCGCTTCCTAGTACTATTTTCTAAAACTAGTTTATAAAAACGAAAGGGGGGAGTCTTTTCCAAGATTTCCCCCTTTAACAAATTGTTTTAACCGGAGGTAGGGGCAACTTCCACGATTTTTACGACCACATTGTTCTGATCCAAAATGAAGATAATAGCTCCAAGACCACCCCAATAATCCGTACCTTGATAAGAACCGTTAAAAATATTATGATTGTCCACATAGAGAAAAGTATCCGCCAGGTCTATACCCTGCAAAACGATGTCAAGCGAACGCAAATTCATTGACGTTATTTTGCTGACATTATACTCTTGGAGGCCGTATTTTTGGTAAGCCGCCTCTACATTTTTTTTGCTCGAACCGACAGAAATGCCTTGACTTGTGATATAATTCGCGTCTTTGTATACTTTTTGTAAAGCAGTCCAATCGCCAGAGGGATATTGTTCTTCAAACGTATCCACGTCACGATAATAGGCGATACGAAACGGTCCATTCGCGTTTTGGCCGTTTGCGTAAACGAATGGGGTATCCTCGGCGTTATCACTGGAAGGGTTTATGCAACGCATTGTCAAAAAATCCTTTGGATATGCAATCATACCGGATTCACGACTTTGTAGGCTAAAATGGATACTTACGTATATGATAAAAAGCAATAATAAAAACAGGCATACAAAAAGTAAAAGCCGCTGATAGGGTCCTATCTTCTGAAAACGTATCAAAACAACACCTCCCTTAATAAACTCTCGTTTTCTTCAAATACTTTAATTTTTCATAGCTCTCAATTATACTATTAATATTTGGACCTATTGTTTTTTGTTTCCGTTCCCTGTATATTTTTTCACGCCTATCAGTTAAACAATTACACAAAATATTTTGACACCTCCAATATTACAAAGACAACTAAGTAGCTGAAACGCAACAATAAATGGTAAATATTTTTTTCAGAATATAATGCTTTTCTTCCTTCGTCTGTAAGAAATAAGCCTTACCTCCGGTATTAAATGCTTGCGTAGTGCAAATCATAACATCAACTCTGTTTCCTTGTTTTATATAACATGGTTTCCTTGTTATAAATAACAAGAAACGCCTTTTATCAATCACAATTCCTGCTTGTTAAAATCAGAATGGAGGTGATCAGATGGAAAATTTGAAAAAGTTGCGGGAAAAAGCAGGCTTAAGTCAACAAAAACTGGCACAACAGCTTGGATTGGCACAACAAAGCATTCACAGCTATGAGAATAATGTTTACGAACCCGATATCGCCACGCTCAAGCAGCTTTCAGCGTTTTTTAATACTTCGGTGGACTATCTGATCGGAAATACTGATGTCCGGAACAAGATTGAAAAGACTGACAGATATGAATTAAACGCAGAGGAAGCCGAAATGATTAATAAGTACAGATCTCTACCGCAAAAGGACCGTAAAACTCTGCACATGGTATTGGATAGTCTTCTCTGAGCGTTAATGTTTGAATAAACAGCAAATAAGAGCTGTAACGGGTAAGCGAAGTAAAGTTCGGTTTTATTTTACCAACAAAGTTCAGAAAGCAGAACAAATCGAGAATTATCCAGGATATTATAAGGGGGTCACCGGTTGATAATATTATTTGCTGCTATTGCAGGGCTTGATGATGATTATGATAGAGCTTTCATACTGGACTTATATAAAAATTATTACGGCCTTGCGAGAAAAACTGTTTTTAACATAACACACCAAACCGATGATATTGAGGATCTAATAAACGATAGCTTTATTAAGCTTATTGATAGAATCTCTTTAATTAGAACACTTGACTGTTGCAAAATGACCGCTTATGTTGTCTCTACTATCAGAAGCGTTGCTATAAACTATATAAAGCATAAAAAGGTTGAACATAAGCACTTGTATTATAGTGAGTATTCTGATATGACAAACGACCCTTTCATTTTTGAGGATGATTCAGAAGCCAGGCTTATTCGCCGGGAAGAAATGGATTTGTTAAGAGATGGCATATCTATGCTTCTGGAAAAAGAAAAAGATTTACTTTACTTCAAATACATACTCGAGATGAAAGATAATGATATAGCTGAAATCCTTGGAATAGCTCCTAACAGTGTTCGCCAATATCTGACAAGAGCCCGGCGGAATGCAAAAAAGCTCATGGAAAAGGAGACAAGTAATCATGCCAAGTAATAACCGCGATGAAATTAAAATACTCTATGACGCATATGAAGACGGAATGTTTCGCCTTGTAATGAATAACATTGCAGAAAAAGAAGGCAAGATGCTATTTGATGAAAATGAATTGCTAAAAAGTGACCCTGAATCTATTCCTTCACAGGAAGATATAAAAAGATTTTCACAATTACTTGATTCCCACTTGAAGAAAGCAAAACGGGGGCACAATACTCTGCACTTTTCAAAAATGATCAACAGAGCCGCTGTAGCAGCACTGGCAATTATAATCATATTTTCTACCGCAATGGTTACCGTGCAGGCATTTCGTATTCAAGTGCTGAACTTTTTGATCAACATCGAATCAAAATATACTTCTTACCAGTTATCGGACAACGATGAAAATAATAAGAATAAAGCGGGACTCACTGTCAACTGGACCAATGCATATGCGCCGACTTATATACCGGAGGATTATGAGGTAACCAGTATTTCTTCTTCTGATTCTTTAAAAAAGATAATATTTACTAATATAAAAGATAAAGCGTTGTATATTGTATACTGTGAATACAGTTCCTCCAGCAGCATAGCTGTTGATACTGAAAATGCTTCCTTGGTGAAAAAAGTTAAAATTAATGGCGAGGATGCTACCCTTTCTGTAAAAGATACCATAGTAACAGTTGCATGGATAATTGATGAGCATTTATTTACCATACAAGGCAGCTTAAGCACCGATGAGGCTGTCAGATTTGCAGAAAGTGTAAAATTTAACAAATAAATTTTATATTATATGTTGCAAAAAGCCTCCTGGATTGTCTTTACTTATAAATAACAAAGGAGGTTTTTTATGAAAAGAGTTATAAGTACAGGTCTGTTAGTTTTTATGGTAATGCTTTGTGTTTTACCCGTTTATGCATCAGGTGTCGAAATCGCAAGTACTAAAAGCGGAATTATGTCACCCGAGTTCACCGCTATTTTATCTATGAGCGCAGGTCTTAGTATAGACTCATCGGGAAAGGCAATGTGCGCAGGATCAGTCACCCCATCAAGCGATACATATACCGCGGATATGACTGTATCGCTGGAGAAATCCACAAGTAATGGGTGGTCAGCAATAAAGTCATGGTCCGGCTCTGGTGCTGGTTATGTTGGTGTTGCCATAGAAGCCTATTATTACGTTGCCAGCGGCACATATAGAGTGTGTACAACAGTAAAAATCTATAATTCCTCCGGAACGCTGCTGGAAACAGAATCATTTTATTCAGCGGAAAGAAAATATTAGGCTGCGTTTTCACGGATTTTAGGTGTTCATCTCATTAACAATCATAACCACCCGTCAAACGGGTGGTTTGCCTACCCCTTATAAGGGGATGTTACCGGCCAGCGCCTAAAGACGCTGGCTTTCACATCTGTTCAAGTCACCGCTTCAGGGATACCACTCATGAGATCGACTACACTGATGTCGGTGTTGGTTTCCAGACCCCTAAAAAAGGGCATAAAAAAGCGGGGTTATCTTCGTTAGAAAATACTCCCGCTGATTTTTGGATATTTAGTTTATAGCCAGTTAGTTGTCCTTATTAAAAGATATTATCAGTTTTCCTTTATCCCATGAGATAAATCCACCGGCAGGCACAAGTTTATTATTCCTATCAACCACTATTTCACCACTTCTGAAGGCCGAGAGCATAAGCCCAATCAACGCTAAATTGATAATTGTAGCGGTATCTCCATCAGAAATGAGCGGTAAGGAAATCGACGCTGAGAATTGAAAGCCCAAATTCGCGATGACATAACCACACACCTGCATCCCGAATGTAAGTATGATGGACAATGAAACGAGCGTCCCCAAGATACTTTTTTGCCTGAAGCAAAGCATAAAGCCTTTAACAATAAAGTTAAGCAACACACCCACTATGACAATAAATGAAATCCATCCGATACTATAAATCAGGGATGTCAGGAAAAAATCAGTATAAGCACCTGGAAGTGAAAGCATCGAGTATTGCGCGGGCATTACCCCTTGCCCGAACATTTTTGAGCCGTCAAGCAGTGCTCTTACCAGCATATTGAGATACCCATAGCCTGTAGGATCAAGCGACGGATTAAACGTTGCTTGCAGCCTCTCCCAAGTGTTATTTGATATATTAGAAAGGGCCAGAAGCCCAAGAACAATACTTGGGATGTAAGAGATCAAATAACCATATAGCCTTTTAACAGAAAACCATTTTTTATGAATTGCTACCGTAAGAATAATTAATCCAGATACAAGGGTAAGCAAGAGACCGGACACCGTTGGAGCGAGTACAGCAAAAAAGCACAGTAAAAATAGAGCCATCTTGCAAAGGATTAAGCCCAGATACCTTTTGTTTCTTACGGCATAAACAATCGCGGCAAAGGCCAGCGGGAACAACAGCGGCATGAATCCGGTATAAAAAGACCTGCCATTGAATCTCGGCGATAAAATCAAAGCAAACGTTGACAATGCAAGGATGCAGACGTAGATTGTTTTCGGATATTTACCAATCAACGAAAAGTCAATAAAGTATGCGGCTACCAAAAGTCCCAAGCCCACAGCGGCGGAAAAGAGTGGTAAGTCTACATTGCCTAACACAAAAAACTTGATAGAGAGTCCAATGGATAGAATAATGGCCGTTAAAATAATCATGCTCCATTGTGGCTTCGGCCTGTGTGTCGGGTCATTATTACGCACTCAACGTGCCTTGAACAGTCAAAAAAGATGCTGCTTGAGCCGAGTACCCCCATGGTATCCCCCTAGGCAGTATGTTGTGTTTATCATATTTTCCACTCTTCCATTTTTCTCGCTAACAGGAACAAACCCAAACTTTTCGTACATTTTAACCGCTTTGTCGTTGCAAACGGCAACCGCTAAAATAATCGGTGTACGATGAGTTTGCTGAAGTATCATTGCCCTGAGACTGCGGAGTGACCATCAATCTCCTGATTTCATAACGGTTTTCCACTTCGTTGTGACAAAACCGGATGCTTCCTACAAGCTCATCGTTTTCGAACTAAAGATAGGTGTTTCGGCACCTGTTTTTGCTAGATAATTCAAGTAAGTTGTAGGCAGATGGCATATCTCCACTGTAGTATTGTAAAATATTTAAATATTAGAAAATCTCAGATAAACTGATCACCTCTTCACAATATTCTGTATACGGCCTGAGTTTATCGTAGTTTCTAGTAAAATTAAGTCTACCGTCGATTTGCTTGAGTAAAGTGTCCGTCGATAGTTCATTCATTTTTTTGCATATATATCTTGTATCTAACTCAAGTATTTTACATGCTTCCAATGTTGGGCAGAAATTAATTGAATGAAAAATAATTTCCCTATCTGACTTTTTTATAACTGGTGCTTCCTCCTGAGTAATGCCAAACCGTTTAAGTAATAAACGATGCCCGGAACTAAGAATATCTTCAGTAATGAAATCAAAGGCACTTTTATTTTCACTAAACCAATTAAGCCTACGACATATCGAATCCTCATTTAGCTCTGATAATATTTTGTCATCAGCATTTCTTAATCTCTCAACGTCTCTCCTAACATCCTTGCGATATAAAACAGAGCATTCATCATTTAGTATTCCTTCATATGTACTAATTTTAGTTTCTGCTTTATTGAAAATGTCTTTACATGAAAGCTCTATTCGTTTTCTACCTTGCAATACAGCTTCGTCAATTGAATATCCATAGGCAACATCTGTTATACCTGCCCATACTATCGCGGAAGCACACATAGGACATGGCTCATGGGTAGATACAAGAATGCACCCTGAGAGCTTTTTCCCTATTATTTTGCTTGCTTCTCTGATTGCATTCATCTCAGCATGTGATGTAGGGTCATTTTCAGTATCTTCTTTATCATGCGATGAGACTATTATATTGCCGTCCTTAATTATTACTGAGCCAAATCCGTTATTTCCTTCTCGTAAGCTTATTTTTGCCTCTTCTATGGCAATCCTCATAAACTGGTCAAGCTTCACTTTTTACACCTCCTGCGTAAAACATTTAAAAATCATTAAAACATAGCACAAAACTTTCCAAAAGTCAAATGATTATTTATACTCTTTCAAAAAAAAGACCTTCAAACCAAGGGGAAGATCTGACTATTCGGTGAACTATGGTATGGTTCATGATGAGCCAATGCAATGAAGACCCCACTTTAACTAAGTTTATTAAGTCCTGCAGTCATGACACCCTACAACTCGCCATCAACGATTTTTTTTGCTCGACACCAGAAAGACACTTTATTTTTGATCTCTATATAAAAACAAAGGCATCAAGATTTGCGGTCCTGATGCCTTTGAGTTTTCCTGTATGAAATTCACGTTTTGGAGGTCATATCCCTCCAACAGCCCTTTGTCATCTATGAAAACGGCCAAAAAAACGGGTCAAAATCTGCACTTTTTCGCCTCAATTTTTGCCTTTTTTTTGCCCAAAAACTACTATATGTTGTGGTCAAATCGTCTTATTTATCCTTTTGACCACAATACGTCATCATTATCACGCACTCAACATGCCTTGTCCAAGGGAACATGTCCACTGGCTGGGCTTCAATGGTCCTGTAGCCGCGGCTGTCGAGGAATTTGAGGTCACGCGCCAATGTGGCGGGATTGCACGATACATAGACGATCCTTTCGGGCTGCATTTCGGCAAGCAGGGAAAGCAACGTTTCTTCACAGCCCTTTCTCGGCGGATCGAGTACGACGACATCGGCTCGGATGCCTTTGCTGTAAAGCCCGGGCACGATCTTTTCAGCCTCGCCGGCAATGAATTCCGTATTGTTTACCCCATTGAGCGCTGCATTCCTGCGCGCATCTTTTATAGCGGCTTCCACGACTTCGACTCCATAAACCTTGCGGGCTTTCTCCGAAAGGAAAAGAGAAATGGTCCCGATACCGCAGTATAAATCGAAAACTGTCTCTGCACCGGTGAGACCTGCATATTCAAGAGCTTTGGAATAAAGCGCCTCCGTTTGAACTGGGTTGACCTGGAAGAAGGAATGGGGCGAGATAATGAACTTGAATCTCCCGATTGTATCGGTGATGGTTTCGCTGCCGTATAGCAGTACGTTTTCGGACCCAAGTATGACATTGGTTTTTTCTTTGTTTATGTTCAGGTAGATGCTTTTTATGGCAGGCGAGCGAGTACCATGTACGGTATTGGCTTCGGCAGCATCCGCGGCATCTATAGCCGGTGTATCCGGTGTATCCGGTGTATCCGGTGTATCCGTTTTATTCTGCGTTTCCGGCGCATTTGATGTTTCCCTGCTCCACGCGGCATCCGGCATACTCTCCAACCCCTGCGTCAGGTCGGCGCCGTTCAGCCTTTTTACAAGCTCCTCCGCTGCGCCGTCCGGCAGTGCCCTGCCGTTGATGACAAGTACTACCATTACTTCGCCCGTGTGAAAGCCGACCCTCGTAACTATATGGCGTATCAAGCCTTTTCCCGTCGCTTCATTGTAAATTGAAATACCTTTATCCATAATAAACTGCCTGACGATTATTCGTATATTGTTGCTGACAGTATCCTGAATGCCGCACTCTTCCGAATCGATGACCTCATGTGAGCGGGCGGCGTAAAAACCGGTAATGACATCGCTTCCCGAGACTGCTACCGGATATTGCGCCTTGTTCCTGTAATTTTTGGGATTACTCATTCCGGTGGCATCATGAACGACAACATCCTTCAGACCACCCAGGCGTTCAAGATCATCCCTAACCAGCTTCGTCTTGAAGGCAAGCTGCGCGCCGTAATCCATATGCTGCAGACTGCAGCCGCCGCAGCGCTTATATTCGCTGCAGAAGGGCGTTACTCTGGCAGGCGAGGGATTAAGTATGGAAATGAGCTTCCCGACGGCATATGTCTTATTTAATTTGATTATCCTGATCTCCGCGCGTTCGCCTTCTATAACGCCGTCGGTGAAAACGGCAAGGCCGTTGATCCTGCCCACACCCTGCCCTTCGTGCGTCATTCCGGTTATATCGATCTCATAATTTTTGTTTTTTTCAACGATTGACATTTGAGTACCCGCCTAACGTTCATTAATTGATTTATTAAATATAAGTGTATCGCAATAATCATTACCCGGGCAATAAAAAAAATTGCCCCAGATACCAGGGGCAGCATAATATATCAGATAGAATCAGTATGCCATATGGTTATTGTTCCATATTCAACCAATTCTATTCATTCTCCGGGAAATTTGCACCGTTTGAAGAGGAAATTTGCAATCTATACCTTGAAACGTTCCAGCAGGCTGTTGAGCGTCCCTGCTACCTCGTCGAGCTTCGCGGTCATCGTTTCCATCTCTTTCATGGTCTTCTGCTGCAGGGCAAGGTCTTCATTGATCTCATCGCGCGAAGCTGCCGTCTGGCTGGCAGCCTTCGAAAGCGTATCAATCGTCCCGATCAGTTCGGCCGTATTGTCCTGCCTGGCTCTGACCGCATTAGCCGTTTCCTTCAGAGTCGCTACTATATTATTGATCGTTCCTGTGATTTCAAGTATACTGCCCCTCGCTTCGTTGATCTTTTCTACGCCCTCATCCACGCTGCTGACGCCGTCGCCTATGCGGTCCACTGCAAACTGTATCCGGCCCTGTATCTCGCTGATAAGCGCTTTAATCTCATGAGCCGCTTTATTGCTGCCTTCGGAAAGCTTTCTTATCTCATCGGCCAGAACGGTAAAGCCCTTTCCCTGCTGACCCGCCCTGGCTGCTTCTATTGCTGCGTTCAATGCCAGGAGGTTCGTCTTGGATGCTATCTCCGTTATAGTATTGGTGATGACGCCGATCTTGCTCGACGAATCCTCTAGTTCATTTATGGAATCGGCTATCTGCCTAACTGTATCAGTAACGTTGCGAATAACTTCTTCCGCTTCCTGAACCGATTTCTCTCCGGATGCGGCAATTTCGATCGCCTTCATGCCGTCTTCGACCGCCTTGCCGGTAGTCAATGCGAGGCTGTCTGCGCCTTCGGCGGCAGCTGCCTTTCCGGCGCCTGCTGCGGGTTGCCTGGTCCCATTGACGAGGTTGTCCATTATGTTCCTTATACCGGTAGAGACTTTCCCTGTATTTTCCCGGCTGTGTGCGAACAGGTCTGTAAAAGCCTTCCTCAAAACGCCTATATCACCCGTGGTACTCTTCACCTGTTCAAGCATTTTTTGCTGACCGTCAAGTACGACATTGACCCTGGAACCGAGCTCTCCGAGTTCATCTTTGCGTCTATTCTCCACCCTGCCCGTAAGGTCGCCTGTTCCTGCCTTTTCAAGCAGTTTCGTCATACTGCGTATAGGATTCAGGATATTCCTCGAAAGCCACAGAGCAGCCAGCATTCCTATAAGCAGAGACAGGAAGGCGATTATCGCCAGGGCTGCTATTAGTTCCTTTTTAAGGTTTATGGATTTTTCGATATCATTTGCCAGATAGGTTTTATATGCCGCTTCCAAGGTATCGAGCAGTTTTGTCTGCTGATTGTAAAGCCCGTCGGATTCGCCGTAGCCTGCTGCCAGCCCGGCATTTTCAACTTCATCCCTTGCTGCAGTTACGGCGTCGTAAGCCTTTATGAGCGTGCCGCAGGCAGCCGATGCATCTGTAGCCGCCGGAGCGTTTTTTGCGGTGAGCAACATCTGGAGTTGTTTCAATGAATCGGAAGCGCTTTGCATCTGTGAGCCGAAATCTCCGGCGGTTCCCCCGTTGACGGCAAATGCGGAGACAGCCTTGCTGTAACCGTCTCTTGTCAGATCCAGTGCGGTATCGATAAGTACAAGCTTCTTCAGAGCGCCTGTGAGAGCTGAAGCCAGAAGCCTGTTCAATATTGTCTGCGCATCCGTATTGCTTTGCAGCGCTTCTTCCAGATACGAGCGGACTGTATCGGCCAATGCGCTGTCATATACGGCGGCCGCGCTCTGTTCCTGTAAAGTCTGAACGCCAGACTGCTGCACTGAATTTCCGTTCGACGATCGAGTCTGACCGGCTTTCAATGAGGAAAGCTCCTGGCGAAGCTCTTCGATCTGCACCTGAAGTGTTTTTTTATCTGAAATGAGCTGCGTATTTGCCATAGCCGCATTCTCGTACGAACCAAGTACATTCGCGAGAGCCGCCGACAGACTGTCCAGAGTGATCCGTTGGTCCGCGCTGAGGGTTCCCAGTCCCGTAATTTCGGTCTGCTGCATGCCTGAAGCAGCATTAACCTGCTCCAGTATCAATTTTTTAAGCTCCAGTTCTTTTGAAATCAACCCGTCGTATTGCTTGCTGAAATCTGCAAACAACCGTTCATATTCGGCACGATCCGACTTTTTGACGGCTTCCGTTATTTTTGATTTATATTCGTCGGTATACTGGCCGTTAAGTCCCTTCAATTCCTCAAGGACTGCTTTTTCCTTGTTTTCCGACTGATTTGACAGATCATCGATCAAACCTGTCAGATTTACGCTGTTTTTATCAAATTCTTCGGAAGGTGACGCGCCGAGGCTGATAACGCTTCCTGCAATCAGCTTCTGCTGTGCAGCCAACAGATCCTTTATCCCCCGTACACTGGCAACGCGCGCATTGTTGCTATCCGCTCTCGCAGCGATCCCAGCAACAACAAAAGTATATCCGCCGTATGAAACCGCCAGCGCCAAAATTGAACAGATCAGAACAGTAATAACGAAAGCCAGGATCAATTTTGCCCTAATTTTTATCATGCATTCATCTCCGCTATTATAAGAAGAGTAGTAATTTTCGAGCCGAAAGCATATTCATGTATATTATTCGATATAATAATACAAAATCCTTCTTGCTTATGGCAATAATTGATTGACTTTCAGGTTCATTTAATTTATAAATAATAAAGTGATAAAATTTTCCGGGAAAAAAGGATTTTTGGAATTTTTGTAGAATATATTATAAGCCTTTTTTTCTGGCCATCACTGTACAAAAGATAAATATGAACCAAGTTATCATTGATACAGGACGGTTGGATATGGATAAGGGTAAAGCAAAAAAAAGTGAAAAGAAGTATCTTTCGATAGTATTGGTACCGCATTCGTCCAGTCATGTTAAGGTATTAAGATTTAATGCGTTTTATACCAAGCTTATAGTATCATCTCTACTGCTAACCGCAATTTTCATCAGCGGCGGTCTTTATATATCCCGTATGCTGGAAGAAAACAGGTCTCTCAGGCAGAATCTCAACGAGCTCTACAGTACGAATACCGAACAGCGTCAGGTAATCGAAGAAAAATCGAGCGAAATAGACCAACTCAAAAAGGACAGCGCAGATTTCAACGAGATCGTCAATGACAAGATAGAACAATTTACCGAACAATACAACAAAATAACGGATGATTATATAGCAAAACAGAAAACAAAAAGCAGCCGTTCCGGTGAAAGGACCGAAACCTCTTTTACCAATGACATGAGCGCCTTGAAGGATACGCTCGACGGTCTGAGCAGTGTTTACAGCCGTTCCGGGCTTCCCGTCGCAGACCTTTCCAAGGCCGAGGCTAAAATATCGGCATTCATGGAAACCGTTCCGACGCTTTGGCCTGCCGTCGGACGGATTACGGATCAATTCGGATACAGAAAGGATCCTTTTACAAGAAGGACAAAATATCATGAAGGGATCGATATAGGATCCGATTACGGCTCCGGCATCAGGGCTGCCGCAGAGGGAACAGTGACGTTTGCGCAGTATACCGGAGGCACGGGACGTACGGTTATAATAAGTCACGGCCGAGGACTGACAACAGTTTATGGACACGCTTCAAAAATATTGGTCAAAGCAGGCCAGGTCGTAGAAAAAGGGGACGTCATAGCGAAGGTCGGCAGCTCAGGACGGAGCACAGGCCCGCATCTGCATTTCCAGGTAATGTTGTATGGCACTCCTGTCGATCCGCTGCAATATCTGGATGTAAAATAACAAATACAGTTTTTGGTAACAAGGGGGAGCATTATGTTTAACAAGAATGCAGGTTTCCGCGACGGAGTAGATACAATCATAGGTTCGACAACCATCTTGACAGGCAATATAGAGGGCGAAGGCACCGTAAGGATAGACGGTAGAGTGGTCGGGGACCTGAAGGTAACCGGCGATGTTTATGTAGGTGACAAGGCAACTATAAAGGGCAGTATCGAAGCAGCCAATGTTCACCTTTCAGGTACTGTCGAAGGTAATATAACGGCAAAGGGACTGCTGAAGATCCTATCCTCGGCAAAGCTCTACGGAGATATCCGTGTCAACAGCTTCGTCGCGGACGAAGGCGCACTCTTCCAGGGAAAATGCGACATGCTGGACGTAACGGCCGCCGAAACCGCTGCCGCTGAAACTGCCTCTGTGAAGTCCCATAAGAGTTATAAAAAGAGCAATGTACTTGAAGAAGTTTATGAAGAAAAGAAATAAGTCAGCAAATGAAGCAGATCGCTTTGTGAAACTATGACCGCAATACTGATAAGCAAGGCTGTAATGGCAAGGCGGAGCAGCAGACGGAAACGTCTGAGGTTCCGTCTTTTTATGTACCGCCATCTTCGGTAGATAATGCTGTTTCTGAACATGGAAACACCCCCATTCTACCTTTGATATCTGTATATTCCGGGGGTGGTCGTTTGGTTACAGTTTAAAAAAATTTTTTTAACGTCATCTATTTGTCTTGGCCTGTATGAGTATGTCCATTGCCATGTACCTTTTAAGGGCCGTTTCCATCTGAATGTACACGTCTTCGAGGAACAGGCTGTACAGATCAGAGTCTTCTATAAGGTATTTGCTTTCGAGCGCACGGTCAAGCATACTGCAGATTTTCTTCTGAACCTCCTTATCCTCGAGTACCTTCATATTCCTGTCTTTTGCAATGACCAGTCTGAGCAGCGAAGGTATGCGAAGCGCCGGTGACTCCTGTTCCTGCTCGAGTCCCAGCAGAGTATCAACTTCTATATCGAGCGCCTGGGTGATCTTCAGCATTACTTTAAGATTAGGATTGGCCTTCTTTCCATTTTCGAGCTGGGATAGGTAGCCTGGTGAGATTTCGACCTCCCTTGCAAAATCAACGAGAGATATGTGTTTCTCTTCCCTCTTCGCCTTTATGATTTCCCCTGCCTTTATGCGCAAACGGATCCCCCCTTAATGCCGATCATAATTCCATTGTACAGAATTGTACATGTCATTTCAATTATTCCCTCCGGTTTTGCAGGGATCCTGCAATTGTGTTATAATAGCCTTACTTCGTAAGGCTATTATAAGCCTCCGGCGGAATTTATGCGCCGCCGATAATTTGCTCCTTAATGTTTGGATGGCAAAACGGCGATGCGCAATTTTACCATGAATTTTTACAAATTCATGGTATAATAGATAGCATCTTTCAGCATGGGGAACAAAGGACGGTGCAAAAAAGTCTAATTTCTGTTTAGGATAGAACATAACCAACATTTTTTATACAGCAGGTAAAAAGGAGGACATGAATGAAATCCGGCACAGGCTCAATACATAACAACACAAATAAAAAGAAAAAATCTTCTTCCGTAAGGAAGTTCATATTTACATCTCTGAAATTTCTGGTGATTTTTATAATAGCTCTGGGGTGTGTTGCGGCGGGCATCACCGGAGGCGCCATATTAGGCTATGCAAAGACCGCCGAGCCGATAACCGACGAACAGCTCGCGACAAGAATGTCCGGCGGCACAACTATAATCTATGATTCCAAGGGCAATGTGATACAGAAGCTGACCGGCAATGACAATATGGACAGTGAACCGGTTTCCGACAAGGATGTACCGCAATATTTGAAAGACGCTATCATCTCCATTGAGGACGAACGTTTTGAAACAAATGCCGGTATAGATATACAAGGTATGGTCTATGCAGGTATCGGATTTGCAAAAAGCATCATTACAGGCAGCAATTCAGGAACCAGAGGCGGCAGCACGATTACGCAGCAGGTGGTCAAGAATATAACGGGCAACACCAAGCGTTCCCTTGAACGAAAGGTGCAGGAGTGGTACCTTGCCGTTCAGCTGAACAATAAGCTGGAAAAATGGCAGATACTTGAGCTTTATATGAATCTGAGCTACTTTGGCAACAGCTGCACCGGAGTACAGGCCGCCTCCAAAAAATATTTCGGCAAACCCGTGCAGGAGCTCTCACTGGCGCAATGTGCGCTGCTGGCCGGCATTACCAAATATCCTGGCACTTACAACCCGTTTACGGAATCCGGCCGTGAAGAAGCGAAAAAGAGGCAGGAAGTTATTCTTGCCAAAATGCTGGAGCTCGGCAAGATAAGTCAGCAGCAGTACGAGGAAGCTGTCGACGACGATCTGCATTACGCTTCGCAGTCACAATCCCAGAAGGTAACGAGCGTGCAAAGCTATTTTGTCGATCAGGTAATAGTCGACGTCAGAAACGCCCTTATGAAACAGCAGAATATTTCCAAAACCATGGCTAATTATATGATATACGGCGGAGGTCTCCAGATTTATACGACTCTGGATCAGAACATACAGTCCGATATGGACTCGGTATTTAACGACGACAAATATTTCCCACTCATCAATAAGAGTGCCGAGCAGCAGGGAGAACACCCCCAGGCGGCGATGGCCATAGTCGATGTGAAAAGCGGTCAGGTAAGGGCGCTCTACGGAGGGTATGGCAAGAAACTGGCAAGCAATACTCTGAACCGGGCATCCTCTACATTAATGAAGAGGCAGCCCGGTTCCAGCATCAAACCTTTGGTAGTTTATGCTCCATCGATAGATCTCAAAATTATCACACCCGCGACCATAATCGACGATGTCCCTGTGTACATGCTGGGCGGAAAGGATTCCGAACGCGAATACCCGGGCAATTATGACAATATGCATGACGGACTTACGTCGGTGAGGAACGGTCTGAAAAACTCCGTAAACGTCGTGGCCGCCAGGATATGGAGGGACATACTCGGCCCGGATGAATCAGTGGATTATCTAAAAAGGGTCGGGATCGACAGAACGAATGAAAAATATCTTTCACTCGTAATGGGAGGTCTGGAAACCGGCGTCAATCCTCTGCAGATGGCTGCGGCATACGTTCCTTTTGCTCACAAGGGACTTTATTACGAGCCTACTACGTTCACCGAAGTAAAGGATGTAAACGGGAAAGAGCTGATAGACAGAAGAGCCGCTGATTTCAGCGTGGCTTACAGCGAACAGACCGCTTTCCTCATGGTCGATATGATGCAGGAGGTTACCAAAGGCAAGGATTCACCATATCCCCATCCCGGTACGGCAGCAGCAAATGTGAATGAGAAAGTAATCGGCATGCCGGTCGCGGGTAAAACCGGTACAACGAGCAGCAATATCGATAAGTGGTTCGTAGGATATACTCCTTATTATACCGCGGCAGTATGGTACGGATATGACAATAACGGTTCTGAACCAATCAAGCTTACAAGCAAGGAATACGACCAGGCCCAGAAAATTTGGGCGGCCGTAATGGCCAAGGTTCATGAGGGTCTGCCAAAAAAGGACTTTTCGAAACCTTCGGGAATAGTCCAGAAGAAAATATGCATTTATTCCGGCAAGGTGGCAACAGCGCTTTGTGAGAAGGATCCACGCGGCAATGCCACGAAAATGGAATATTTCATAAAAGGTACCGAACCCAGGGACGACGATCCCTGCGGCGTTCATGTGGAAGCTCAGGTATGCACTGAAAGCAAGGATGCTCTGGGCCGCAACCTGCTGGCAGGGCCCTATTGTCCGCCTGACAAGGTCATGTCGAAGGTTTTCATAAAGAGGCCGACGCCTTATGTACCCGCAAAACCCGGTGAAAAAGCGCCGAAGGATATAAAGTATGAGCTGCCTGCAGGAGAATATTGCCCGCTTCACGGAGCTTCCTCGTCTGTAACATCACCGGGAGGTATAGGATTGGAGAATCCTCCGATCCCCGGGTCGGGACTTATGAACCCCGCTTCGCTGGAAAGCAGCACCCAGGATGGAGAAGGCACTCTGACAGGATCCGCGATCGAATTTCGTAAAAACTGGTGGAATAGATAAAGGTAAATTACAAAGGCCCTGAAATTATATAGTGTCAGGGCTTTTTAGTTTGGGATGGTTTGCTGATGTGCGTCTTATTTTACTGAAATTGTACAAGGTCACTGTCCCTATGTCCGCTTAATGTGCCGTAAATAAAGTACCTGCTTCCTGTCCTTCCGTTATGTCCATGATGATTCCGGGCTCAGCCCCGCTGGCAAGCACCATATCTATTTTATTCGTCAAAGCCAGCTTTGCCGCTGAAAGTTTTGTGACCATTCCTCCCGTCCCGCGCCTCGAACCTGCTCCTCCCGCACATTTCTCCAACTCCGGAGTAATCTCTCGTACGATTGAAATCAGATGTGAATCGGAGTTTTTTCTTGGATCATGGTCGTAAAAGCCGTCTATGTCAGAGAGTATTATCAGAAGATCCGCATCCACCAGAGCTGCGACAATGGCTGAAAGAGTGTCGTTATCGCCGAATACCCGCTTTTCACCGTATTCTATTTCGTCAATGGAGACAGAGTCATTTTCATTTACTACGGGAACGATGCCATATCTCATCAGAGTTTCAAAAGTGTTCACTACATTATGTCTGGTATGCGCTTCTTCGATTACATCCCGCGTCAGCAATATCTGACCGACGGTATGCCCGTACTCGGAAAAGAATTTGCTGTAAATGTGCATCAGCTCGCATTGACCGACAGCCGCGGCAGCCTGTTTTTCCTGTACGCTTCCCGGCTTCACCTTTAGTTTCATCTTGCCTGAGCCGACTCCTATAGCCCCCGAAGTTACGAGCACGACTTGCTTATCCTGGTTGAGCAGATCGGATAATACGCGCGCCAGCTTGTCTATGCGGCTGAAATTGACTTTTCCATTTTCATAAGTAAGCGTTGATGTACCGACCTTAACAACGATTTTTTTCGCCTGCTTGAGCCTGGCTCTTTCGATATCCATTCCGTTTTCTCCTCCGGTAAATAAATCTAAGCTCTTCCATATTACCACAAAGCCTGACTTGCATACAACCATTATAGCCTGGCAGTTCACTTTGCAGCCTGGTTGGCCGTTCCGTCAGCCGTTTCGTTTTCTCTGGCGGCAGACTTTCTTGACATACGGTATTCGCCCGGAGAACACTCCTCATATTTTTTAAAGAACCTCAGAAAGCTCTGTTCATTGTTATAGCCAAGATTGAGTGCGATCTCCTTTACTGTCATACCTGTCTGTAAAAGAAGACGCTTTGATTCTTCGACCCTTATATGGTTTATGTAGTTTATTATATTATCTCCGGTCTCGTCCTTGAATATCTTCCTCAGGTATGAATAGCTCAAGCCGACATTTTCGGCTATTGCATTTATGTCAATATCCTTTCGGTAATTATCATGTATATATTCGAGCGTACGGTCAAAATAACCCTTGCTCATGCCTCTGGCGCCGGACATGTACCCGGCGATATGCGTGAACATCTCTATCAGCCATTCCTCTATATCGTAGATTGTTTCCTTTGCGGAGAGAATATGGTATATGTTGTAACTGCTGCCGAAGATCATACCTATGTTCAGGTTCTGGTCCAGCAGCAGTTTGACTGTATTGACGGCAAGCTGTGTAAATATCTGCACTATGTTTTCATAATTTATACTTTCCTGCAATCGAACTTCTCCGACAAGTTCCTTTACAGTATCATCGATTTTTTCCGTTATTCCCGAATTGATCATGTTGAAAAGCTGCTTTTCACGCGTATACGGGTAAAAATAAACTGATTCGCCGTTTTCGACGTTCTTCCATAAATTGATGCTTCCATAGCCGGTAATCAACCTATATTTGAGCGCTTCCAGGGCATGTTCGAAGGAATCTGCAACGCCGGACTGATTTCTGAAGGTATTGCCGATACCAATCGATATGGTATTATCCAATACCTTCGACAACTCTTCCTGAACCTTCTCAAATATATTTTTCAGGTCGACGTCGATATCAAATTCTTTTACATGGTTAACTATGATCGCTAATCCTTTTCTTTGATAAAGCAGTCCCGCGCAATTGTATTCCCTGCTGATGAGCTGTTCGGACACATCGAGAATGAACGCTTTCATGTATTCCTGCTGCTCTCTGCTGTAAGCCTTGGCGAATTCGTCGTACTTATCGATAAATATAGCTACGCATGTGAAACATTCAAAAGAAAAATCAATCCCGGTAAATTCCTTGTCCATATCCTTCGAAAATTTGCCTTGAAGAAGGTTCATGAGATAAGCGTTGCGATTGTTGTTTCTAGTACTCTCGAGCAGTGAAAACAGCCTGTCCTCTTCATGTATCATTCTTTCGAATGCTTTTGATATGATAGCCATTTCACTGTCATTGCTTTTAATGTCTACGCCCCTTTTGATCCTTATATCCTCTACAAGCTTGTCAAGAGGGCTCGATATCTTCTTTGAAAAGATATATGCGGCTAAAATACCCAAAGCCAAAAATGCCATTGATATGCATATGGTTCTTATTATAAGTGAGTTTACCTTACTTGTGAGTACTGTCATGGGGAAGGTACCGATATATATCCAGTTATTGAAATCGGATTTGAAGTATGTAACAAGCTGCTGTCCGTTACCCTCACTGTTGACCAGATAGCCTTCGGTACTCGAACTATCGCATATCTTGCTTATATAATCCTTTTTAAGCCTTGTCCCGACCAGTTTTTCATCTATGTTGGAGATCACGTCGCCATCCCTGTTGATAATCATGATATAACCTTCATCCATGGAACTATGGCTGTTGATCATATCGCGCAGCTTTTTTTCATAAACATTGAAAATCAGCGTACCCTTGACTCCCGTAGTATATGGAGTGAATGAATAAAACAGCGTTATGACCTTGTATTCGGCTCCTTGCTCATTCAGTTCGGAATTTCTTATCGTTCTGTTATGTATGTAAATATTACCGGGCTGATATTCCTTGAATTTGTTATAGTCGTCTACCCAACTCTTGTCCAGGAATATATCCTTTTCAACGATTCCCTGCGTTGAAGTGAGCAGGTAATCCGCGCCGTCGGGATAAAGATATACTGATTGCAGCATTTCATTTGCGCTCGAAAGATTGGTAATTGTGTCATGCAGACTATAAGCCTTCATCATTTCATCGGAATCAGAAAACAGCTTATCCAGTGAATATATGTTGGAGATATCTTCCATATCTCCATCCATACTTAATTTCAAAGCATCCATGTAAATGTCCTGAGCCACGACTTCCGTGATACTGCCGGCAGTCTTCAGCTTGCCTATGTAAAGCTTGCTTATCTCGCTCTCGGAGTACTTTATCACTTCATAGCTCAGTATGGTCGTAATAATTATCATTGGAACTGCAATGAGAAGAGTTAGTCCTGTAAAGAATTTAAAAAACAGAGATTTATTTCTCATCATTATCACCATTATGTTAACGATACATAAATAATAACATAGGCTTACAGGTAATACAATCAATAATTAAACCGGGAGTTAATGCCATAACACATAAAAAAGCCGGAGCGAAAAGCTCCGGCCCTTTACTTACCTTTCAGGCATCCGTATTAATCGTTCGGATGATCCTGTTTCCACAACAATCTGCGTTCTTTCATGACATCGTTACCGCCGACTTTCATGAATTCGGTGATCATCTTGGTCCAGGTAGCATCAAATTCAGAAGGTTTGCAGGCAATAGTCTTTGCAAAGACTTCTTTGGACTTGTCTGTAAGAGTCTTTACATACTTGCCCTGCTGTTCCGACGGGATTGATACTACAGGTTCTATGTAAGAGTTAGTGAGCGCTATTGTATAGGATTTTACGTAGATATCCTTGAGAGTCTCGCCGTAGCCAAGGGAGTTGATCTTTATGTTCTTTGCCATATCGCCGGTATCGATACCGTTGAGGATAAGAGTATAATCGATATTGTTAAGTGAGTTGAACTGCTTGTCACCTGTCTTTACAGGCTGGTAAACCGGCAGTCCGTTCTGCATGGTGTAACCTACTCCCTCTTCACCATACTGCAGGAAGAAGATAACATCCTTGTTGGACATCCAGTTCAGGTACCTTATGGCTTCGTTGACTCTCTTTTCACTGGTCTTCGGGACGAATATCCTTAAACCTGACTGATCGTAAACGGGCTTGGTCGTAAGACCGTCCTTGTCCTTGAAGGGATCGATCGGCTGGAAATCAAAGTCCGGGTATTTTGCCTTCATCGTCGGTATATATCCCGTGCCGGCAGATCTTAACGGCAAATCGTAATTCTGAATGTAGGAACCAACCTGGTTGTTTGCAAAGTCGGAATCCAGTATCTTTCCTTCGGTATCGAGAGCAAATTCCTTGCTGATAAGTCCTTCGCTGTACATCTTGTTGAGGAATCTTACGCCTTCCTTATAACCGGGAGCGGTAAGCTTCATAATACCGCTTGCCAGATAACGGGACTGATCGTCCTTTGCTGTGCAGAAGGATTCAAGGAGGTTTTTCGCCGTCCACTGTACGTCGTTTGTCATAGCGAACGGAACGACTTTTCCAGCCTTGGCCGGGTTCTTTTCCTTGAAGATCTTCATTGTGTTGTACCATTCATCCCTGGTCGTAGGAGTTGAAAGTCCGACTGCCTTCAGCCAGTCCATTCTGATCCAGGTGTTCTGTGAAGCGTTGATTATTCTCTTTGCAGGAATATTCCACAGATCGCCGTACCATCTGCCCATTTTCACAAGAGCAGGTCCCATGAACTTTTCAAGATCCTGTCCATAAGCATTGAATGCTGTATCGAGCTGAGTCAGACCGCCTTGTTTGTAATAATTGAAAACGAGGTCTGTAGTGTATGTAAATGCTATATCAGGAGTCTGATTCGACGCCATCCAGATATTCAGCTTGTCATCTGAAGTCCATCTGGGAGCGGAGACAAATTTGAGGTTTATGTCCGGATTAGCTTTGTGGAACTGTTCCTGGATCCATTTGGAGTAGAAGTTGTTATCCGGAGGAGTGCCGCCGACATTACCTCTGTCGAATACCATTACGCTCAAATTCGTAACAGCCTTCGCTTTAACGGTTACGGCAACAGTTGCCTTCAAAGCGGCGTTACTAACGCTTGTAACAGTAATGGTCGCCTTACCTACTCCAACCGCCTTTATTGCGCCGTCAGCGGTTACAGTAGCGATTTTGGCGTCGCTGGATGCATAAGTCAACCTTGTCTGAGTAGTATTTTTCGGCGTGAAAGTTGCGTTCAACTGGCTGGAAGCGCCAACATCCAATGTAACACTGGTCTTATCGAGCTTGAAGCCAGTTATCTTGACGGCTGATATGGCATACGCGGGTATAACCATAGTCATAACGAGCAAGATACAAATAATGGTTGAAATTACCTTCTTCATAAATACCCTCCTGTTTTAATAGATTAATAACTTGTAACTACCTGCTGAATCAACTTCTTCCATGACTCTTACAGCATGGAATACTGCATGCACCTCCTTAATTCCGCTCTCCGGGCAAATTTTTGTCTTCTGTTGAATTTATGTGAAAAATTTGATACATCAATTCACTGTTACTTTTGTGAAAACTCTACTATATTGTCTGCATAAACAAGCATAAGGTGTCCCGAAGCCGAATCGATATATACATCCGCGAAGTCGTTGGCTGCCACTTCAACCTTCAGTACGCCATCCTTGAAGGATGCATTGTATTTCCCGTCATTGTCTTCGTATGTATAGTTATCACCGTCTTTTACAATATTTGCAAAGCGCGAGGAATCAGTGACATCAACCCAGCTGCCTAACAGATCGTCGACCTTCTTACTGGTATCCGCTTCCTCTGCGACCTGATCGGAAGCCATCTGTTCCACTGTCTGAACCGTTGTAGCCGCCTCTGTTCCCGCTCCCGATGTTGCAGTTGTTCCTGTAGCCGCTTCAGCATCAGTCGGACTCTCGGTTGAAGTAGCTATCGATTGTACAAGCGAACCCTCGTTTGCAGATGAACCGCCGCCGCCGCATCCGACAAGCGTTAACGACATAACTGCCAACAACATTCCAACAACCAGAAACTTTTTACCTTTCATTTCGATTACCCCTTTTTTTTGTTATGTATTTTTATTACCGTAAAAAGTTTACCGTAAAAGGTTAACCTTTTATTGCGCCTATCATAACACCCGAAATAAAGTACCTCTGCAGCCAGGGATATACAAGTAATATCGGTACCGTTGCGAACATTACCGAAGCCGCCTTGAGACTTTCAGGCGCGATCTGCGTTATGGACGAGCCTTCCTGTTGGGCTATCTCCGACAGCTGGTTATTGTAGATCATCTGGTAAAGCTTCATCTGGAGCGGGAAATATTCCTGTTTGCTGATATATATAAGAGCATCCTGGAACCCATTCCAGCGTCCTACTGCGTAGAACAGGGTCAAAGTCGCAAGTACAGGGGTCGAGAGAGGTATTACTATTTTTGTCAGGATCACAAAATACGATGCTCCATCAAGAAATGCAGATTCTTCAAGGCTTTCAGGCAGATTTGAGAAGAAGGTCTTGAGTATGATCATGTTGAATGCGCTCAGACAATAGGGTATGATCAGCGCCGCAGGCTTGTCGATCATATTCAGTGACTTTACCAGAACATATTCCGGGATCATACCGCCACCGAAATACATTGTTATAATTATCAGCAGCAGAAAGAAATTTCTGCCCTTCAGATTCTTCTTGGTAAGCGGATATGCGCAAAGTATTGTCATAACGATACTCAGAACTGCGCCTACTACAGTGATCCAAATTGTGAATACCATTGAATTCATCATCGACTTGTCCGCAAATACCGCAGAATAAGACTGCATCGTAAACTCCACCGGCCAAAGAAGCACTCTCCTTGAAGCAATTGCCATATTTGAGCTGAAGGAAACTGCCAGTATATATACCATAGGCAGAAGGCAGACAATGGAAGTGAAACCAATTATAAAGACCATCGTCCAGTCAAAAGCTTTATCATTCAAACCACGTTTCATTATATAAACCCTCCATTGATATCGATTTATTTACCAGATTCCCTGTTCTCCGACCTTATTTGCTATATAGTTGGTTGAAAGCAGGAATACCAAACCGACAACCGACTGAAACAGGCCGACTGCAGTAGCAATAGTGAATTGGAAGGATTTTATGCCCATTCTGTATGTAAAGGTACTTATTACTTCGGCAAAATCCATAACATAATTGTTTCCGACGACATATGGCCTGTCGAAGCCTATGGAAAGCATTCTTCCGACCTGCATAATCAGCAGTATGATAATCGTTGATTTCAATCCCGGAAGAGTGATGTGCCAAATCCTTCTGAGCCTGCTGGCGCCGTCCACCATGGCTGCTTCATATAGTTCCTGGTTTATTCCGGCAATAGCTGCAAGATATAAAATAGTACCCCAGCCGACGCCCTGCCAGATACCCAGAAGAGTGTATGTGGCCAGCCACATGTAGGGGTCAGTCAGGAACGGTATCGGCTGAAGGCCGAGTTTACCGAGGAATATATTGATAAGACCGGATTCAGGAGCAAAAAGCTGTAGCGAAATGCTTCCTATAATGACCCATGAAAGGAAGTGCGGGAGGTATAATACGGTCTGCGATGCTTTTTTATACCATTTTATATTGATTTCACTAAGCGCGATAGCCAATATTACAGGCGCCGGAAAACCGAAAACAAGATCGAGAAAGTTCAGCAAAAATGTATTTCGTACAGCCTGGACAAACTGAGGCATCTGAAAAATTTCCCTGAATGCGTCGAACCCGATCCATGGGCTCTTCCAAACACCTTCAAAGATGTTATATTCTTTGAAGGCAATTATAATACCGTACATTGGACCGTACTTGAAAATAAGGAAGTACGCTATCGGTAAAAGCATAAATAGGTAGAGCATATAAGTGTTTTTTAAATATAACAAATTACGTGATAATTTAGCGCCCGCCCCGGTACCAACCACTGCTGCAGTCTTTAGATTTGACATTTGACATAACCCCTTATCACTTTAAAAATAGTGAATTTCTACCCACGCTGCTATTATATGCTTGTAATTTTTATATATCAATAATGACTTTTGCTTATTATTATCACTTTTAATCATATGTGATATCATTGCATCTGATGAGCTAATATTATTATTTTCGACTAAAAATTGAAATAGATAATCTAAAGTTTATTTGTACTATCTAAACAGATATTGTTTTTTTAGCCGAATCCTATTCTGTCTTTAATTTTTACAAATCAACTGCATTTTGTTCTATTGAATAGTGAATATAGAATCATTATTATAGAATATAAAGTATTACCATTATTCACAGGTGGGTCTTGCCTTTGAGAAGCACAGATGGAGCATAGCCTTTACTGTTTCTGAAAACCTTGCTGAAATAGAACAGGTCGTCGAATCCGCTTTTCACTGCGGCTTCGCTGACGGTGTAGCCTCCTGTCGAAAGAAGGCTTTCTGCATTATTCACACGTATACGTGTTATATATTGCTTGATGCTGCAGCCATTGGCTTTTTTAAAATAGGCGCCCAGATAGACAGGGTTCAAGCCGGCAATTGTGGCAAGCTGGTTTAGCTCGATCTTATTCATATAATTATGCAGGATATATTGCTTGACGCTTGCCAAACGTTCGTCTTCCTGTTGCATGGGCAGACCTGAAGCAACCCGGTTGAGCAGTTTATCAAGAATCAGCATTAAAATGGCCCTGGCCCGCATTTCGTAATTATACGATTTTTCTACCCACACGTGGTCCAGTTCGCTATAGAGGCTGATTATGTCACCGGATATTCCGATTTTCATGACTCTGTCAAACGGCAGTACGAAATTATCTCTGCCGTCGCCCAGGTTATGGATATGGAAGTTCGTGGCAAACGACTGTATAGGGTCTTCAGGATAGGTATAAGCTTCGCGGATTTTCCCTTTCGGAATGTAAATGAGATCCCCCTGCTGGAGTTTGCATTCTTCGCCGTCGATAGTGTAAACAGCACGTCCGCCGTATACATAAGTGAGATCGTGAAAGTCAATGGCCGATTTGACGATGCTCCAGCCCGGCGTACTCTTTCTGTTTACAAAGTATTCTATATCAGGGATGACGTCCGTATAGTTTATCTCCTGCATAAAAGCACCATATTCCTTCATTGATGCAAAGCTTTGTAACTATTTTACTACATATGCAGTATATACTGCAAGAAAGGCATAAAATGATTAAAATCAGCGATAGAAAAACTAAAGGTTATGACGCTTGGTTGGGATACCCTTCTTTTGACCAGTCCAAGTCGAAAAATATTGTTTCTTCATTTAAGGGAATATACAGCAGTTCATCCGATATTCAGCTGGAAACTGCAAAAAGCGAATTGAAATCCGCATTCAAGTCGATTTTTGGAAAAGTCCTGCAGAAGTGCGAAACACCCCTCGCAGACAATATAGTCGTGCTCTCAAAGCTGGACAATATAGCCTCGGATTCCAGGAAACCGGACGATACGTACTGCATGAGCCTGATTACGGACGATGAAAAATTGAGGATAGGACAGGAAGGCTATATAATTAAAAATTATAAGTCGGCTTCGGGAAGAGGCTTGATAATAGCCGGGAAAACAGGCGCAGGTGTACTTTATGGGATATTCTCGTTTATTCGCCTTATCCAGAAGGGCAGCTTCAATGAAAATACCGTTATCATTGACAACCCGGCCGTCGGCCTGCGTATGCTCAATCATTGGGATAATATGGACGGAAGCATCGAAAGGGGTTACTCAGGCAATTCCTTCTATTTTGAGAATGACAGGATTACAAGCGACTATTCGAGGATCCTCGATTTTGCGAGGCTTATGGCGTCTGTCGGTATAAACGGGATCGTTTTGAACAACGTGAATGTACACAAGATCGAAACTTATCTCATAACCGACAGGTTTCTCCCCAAGGTTGCGAAAATTGCCGCGATATTCCGCCAGTACGGTATCAAAACCTTCCTCAGCGCCAATTATTCCAGCTCGATAGATCTTGGAGGCCTTGAGACAGCCGATCCTCTGGATCCTGAAGTACAGGCCTGGTGGAACGCAAAGGTTGACGAAATATATAGATACATACCTGATTTCGGAGGCTTCCTGGTAAAGGCGGACTCGGAATTCAGGCCGGGGCCGTTCACCTATGGAAGGGACCACGCCCAGGGCGCCAATATGCTTGCGAAAGCTTTAAAGCCCCATGGTGGTCTGGTGATCTGGCGCTGCTTCGTTTACAACTGCCAGCAGGACTGGAGGGACAGAGTGACGGACAGGGCAAACGCAGCCTATGACAATTTCATGCCATTGGACGGCAGCTTCGACGATAACGTACTGCTGCAGATTAAGAACGGGCCAATGGATTTTCAAGTCAGAGAGCCCGCTTCTCCTCTGCTCGGGGGTATCAAAAAAACCAACATTATGCTTGAACTCCAAATCACGCAGGAATATACCGGACAGCAGAAACACGTATGTTACCTGGCTCCGGCATGGAAGGCCGTGCTGGATTTTGATACCTGCAGCGATGGCAAGGGTTCAACCGTAAAGTCGCTGTTGTCGGGAGCAAGCGCAAAAGGACAACTCTCCGGCATGGCCGCGGTTTCCAACACCGGAAATGATATGAACTGGACAGGACACGATCTGGCACAGGCAAACCTTTATTGCTTCGGCAGACTTTCATGGAATCCTGATCTGAGTTCAGAAGAAATTGCTGAAGAATGGATATGCAGCACATTCGGCGCCGATCCGTCCGTAAAAGAGACGGTAAGCGGGATGCTGTTGGATTCCTGCCGCATATATGAAAACTATACTTCGCCCCTCGGTATTGGCTGGATGATCAATCCCGGACACCATTACGGCCCCAATGTCGACGGGTATGAGTACTCGGCCTGGGGCACCTATCACCGATCCGACTGCAACGGCATGGGTGTCGACAGGACCAGCGCTTCCGGCACCGGTTATGCCGGGAGATATTTCCCGCCGAACTCGGATATGTATGAAAAGCCGGAAACCTGCCCTGAAGAATTGCTGCTGTTCTTCCATCATATACCGTACAAGTATAAATTGAAAACCGGCAAGACAATGATACAGCACATCTATGATTCACATTTTGAAGGAGCTGATCAGGCCGCCGAACTTGTGGAAAAATGGAAGCTGCTGAGCGGAAAAATCGGGCCCCAATGCTTCGATAGGGTGTTGAAAAGGCTGCAGGAGCAGGCTGAAAGTGCGTGTGAATGGCGCGATGTCGTAAATACTTACTTCTACAGGAAGAGCGGCATACCGGATAAAAAGGGACGCAAGATCTATTGACAATCAGGTAAGACAAAGGGTCAACTGAAACAGGGGGGACGGTTCTGAACCGTCCCCCTGTTTCAGTTTGCCTTATGATTCCGCTTCTGATATACTATTGTAAATCAAAACTGCAAATAATAGTTTAGCTGCAACGCAGCAATGCAATTATAAAGAGCGTAGTGCAATGAGGTGTTTTTATGGATATAACTCAAACCTGCAAGAAGGTGGAATCAGCCTCGATAAGGCTTGCTGCGGCAGGCAGCGAATTGAAGGACAAAGCTCTCCTGAGAATAGCCGATTACCTTGACACGCATAAAGATGAAATATTCAAGGCAAACAAGGAGGATTTGAGGAGGAGCGAAGCCGAAAGCCTCCCCTCCCCGCTGCTGAAAAGGCTCAAATTCGATGAAGCCAAGCTTTCCGATGTCATTGCCGGGATACAAAGCCTGGTCGGGCTCGAAGACCCTGTCGGCAGGACGCTGCTTTCCACGGAGCTTGACAAGGATCTGGAGCTTTACAGGGTCACATGCCCTATAGGCGTTATTGGAATAATATTCGAATCGAGGCCCGATGCGCTTGTGCAGATCTCAACGTTATGCCTGAAAAGCGGAAACGGCGTATTGCTGAAGGGAGGCTCGGAAGCGAGGGAAACCAACCGTATACTTTCTGAGCTCATAATATCGGCTACACAGGCGGCAGGTATACCTGAGGGCTGGTGCGCCCTTCTCGAAACAAGGGCCGATATAAACGAACTCCTGAAGCAGGATAAATACGTAGATCTCATCATCCCGAGGGGTTCAAACGAATTTGTGAAATATATAATGGACAATACCAGCATCCCGGTCATGGGACACGCGGACGGTATATGCCACTGCTATATAGACGACCCGTCAGACACCGCTATGGCCGTGAGCATCGCAATAGATTCCAAGACGCAGTATGTTGCCGTGTGCAACGCGATGGAAACACTTCTCGTACACAGGAATGCGGCCGGCGCCTTCCTGCCGATGCTTAAAAAAGCCGCCGATGAGAAGAACGTAGAGCTGCTCGGCTGCTCTGATACGGTATCCATAATACCGGTGAAAGCGGCATGTGAACAGGACTGGAAAACGGAATATCTTGATTATAAACTGTCGGTCAGGGTCGTAAAGGATATGGATGAGGCCATAGAACATATAAATACTTACGGCTCCGGCCATACGGATGCCATAGTCACATCCGACAAGGAGCACGCGGCTCGTTTCATGACTCTTGTCGATTCGGGCAACGTATTCTGGAACTGCTCGACGCGCTTCAGCGACGGATTCAAGTACGGCTTTGGAGCCGAGGTGGGCATCAGTACAGGAAAACTCCACGCAAGAGGGCCTGTCGGCCTTGAAGGCCTCGTCAGCTACAAATACAACCTTATAGGCAACGGACAGATCGTGGCCGATTATGCTGAAAAAAGAAAAAGCTTTACACACAGGAAGCTCGATAAAAAATTCCCGCTGTGACTTTTACCCTTTGACAGCGCCTACGGTCAGGCTTTTTATGATCTTGTCGTTAAGGAAGAAATACACTATCAGGCTCGGTATGACCATTATTACCACAGCCGCCAGCTGAATGGCCCAGCTTGTGGAATACTGGCCCCGGAAACGCGTCAGGCTGACGGGCAGCGTCATCTTGTCCGGATCCGACATGAAGATCAGTGCAAACATCAGCTCATTCCATGCAGCGACAAAGTTGAAGATCGATATTGTAGCTATTGATGACTTGGAAAGCGGGAATATCATTCTCCAAAATACCGTTCGCATTTTGCATCCGTCCATGACCGCAGCTTCCTCTATTTCCTTCGGGAAAGAAGCCATGAAACCTCCCAGTATGAATATCGAGGTCGGCAGCGCAAATGCTACATATGGCAGTATAAGCGAGATATAACGGTTCAGTATGTTTATACTGTTGAAAACCAGGAATAAAGGTATAAGCGTAGAATGTATAGGTATCATGATACCTATCAGGAAAATTCCCAGCGCAACGCCGGAAAATCTCCATTTGAATCTTTTGATGGAGAATGCCGCCATAGCTGATACTATTATCGTAATAGCGATGGAACTGACCGAGACTATGACCGAGTTGAAAAAACTGATACCGATTTTTCCCGAGGTCCACGCAGTGACATAATTGATGAACTGCATCGACGAAACTATGGACCACGGATTGCCGAACAGCTCGTTATCCGTCTTCAGCGAATTGAACAACAGCCATAAGAGCGGATACAGGTAGGCCAGCGATAAAATGTACAATAGTACATAGACTATTACTCTTGATATGGATAACTTTTTTTCTTGCCCGATCGATTCCGACATTATTTTGATCTCTCCTCCGGTAAATAAATCTGTAAATTCGGCATTTCTTTAATAAAGCTGCACGTCTTCGGATCTGAATACCCTGTTCAGAATTACGGTGACTAGCAGGCACAACGCGAGAAGAACGACCGCGATTGCGCTTCCGTAGCCATACTGCATATCTCTGAAGGATTTATAGTACATATAGAGGGCGACCACCTCACTCGCATGATTCGGGCCTCCGTTGGACATAACATAGATAAGGTCGAAATAGCGGAGTGAACCGGTGGCGATAAGTACGGTATCGATCCCGATAATGGGCTTTATCAGAGGTATCGTGATATATATCGTCCTCTGCAGGAACGTTGCGCCGTCTATGGTAGAGCTCTCATTCACGCTCTCGGGGACATTTTCGATAGCGGCAAGATACAATATCATATGGTAGCCGATAAATTGCCAGCTTATGACAACCAGGATGGAAGGCAGCACACTCCTTTCATCCGCAAGAAACAGTATGGGCTTGCCGATGATTCCGAAAGTCGTCAATAATTTATTCAGCAGACCGAAATCGGGATTGTATATGAAGGACCACATCAGGCCGATCGCTACGCTGGCCAGGATATTCGGCATAAAATACACGGTTTTGAAGTATCTGCCGCCTTTGATGTTGCTTGAAAGCGCAATTGCGAGAAGTATGGCCAGAGGCACCTGAACAAGTACTGAAAAAACCAGCAGCAGCATCGTATTCCTTAGGCTTCCTTTGAAAATGTCGTCAATAGTAAAAAGCTGTATGAAATTTCTGAAGCCCGCATATCTCTTGATATCTACAAGATTCCACTTGAAAAAGCTGTTGTACACGGTACTGAATACAGGCAGGGCAACGATCCCTACATAAATAAGCGCAGCGGGAAATAAAAACAGGAATATAGTCTTTTTATTTCTGAGCATGGCGTCCATAGTCAAGTCTCCTTATCATTGTGAAGAGTATGCCTGAAGGATCAGCTCCGGCAGCCTTCATAACGGCCGCCGGAATTGACCGGCCTGCTTTTTATTACTTGTTCTGTTCCGTAAACTTCTGAAGGTTCTTGAATTGGTCTTCAGGTTTCTTACCGGCTGTGATCGCCTGGATAGTATTGTTGTATTCGTTGCCTATGGTAGCGCCGAGGCCTACGTCATAGAATACGAACAGTTCCTTCATGTCTTTCAGGAGGCTTGCGACCTTCAAGGCGATCGGGTTCACCTTGGATTGGTCGGCAGCGGCGTTTGTCGCAATAAGGTTGCCCGCTTCATTCAGCTTGGTCTGGATGGCAGGATCCGATATAGTCTTGATAAATTCGGCTCCTGCATCAACAACTGTGGACTTCGCCGAAATAGCGAAGTTCTGGTCGGGTTGACCGACCCAGCTGTCGGCATTGCCCTTGCCTCCTGTAATTTCGGGGAACTTGCAGACGTCGAGCTTATCCTTCATATCGTTATACAGTTGCTGAATAGCCCAGCTTCCCATAAACAGCATCCCGCATTTCCCAGCCCTGAAATCCGCTTGTGCAGGATCGTTGTCGAGCGCATTGAAGCCGGCAGGGAATGCTCCCATTTTGGCCAGATCGGCCATACGTCTGCCGCCCTCGATGAAGGCCGGATCCTCCCATGTGCCGGCGCCGTTGTATACATTATTGAAAGGAGCTGTTCCGCCGACACGATTGATTATTATCTCGCTTAGCATCGCTCCGACCCACGGCGCCTTGTTGCCAAGCGCAAACGGAGTTACGCCGTTGTCCTTGAGGACTTTGACTATGTTAAGCAGATCATCGTAAGTTTTGGGCTCGGTTAAACTATATTTTTTGAATATATCCTTGTTGTAGAAGAGGCATGCGACAGTCTGCGTCGTGGGCAAAGCATATACTTTCCCGTCGAATTCGAGGGAGGTGTAGACGCCCGGCACATACCTGTTCTTCCATTCAGTATCGCTGTTGAGCTTGCCCGTCAGATCATAGACCTTTCCAGCCTGAACGAACGGTTTGAGGAAGCCTGCCGCCCAGGTATTGAATACGTCCGGCGCCTGGTTTGCCGCCATTGAGGCTGCAATCTTGGTCTTGTACTGTTCCTGTTCGGTAAAATCTACAGTAGCGGTGGCGTTGAGCTTGTTGTTCTGATTGAACGTATTGACTGCTTCCTTGATTATCTGGGAGTTCGGGTCGGTTTCGATACCCCAGCAGGAGATTTTTACGTTGACTTTTGCGGCGGGAGTAGTCTGAGCCGTAGTGCTTCCGGCAGTCGTCGTCTGATTCGTGGCCGGCGGATTCGCAGGATTATTGGCGCAGCCGGTCAGCATGTATGGAAAAGATAAGCAGAAGCAAAGCAGAACGACAAAAAATTTTTTTCATTGAAGAATATCCTCCTTCTATTCACAAATTAATTATTCTGACGTTAAGCTTATGATTCCCAATAAAATCGAAAGAGATGCCATAAAATGACCTTTTATATAAAAATGTGACTAAATAAGGCTGTTCAGGTCGTTTAATACTTTTCTAGAAACATTGGAACAGATTTTACATAATATGAATTGAGAATTGCGAAACTGGTGATATATATGGAAAATCCGATGAACATAGAGAATATAACAAACGCCCTTGTCGTAATGCAAAAACTGAAACAGTTGCACAACCCCGCACAACGGGACGAAAACAGGAGTGGCGCCGGCGCCGTGCATCCTGACAGACTCACGCTGATGCATGAAATACTAACAGTAATTGAGAACTTCCTGCCGCTGGCAAGGGGCGGATCTTTCGGCCTGGCCTTCCAACAGGGCAGCAGGTACAGCGGAGCATACCGGGAATTGAAAGGCCATATCAGAACCATGGGCAGGAGCAAGCCCGAAATGCAGTACGTTATGAAGACGCTTAGGCTGGTCGTCCCGGTGCTCGATAACAGGCAGAAGGTCTATCTGGATAAGTTCATAAAAATAGTTGAGATCATACAGTCTTGACTTCCCTGCATATAAAGAAGGATAATACCTGTATGGGACGGATACATTCTTTTGAAACATTCGGCACACTGGACGGGCCGGGTATAAGATTTGTCATTTTCATGCAGGGCTGCCCCCTTCACTGCCTTTACTGCCACAATCGGGATACATGGGATAATTGCGGCGGACACGAATATACGGTGGAACAGGTCATGGCCGAGGTCATGAAATATGTCAGTTATTTCAGGTTTTCCGGGGGGGGCGTCACGGTCTCGGGCGGAGAGCCTCTTCTTCAGCGCGCTTTTGTTACCGAATTGTTCTCAAGCTGCCGCAAAAACGGCATCCATACCGCCCTGGACACCAGCGGTTATACCGATCTTGAAGGGCTTGACGGGCTGCTCTCCCTTACCGACCTGGTATTGCTCGACATCAAGCATGCCGGCGAGGAGGGACACCGCATTATATCCGGCGTTGGCCGTGATAAACCAACCGCCTTTGCGCGTTTGCTCTCGGAAAGGAACATCCCGGTTTGGATACGCTACGTACTAGTCCCCGGTTATACGGATTCGGACGAAGATCTTTTTGCCGCCGCTTCATTTATTAAGAGTATGGATAATGTTCAGAAGGTTGAAGTGCTACCATACCATTCCATGGGCTCTTTCAAATGGGAAGAGCTGGGATTGGAATATCCTCTGCGGGGAGTTCCCGAGCCCGATGATGAAAGTGTAAGCAAGGCCCGCGGGATCCTCGGAGCGTAGCTTATCCCGGCATTCCGGTGTTCCTGCGTTCCCGTGATCTTGTGTTCCGGCGTCCCGGCGTCCTGCCATCCGGCCCATTTCAATACATATCTATAATAACCGGCCTGCCGGCTTTACAGCATTTTTATGACGGCATATCCATGCCTTTGTCCGGATTTTCATCATTTTTTTACTTGCTTTACCCAATAGTGATTGACAATAATTTCATAGTATGATAATAATGAATTGTTTTATTAGTTTAGTGATTCTAAACAAAATGTTTATGTATAAATACAGCCTTAAGATGTGAAGGAAAGAGATTTTATGAAAATCGGAAACAAAATCAAAATGCTGAGGGTAAAGAACGGACTGACACAGGAAGAGCTGGCGGACAGGAGCGAACTCTCGAAGGGCTTCATATCGCAGATCGAGCGTGATCTTACCTCCCCTTCCATCGCAACGCTCGTGGATCTACTGCAATGTCTCGGCACCAATCTTAAGGATTTTTTCAATGAGATAGACGACGAAAAACTGGTTTTCAGCAGGGATGACGCATTCGTAAAAGAAAACCCGGAGCTTCAGCACGAGATTAGGTGGATCGTTCCGGACTCCCAGAAGAACCGCATGGAGCCGATAATATTGAAACTGGCTGCAGGCGGGGCCTCCGAGACCGACGATCCGCATGAAGGAGAAGAATTCGGTTATGTTTTGGCAGGCAGTATTTTTGTAAACCTGGCAAACAGAAAATACAGGGTCAGGAAGGACGAAAGCTTTTATTTCAAGCCAAACGCCGTACATTCCATATCGAACGCGGGTAAAACGGAAGCAAAGCTTCTGTGGGTTTCGACGCCGCCGAGCTTTTAATAATGAAGGGAGTTAGAATGTGGGCAAACATATAATCGAACTGGTGGATCTCACAAAGGAATACGACGGAACGGAAGCGCTCAGGGCGATAAACCTGTATATCCGGCAGAACGAATTCGTCACGCTGCTCGGGCCCAGCGGCTGCGGAAAAACTACAACGCTCAGGCTCATTGGCGGTTTTGAAAAGCCGACCTCCGGCAGAGTACTTTTCGAGGAGGTCAACATCAACGACGTGCCCCCGTATAAAAGAAGGGTGAATACGGTATTTCAGAAGTACGCCCTGTTCCCCCACATGAATGTGTATGAAAACATAGCCTTCGGACTGAGAATCAAAAAAACGGACAGCGCCATTATCCGTCAAAAAGTGGCGGCAATGCTGTCCATGGTCAATCTTGAAGGTTTTGAAAAAAGATCTGTCGATTCTCTGAGCGGAGGACAGCAGCAGAGGATAGCGATTGCCCGCGCTCTCGTGAATGAACCGGAAGTCCTTCTGCTGGACGAGCCCTTGGGGGCGCTCGACCTGAAACTCCGGAAGGAAATGCAGCTTGAACTGAAAAACATGCAGAAACGCCTCGGCATAACTTTTATTTATGTAACCCACGACCAGGAAGAGGCGCTCACGATGTCGGATACCATCGTTGTTATGCAGCAGGGTACGATCCAGCAGATAGGTACTCCTCAGGATATATATAATGAACCTAAAAATGCGTTCGTCGCCGACTTCATCGGAGAAAGCAATATAATCGACGGCGTGATGCTCGAGGATTACCGCGTCCAGTTCGCCGGCCATATTTTCGATTGTGTGGACAGGGATTTCGGCAGGAATGAGAAGGTCGACGTAGTCGTACGCCCCGAGGATATCAAGTTGACAAAGGAAACCGGACAATTGCTCCAGGGACGCGTCAGGTCCGTCATATTCAAGGGCGTGCATTACGAAATGAAGGTATCGGATGAAAACGGCTTTGAATGGATAGTGCACTCGACCTCCATGGAACCCGTGGATACCGGGGTGGGTCTGATAGTCCAGCCCGGCGATATTCAGATAATGAAAAAGGTGCAGACGATATGAAAAAAAGGTGGGTCTCATACCCCTACATCTTCTGGATGGTACTTTTTACGCTGGCGCCGTTGATACTGGTGCTGTATTACAGTCTGACAACGACCGATTCATCCGGTACTGCAGTATTTACTGCAGCAAACTTCGAAAAGTTCCTTCAGCCCATTTACATAAAAGTACTGATGAGGTCGATCATACTGGCGCTTGCCAGTACGCTAATCTGCCTGCTGATGGGCTACCCCGTCGCAATGATACTGTCTGGAAGGGACCTTGGCCGCAGGAATCTCATGGTCCTGCTTTTTGTGATCCCGATGTGGATGAACTTTCTGCTCAGGACCTACGCCTGGATGACCCTTCTTGACCGCAAGGGAGTGTTGAACTCGCTGCTTGGGATGGCGGGCCTGCCCCAGTTGAATATACTTTACACCGACGCGGCGGTCATACTCGGTATGG
>JAEXNT010000069.1 GCA_023439545.1 Bacillota bacterium
GGTCGATGACTTCGTCATCTGCTCGCCCATGCATCCGGGGCTGGTCGATGACTTCGTCATCTGCTCGCCCATGCATCCGGGGCTGGTCGATGACTTCGTCATCTGCTCGCCCATGCATCCGGGGTAATGAATCGGTGTGTTGGCATCGATTGTGCGATATCGCGCGAGTCCGGCATAAAAATATGTTTTATTCCTATGTAAAAGTTGTATAATAGATTTATGCTGAATAGGAGGTTGACAGTTATGTCGCGGGAAATTCCTGAAAAGCTTTCGACGTTTTTGAAAACCGCCCTTGATGATGTGGACGACGGTTATGAATATGCATCCGAACTTAGAAGGATACTGAATTCGGAGGATTGCCAGGAAGCGCTCTCTCCCAAGGAAATTGACGCTCTGCGCGAATACGCCGACGAGGTGAAGGAAGTCGGTGAAATCAATCACTATACCAGGGAGAGGATACTTGAGATCGAGAAGGAGCATTTCGGTACGCGGGGCATTCCCGGATACCTGAAGGCGGATCACGGCAATCCCCAGAAACCGGTCTGGCCGTTTTAGCAGTAAGCGAAAAAATTTTAAAGCGTAAAGGAGCCGGCGTTTTCATGCACCGACTCCTTTTTGTTATAAGAAACATATCAGCCTTCTTTTTTACCTACACACGCTGTTTTCTGGTAAAAAAACTCCCCAGCTCGAACGTGCCCCACCTGCACTGCAGATACTTGCCCGATACCGCCTTGTCAAGAATGGATTCATGCATCGAAAGGGAAGCCGCAAATGCGGATTTGTCAAGTAACCTTAAAGCTTTCGGACCTTTATCGAAGAACTCTTTTTCGAGTTCGCATATTTTCTGGGCTATCGAATATATGATGTCCTTTCTCTGTTCGAGGCATTTGAGCAGCCAGACAGCATTGTTCAGCGTGTCGTGCAAAGCAATGTTCCCGATTGTTTTTTCGTCCGCAGCAGATATGAACGTCAAACTTTCCGAAATACATATATCCGGGAACGCTTCTTCGCTAAGCAAAACCTGCAGCCCATCCGACGTTTCGTGGATATTCAGATCGGGCAGTTCGGTTTTTTCAGCTCTACTGCTGTAAAACTCCCGGCCGGGTTTCGGCTCGAGTTCTCTCACCTTGCTGAATATCTTTCCAACCCTATCAGCCGGGATGCCCGTCAGATCAGCAACCGTTTCGATATCGTCGCGTGCGATGGCGTCCAGGTATCCTTCCACTACCAGCATTGCCTCCTCATCGGTTTCATCGAGCTGTCTCAGTTGTATGAGCAGGCATTCCCTGAGGTCTCTTGCGCAGATCCCGGGCGGTCCGAGTTCCTGAAGTTTTTTCAGTACGTCCTCTGCCAATTCCTCAGGAACTTCCAGGCAGTAAGCCACCTCACCCGTATCGACCTTCAGGTAGCCGTTGTCGTCAGTATTGTCGATCAGAAATTCTCCGACCCTGTAGCTCGTCTTATCGGGGCAGACCGTATCCAGCCGCAGCAGCAGGTGTTCCTTAAGCGTAGGTTCTCTCAACGGCATATCGTTGTTTGCCGCATCCTGGTCTTCGTCAATGTACGCAACGGTATCCTCGTCGGAAAAATCCCTGACTGTTCCGCTATCTGCGGCATTTTCAAGAAGGGGGTTGGTTTCCATCTGTGTCTTGATGTAACTGAATAATTCGCCGGAGTTCATTTCAAGGATTTCGATCGCCTGCTTCAGCTGAGGGATCAGCAAAAGCTTTTGTGAACGTACAGCGTTAAAATCTGAGTTGAAGTCCAAAATGGATCCCACCTCGAAAAAAGGTTATATAGTATTATATAACCTCACTTCCGACTTTAGTAATGCTGCCAAGCACCAAATATGGGGGTTTTCTAAATGCCAAGGTATTTTGTCGCGATTATCGTGAAAATGTATAACAGCGCCATGAGGAAATACAGAACGATCACCAGGATTATTGGCCAGTGTGAAAGGACGGCTTTTACGTCCTGGCCTGCGCGTGAGATCGGAGGAACAGCTTTTTCCGTGCTGACCGTGACCTTTCTGAAAATATAAAGCAGTCCGGCTACAACAATGATGCCAATTATCCCATAAATTACCGATTGCAGGAGATCTGTACCTGAAATGGTGATCGTCTTGGTATCAGGCTGCTTTGCGACATACTGCATAATTTCTGCAAACGCGTTGTTCAGAAAATGTGCAAACATCCCGGCGAGTATAGAGTTCGTCCTTACCACATAATAGCCGATCAGCAGACCCAGCAGTATTGGGCCGATCAAATTGGTAATATCAAAATGGAATAACCCGAAAAGAATCGATACTATAATAACAGCTTTGTAGGTACCACGCTTTTCGTATGCTCTGAGCAGCAAGCCCCTGTGCATTATTTCTTCACATATACCCGGAGCAACTGCTATCGCAAGTATCCCGACCAGAAGCCCGGGAATGTTTCTGGGAGTTGGGATGCCCGGATTGGGTATGTCGCCGATGAACTGAAGCAGGTATATTACAATATTGTTGAACATACTTGCAGCGTACGAAGCGGGCGCTGCGGTCAGCAATATCAGAATGGCGGGCAGCACCTTCACTTTATTGAACCTGAAGGTCTTCCAGATATTTACCCTCTTTATGATACAATAAATAAGCACGGAGGCCACGATTAAAAACTCGTTTACAAGTACAAAACCATATATCTTGTTATAGATTTCCGTTCCAAGTATTATTCCAGCGATAAACTGATAAGCCATGAATATAACTGTGAATATAAAAAACAATACATTGGCGCCGGTCAGCGTCAGCCTTCCCTGCCATTTACCGGAGTTGCCGGATTGCTCCGTCTGTCGGTATATTTGTTCCATCTGTCTCATCCTTTCGGTTTACAAGCTCAGATCCGCGGTATTATATTATTCTCTCTTCTGTAACAATAATATCAACAGGAATATCATATGAAGCCGCAGGTATTGAATCGAACACCTGAAGCTCGAATGCAACGCCAGCTTTCAGGCAGTCAGGCCTGAGAGTACGAAGAAATCGGTCATAATATCCGCCCCCGTAGCCGATTCTGTTTCTGACCCCGTCAAAAGCAACTCCGGGTACGACCACCATATCTATCTCCAACGGATCCACTCTGCGAAGAACAGACGCGTCGGGTTCCGCAATACCCATATATCCGGCTGCCATATGTTTGCCCGCTTCCTTTATTTCGTATACCCCTAGTGATTTTACCACGCCGCCTGAAGCGTCAGGGGTACTTTTTTCAACTTTTGGGACAACAACCCTTCTGCCGCTTTGCAGACATCGAAGGATCAATTGCTCCGTGGACACTTCATTTCTAATGGACATATAGGCCATAACCATATTGGCTCGTTCATACTTTTCAAGGAAAAAAAGTCTTTCCAGTATAGCCTCACTTTTTACAGCTACTTCTTCAGGCGTCAAAAGATTTCTTTTATCTAGCGCTATTCTGCGTATACGGAGTTTTGATTCCATCATTCGTCCTCTTCAAACAAAGGTTCAAAGTTTAAGAAACGCCTCTTTCAAAGGCTGGAGCAGCAGTGTGGAAAGCAAGTACAGGGAAGTCAGCACGATGATCGTTCCAATAGCCGTGAATGCCAGCAGTTTTTTGCCGGTTAAACCGCGCATCCTGGCAAAAATCGTATAAGTGAGCCTGCCCAGCAAAAAAAGAAATCCAATCAGAAATACCGCACCCGCCAGTATATACGGCGCCATACCCCCGAGCAGCAGAATGCAAAGCAGCAAGCCTGTAGCGAGCGGAGGCACGAATTCGGCGATATTCTTCAATACCGGTTTCTCATTTTCGCCTTCGGCGTCGTAATGCGCAGCAGGCACCAGAAGGTATGGTATCGGAAGGCCGAACAGTAAACCCGAGAAAACCCTTACCGTATTGTTTGACTCTGTGACGCCCGTATATGATAAAATTCCGTCAAGGATCATCGGAAACATCATGAGGCAAAGCAGTATGGACGAGCTTAAACGGGGCGGTCTTTGCGCGCCGAGCCTCCTGAACAGGGTAATAAACAAAGCCGCTGTGAAAATGCCGGCGTATATGCCCATATCCCTGGCGCAGACAGGCAATTGGCGCCCACCTGCATATAATGATCTGGAAGGCAGTTGATGACATATAAGCGAGCCCGCCAGATCAAAAAAACTTTCAAGAATGTCCATGATATATCAGAAGTTACCGTTATTGAACGGCAGCGACGCGGATGCGAGCGATAATATAAAGCAGCCTATGCAGGCCAGTACGAACATTATTATGCAAGCAACCAGCAGCGCTACTCCGAAGGACCTCCTGTCATTGTCGCCCTCCGAACTCATGAATACTATTGCCGTGATGATACCTGCAAGCTGACCTATTCCGGGCAACAAAGTAAACAGCACTGTAAGGAATACCTTAAGTCCGTTGCTGAGCGCAGGTTTGTCATACCTCGGTCCCTGCTGCGGCCTGTTCTGGTAATACGGCCTCTGGTAGTCCTGCACGGGTCTTTCGGGATTCTGCCATTGTCCCTGTCCTCCCTGCTGCGGCTGGTACTGCGCCGGAGCCTGTTCCTGGGGCTGTGTCCGATCCGGAGCTGGTTCCTGCGGCTGTGTCTGGGTCTGGTTCCATGAGGATTCAGGTGATTGAGCAGGATTTGAGGCGTCATTGTTCACAGGGGTGCTTTCAATCCCGCCGACCTGGCTGTTATCAAATCCGGCAGGTTCGCCGGGGAACGAGTTCAATCCCGGTTCGGAAGGCTGATTCGGCTGGTCGCTGCCGTAACCGTTACCGAAGGTCACTTCCAAAAGGCTGCCGCAATAAGGGCAACGGCTGGCGCCCGCTGGAATGGTTTCGCCGCAGAAGCCGCATTTTTTCTGAGAATCATTATTATAATTCAAAAATATTCCTCCCTGCTTTATTCACTTTCCTTGCAAAATTACCTTCAGACATATATACGTGATTATTTTATATTATTATTCGCTCTGTTAGGAAAAAATCCTTTTTAAAACAGCATGTTCTCAACATATTTCTCGGTAAAATATGCCGAGGCCGATAGCTCTAAATATCTGACCCTGCGCGAAATATCCCCGGCTATTTTAATACTGGCAGCTGATAACAGTCCTTCAGCCGCGCCCGCCCCGGAAGCGTTTCCGATCGCTTCAATCCTGTTTTCCAAAGCTTTGGGCAAAAGCCCTATCCGCACTGCCGTGCCGATATGTAGACTGCTTCCGAAGCCTCCCGCAAGGTATACTCTCCCGATATCGTCCTGCGAGATCCCCGCTTCCCTGATCAGAGTATCTATTCCCGCAGCTATGGCTGCCTTTGCGTTCTGTATCTCCCGTACATCCCTCTGCGTTATGACTATCCGCTCTTCCGTATCAGCTGCCCCGGCTTTATCGGTATTGCCGGCTTGAACGGCTTTGCCGGTCGCTGGGGTAACGCCGGCTTCTGCGATCCCGCCGGCTTGATTACTCCTTTCGGCCCGCACTGTTCCGTCCGTTTCTGCGGTCCCGCCGCTTAAAACGAAAGCCCTGGAACTGTCAACGCCGATAAGCCTTTTCGCCACATCCCCTGCCGTCGCTGTTTCATCGGCGTCGAGCATACGGCCTGTTTCATCCAGCAACCCGGCATCGAGGAGATACGCGATTGCATCTACGATTCCCGAACCGCAAATACCGGCTGGCCTGGCATTGCCTATCACAGAATATTTAAAATCCGGAGCTGGGCCAACAGAATCTATAGCTCCTGTCACACCGCCCATACCGTTCTTTATATTAGCGCCTTCAAATGCCGGTCCTGCGGCAGTAGAACAGGCAAGCAGCCATTCGCGGCCGCCCAGGACTATTTCTCCGTTCGTGCCTATGTCGACCAGCAGCGAAATACCTTCTTTTTCATAAATGCCGCTCGATAATATCGACGCCACGATATCCCCGCCTATGTATGCCGAAACTCCTGGAAACACCGCAGCTGTTCCGCATCGGTTGAACGAAAGCCCTATATCCCTGGATGGAAGTAACACGAGTCCCGTCGTAACAGGTATGAAGGGAGCCGTCGCGATGCCCGCCGGATCGATGCCAAGCAGCAGGTGCAGCATAGTAGTATTGCCTGCGACAACTGCGGCGTAAATATCATCTCTGCCGATCCCTACGTCTGCTGTCATCTCAGCCGCAAGTCCCCCTATGCACTCAGTTATGAGAGACTGCAATTCGGCTATGCCGTTTTTGGACCGGATCGTATGATCTATCCTCGAGATCACATCCGCACCATACTTCCGCTGGGGATTGAGCATGGAACCTGTTGAAATGCGCTTTCCGGACACAAGATCATACAGGTAAGCCGCCACTGTCGTGGCGCCTATGTCTACAGCAATTCCATATAACCTGTCCGTCGTATCGCCGGGTTCGATTGCAGCCAGTCTTCCGTTCACCGAAACAACCGTTATTTTGCAGCCGGAGGCTTTCAATATGCCGGGGAGTTCCTTTATCACATCGAGACTGCCCGGTATTGCTGACAGGCCTGAAGCACCTTCGGCAAACGTAGGTAATTTTCCGCTCTCGCCGGTGCCGGTTTCAACGCAGAGCTTCAACGATTCCGATGTCCTTTCGGTATTTGCCTTTAGCGCTTCGAGCACTCTTTCAAGATCAGGTCTCTGATCCTCGAGGGACGGGGGTTCAAGTTCGATATACTGTTTCCTTATGTATGGTTCGAGCGGTACGTCCCTCATTTTTCCCGCGGTTATTATCGAGGCGTCCCGCATATCTCCTTCAAGGTATACCTCCAGGTCGGACGAAACATGAGTGTAGCAGGCCAGGCGAAAGCCTCTCTCGAGCTTTTCCGAGCCCAGCAGCGATTTTTCCTTATCCGGGGGAGCTTCCAAATTCCCCCTTACTCTGACGGCACATTTACCGCATGTGCCCTTGCCGGCGCACGGAGTGTTCATGACAACTCCGTTGTTCTGCAGCAGATGGAGCAGATCGGCTCCCTTACCTGCTGATATAGTTCTTTCCGTATCATTTATATGGAGTTTTATACTGTACTGCATGCTGACCTCCACAGATTCATACTGTTGATCGGTTTGTGCTTTTCATGCGTTTTATGCTTTTCATGCGGTTTGTTCTGTTCATTCGGGTTATACCGTTCATGCGGCCTGTCCTATTCAAGCGGTTTATACTGCTCTATCATGGCGTCGCCGAACGTGCCCATCCCGTTATACGCGGCAAAGGCCGCATCTATTATATGAAATGCCACCGCTGCGCCAGTTCCTTCTCCGAGCCTCATTCCAAGCGCCAGTAACGGCTCCAGCCCTATCTCTTCCAGAACAGCTCTGCTGCCAGGTTCAGCCGATCCATGGGACGCTATCATATATTCCCTGACCTCAGGCTTAAGCCTGTATGCGATCAATGCGGCCACCGAAGCGATAAAGCCGTCGATGAAAATCGGTTTTCTCAGCGCCGCAGCACCCAGAAAACAGCCCGTCAATCCGGCAATATCAAAGCCTCCGAGCTTTGATAGTACATCTATCGGATCGCTTCGGTCAGGTTTATTGACTGCGATAGACTTTTTTATTACTTCAATTTTATGCTGCAGCCCCTCATCTGTTAGGCCCGAGCCGCGGCCCACAACTTCTTCGACGGGTTTGCCCGTAATAACGGCAGCAACCGCGCTGCTTGTGGTCGTATTGCCTATTCCCATCTCGCCGGTGCCGAACATCTGGACGCCTTTCCGCACAAGACCGGTCACCGCCTCGATCCCGGTTTCGATAGCCCTGACGGCTTCTTCCCGGGTCATGGCAGGCCCCTTTGCAATATTCCAGGTCCCGCGGCGTATTTTTCGGTTGGCTATGCCTTCGCTTGAAAGCTCGGCGTCGACTCCGACGTCTACTATATGGATATCAGCGCCGGCGTTTTTAGCCAGGACACAGACGCCCGTTATGCCTCTTGTAAAATTCTCAGTCACGGACGCCGTAACCGATTTCGGGCATGAGCTTACACCCTCTTCCACGACACCGTTATCGGCGCACATGATCACGATGGTTTTTTTATCAATGCTCGGCCTGAGCTGCCCGGTGATACCTGCGACCTGTTTTACCAGGTCCTCGAGCCTCCCGAGGCTCCCCAGAGGCTTCGTAAGGCTATCAAGCCGCGTCTGCGCCGCATTTTTGGCATTTTCGTCAAGTCCTGTAATTTTTTCGAGTGTTTCGTAAAGCAACATTATTTTCTCCGACTTATCAGTTCTATCATTATTTAATATATTAGCACATTTGCAATATTTTTGTTCTGCCGGATGGTATTTTTGCAAGAACATGCTCCAAGCCAAAGAGTCTGTAAATTCAAGCCCGGTGCAAAATCAAACGTGCCTCGCTTTTGGGCCGTAGCCACTAGAACAGACCGTGATTTTACCTGGTACATTCTCGAATCAACATACTCTATTGTCTTTACGCATACGTTCTTCTAGCAATACCAACCGGCAAACTCCTTGTTTCGGTGCTAACAATTTGTTTATATGAAAAAGGGACGTTTTATCCGTTTATTGATCCAACGCCCTATTCTCCAGGAGTTTTACCGAATTGTAATATGCGCGTTCACCCTGCCTATTCCTTATCCTGCGGCGTATCCTCCGGTTTGCCCTGCGCTTCCGGCACTACCGGCATTTCCTGCTTCTTTCCGCATTTGTAGCAGTAGACCATATCGACGTCGAGCTCCATACCGCAATTCGGGCAAGCTTTTACATTTCTCAGTTCCAGTATCTTCTCCCTCATGTCGTCGATATTGCCGATTATCTCATCTATCTTTGTACAGTTCTCAAGCAGCTTTTCCCCTACGATCTTTCCCTCTGTATAATCCTCGTAGAGCTGTTTTCCCATCTCCGTATATATCTTCCTGATTTTTTCCTCTTCGGTATTGATGCTCATATTCAGCCTGGTAACCTCGACAACATTGCCCGACATTTTAGCTGCGGCCTTAGCCGTGTCCGTCACCTTCCTGGTTATATTATCCAGCACCGACACGCTCATCTCTCCTTTCATCGGAACGACCTTTTACATTACTATATTATTCCATTCAATCCCCAAATACAATACGAATTTGATTGCACCGCAAAATCAAATTTGAACGCACCTTGCATTTTGCCCTGTTTCTTGACTAATATTATAGTAAATAATATAATCATAAGAAAAATCAGCGCAAACCCAGTGTTTGCGGTCAAAGAAGGAGAGACCGGCTATGGCGGGAGAGATAAGGACCAGGTTCGCACCGAGTCCTACGGGCTACATGCATATCGGTAACTTACGCACAGCTCTTTACGAATACCTTATTGCAAAAAGAAACAATGGAAAATTCATTCTTAGAATAGAAGATACCGATCAGGAACGCTTTGTCGAAGGCGCAACAGACGTCATATACAAAACCCTCGATACGGCCGGCCTGAAGCATGATGAAGGTCCTGACATCGGCGGGCCGTGCGGTCCTTACATACAAAGCGAGCGCAAAGGCTCATATATGGAATATGCAAAAAAGCTCGTCGATATCGGAGCGGCATATTACTGCTTCTGCTCCAAGGAGCGCCTTGCCGCGGTTAAAGAGGAAATCGAGAAAAACGGCGGGACGTACAGATACGACAGGCACTGCCTGGGCTTAAGCAAGGAAGAGGTCGATAAGAAGCTGGCTGCGGGCGAGCCTTTCGTCATCCGCCAGAAAATGCCCGATACGGGAAGCACAAGCTTCGAGGATGCTGTTTACGGCGCCATAACAGTTGACAACAGCGAGCTTGAGGATCAGGTGCTGATAAAATCGGACGGACTTCCTACATACAATTTCGCAAACGTTGTCGACGATCATTTGATGAAGATAACACATGTTGTAAGAGGTAATGAGTACCTTTCGTCGACGCCGAAGTACAACCTGCTTTATCTGTCCTTCGGCTGGGACATACCGACCTACATCCACGTATCGACCATTATCAAGCCTGACGGCCGTAAGATGTCCAAACGAAGCGGAGACCCTTCCTTCGAGGATCTGATTTCACAGGGCTATCTTGTCGAGGCTGTCATTAATTACGTGGCGCTGCTAGGCTGGAGTCCCGGAACGACACAGGAGATATTTTCACTGAAGGAGCTCGAACAGGCCTTCGATATCCACGGGATCAGCAAGTCTCCCGCGGTATTCGACATTAACAAGCTAAACTGGATGAACGGCGAGTATATAAGAAGCATGACGACAGAACAGTTCCACAGGCTCGCAATCCCGTATTACAGTGATGCTCTCAAGGCGACCGGCATCGACCTGTTCAAGATAAGCAGGCTGTTGCAGCCAAGGACCGAGGTTCTGACCGTAATACCGGAAATTGTCGATTTCTTTGAAAAGCTGCCGGAATACGATATAGCGATGTACGAACACAAAAAGATGAAAACCGATACTTCAAATTCGTTGACAGGGCTGAAAGCAGCGCTTCCCGCACTCGAAGCCGTCTCGTCCTGGGACAATGATACGCTGTATAATACGCTTACGGAGCTTGCCCAAAGCCTGGGTGTCAAGAACAGCCAGATACTCTGGCCTATCAGGACAGCACTCTCGGGCAAGGATGCGACCCCGGGCGGCGCCACGGAGCTTGCCGAGATCCTGGGTAAGGAAGAGTCCGTCCGCAGGATAGAAACCGGTATAGAAAAACTTGAAAGGAACAAGTGATATGGCTGACGACATAAGAAACGACGCATCGCTGGATACCGAAGCGCCAGAAACAGCCTCGAATTTCATTTATGATTTTGTCAATGAAGACATAGAAAGCGGCAAAGCAAGTAAAGACGCCATAACCACGCGTTTCCCTCCGGAGCCTAACGGTTACCTGCACATAGGCCATGCAAAGGCTCTTTGCATAGACTTTCTCACGGCACAGAGGTTCAACGGCCGCTGCAACCTGCGTTACGACGACACCAACCCCATAAAGGAGAATGTCGAATACGCGGAATCGATGCAGGAGGACATAAAGTGGCTCGGTTTCAACTGGGACGGTCTTTATTACGCCTCCGACTATTTCGATACCATGTACGAATGCGCGGTCAGACTTATTAAAAACAACCTGGCATATGTCTGCGACCTCTCAGCCGACGAAATACGCGAGTATAGGGGAACGCTGACGGAGCCCGGCAAGGAGAGCCCGTACAGGAACCGTTCGGTTGAAGAAAACCTGGATTTGCTCGCACGGATGAAGGCCGGTGAATTCGCCGAGGGTACGAGAGTTCTGAGGGCGAAGATCGACATGGCCTCCCCGAACATAAACATGAGAGACCCGGTGCTGTACCGCATAATGCGCGTAGAGCACTACAGAATAGGCAGCAAATGGTGCATTTATCCGATGTATGATTTCGCGCACCCGATAGAAGACATGATCGAAAATGTAACGCACTCTCTCTGCTCGCTCGAATACGAGGATCACAGGCCTTTGTATGACTGGGTTGTGAACAACGCGGGACTGCCCGCAAGACCTCGCCAGATAGAATTTGCGCGGCTCAACCTCTCATATACGATGATGAGCAAGAGAAAGCTGTTGCAGCTCGTAAACGAAGGAATCGTCGCGGGCTGGGATGACCCCCGTATGCCTACGTTGTCGGGCTTGAGGCGCAGAGGCTATACTCCCGCCGCTGTCCGCGATTTCTGCGAAAGAATAGGCGTGGCAAAAACCAACAGCATGGTGGATTATGCTCTGCTCGAGCACTGCGTGCGCGAGGACCTGAACGCTGGAGCGCCGAGGATGATGGCCGTATTGAGGCCTTTGAAGGTCATAATCGACAATTACCCTGAAGGTCAGGTCGAATGGTTCGACGTTGAAAACAACCCGGAAAACCTCGAAATGGGCACAAGGAAGGTACCGTTCTCACGTGAGATTTATATCGAGCGGGACGACTTTATGGAAAATCCCCCGAACAAGTATTTCAGATTGTATCCGGGCAATGAGGTCCGCCTCAAAAATGCCTATTTCATAAAATGCAACGATGTCGTCAAGGATGGCGAAGGTAATATTACCGAGCTGCACTGCTCCTACGACCCGGCTTCGAAAGGCGGAAACTCGCCCGATGGCCGCAAGGTTAAGGGCACTCTCCACTGGGTATCGGCAGCGCATGCAATTGACGCGGATATACGCCTGTACGATCACCTGTTTACCGATCCCGATCCGGGAGCCGCAGAGGATCTGCACTCGATCATAAGCCCCGGTTCGCTCGAGGTATTGAAAGGCTGCAAGCTGGAGCCCAACCTCTCCTCAACGAAGACGGGCGAGCATTACCAGTTCCTGCGAATGGGCTACTTCTGCACGGATAAGGATTCTGCAACGGATAGACTCGTGTTCAACAGGACCGTGGGACTCAAGGATTCATGGGGCAAGGAAGTCAAAAAGGGATAGCGGAACGCAGGTGAAACGCAGGGACGGTTCCTTTGTTTCAAGGCTTTACGCCGTTATTCAGCCAATCGAGGAACTGGCCCTCGGTAATTATATCGATTCCTAGTTCCTTAGCTTTTTTGTTTTTTGACGAACCGGACATGTTGTCGTTATTGATAAGGTAATTCGTCTTTGACGATACGGAGCCAGATGCCTTTCCGCCTTTTTCTTCTATGACGGCAACAAGCTCGTCGCGGTTGGCATAGTGCTCGAGCGAGCCGGTTATAACAAAGGTCATGCCGTCGAATATCTGCTCGCTTTCACCGGCCTCGACCGTTTCGAATTCTATTTTGGGCAATATATCGTGGACGAGCTTCCTGTTCTTTTCGCAGGCGAAGAAGCTGACAAACGCTTCTGCCATTACGTCGCCTATGCCGTTAATTCCGGTCAGCTGCTCAAAGGTGGCATTTTCGATATTGCTCCAATTATAGCCGAACTTGCGGCAGATCAGTTTGGCGTTCGACAGGCCTACGTTCGGTATGCCGAGACCATAAAGCAAGCGCACGGCTGAAGTCTTCCTGGCCCTGTCGACCGCTGCGACAAGCTTGCTGAAGGATTTTTCGCCGAAGCCCTCCATATTAACGATCTTGTCCTTGTGCTCTGCCAGGTCGAATATATCGGCAGGTTCCTTGATAAAGCCCTCCTCTACGAATTTCTCCAGCGTCGCCTCTGAAAGGCCTTCTATATTCATGGCGTCGCGGCTTACGAACAGGCTGAACAGCTTTATCTGCTTTGCAGGGCATTCCGCATTTGTGCAGTACAGGTATCTGACGTCATTGTTCTGGCGTATCTGAGCCTCTTCCCAGCACACGGGGCATTTGTCGGGTATTTTCAGAGAGCTGCTCCTCGTAAGGTTGTCTGAGATCTGCGGTATTATCATATTGGCTTTGTATACGCAAACCGTGTCTCCGATACCAATCTGAAGCTCCTCCATGATGCTTATGTTATGCAGACTCGCCCGGCTGACAGTCGTACCCTCGAGTTCCACAGGTTCGAAGATCGCGACAGGGTTGATCAGACCTGTTCTCGACGCGCTCCACTCTATCTCGAGCAGCTTTGTCTCCTTTACCTCATCACGCCACTTGAAGGCTATCGAATCCCTCGGAAATTTGGCTGTCGCCCCCAGGGACTGGCCGTATCCGATATCATCGTATGAAAGGACCAATCCGTCCGAAGGTATGTCGTTTTTTTCTATATTTTGTGCAAACCATGCAACCGTGTCTTCAATATTCGACGCATCGACCTCTTTGAATTCCACAGTGTCAAAGCCCTGCGATCCGAGCCACTCCATCTGTCCCCGCCTCGAATTGGCAAAGTCCACGTTGTCAGCTTTGACCAGTGAGAACGCCATGAAACTGACATTCCTTCCGGCCGCGATCTTGTTATTCAGCTGTCTTACCGAGCCGCTGCACAGGTTTCGCGGATTCTTATACTTAACGCTCTCGTCGTCTATCTGGTCGTTTATTTTTTTAAAGTCGGAATAGCTGATGACAGCTTCCCCCCTGATGATAAGATCGCCTTTGTAAGGGATATTCAGCGGAATGTTGCGAAAAACCCTGACATTGTTTGTAACGACCTCGCCCACTTCGCCGTTTCCCCTTGAAACAGCCTTGGCCAGAGTGCCGTCGGAATAGGTTAAAACGATCGTCAGGCCGTCCAGTTTCCAGAAAAGCAGCCCCTTCTGGTCCCCAAGCCATTCCCTGAGGTCAGTGACATTCTTCGTCTTATCGAGTGAAAGCATAGGCTTCTCATGCCGCTCCTTCGGCAGGCCTGTGAGCAGCTCATAGCCGACCTGGATCGTAGGGCTGTTCGAGAGCACGGTTCCCGTTTCATTTTCAAGCTCCACCAGCTCGTCATACAACTTATCGTATGCGAAATTGGACATTATCTCCCTGTTTTCCTGTTCATAGGCCATTCTTGCCTTGTTGAGCAGGTCTATTTTCTCTCGCATCAGTTTCATTTTATCCGGCATCGTGCAATGTACCTCCCGTAATTAGTACGTTAACAGTATGAATATCCCTTGTTACAGGTAATAACCTGCTGCGGGCGAAAAGTGAAACAAAAGAACCGTCCCCCTGTTTCACCCGGCGGCCTTCTTTTTGCCCCTTGCCGCCGTCGATCTTTTACCGTGCATTACCGTGGAGTAAAATGCCACGCAGGCTATTACAAGCCATATGATGCCCCATACGACTGCAGGGACATGCGTCATTTTCTGCAGCTGCACGGCGTCGGTCAGCGGCTGCGAGGCGCCCCACCCGGGTATCAGGCCGAAGCGCAGGTTTATCTGCAGCAGTATAGTGTCGACAAAGGTATCATAAATGGCATATGCGGCGCTTGCCACGCCGACTATATCGATTACCCAGTCGTTCAGTTTTTCGTTGTGGAGCATATAGAGCAGCAGTACCAAACCTGCAAATATTGCCGCGTAGATGATCGTAAATACGGATTTCCCATATGCAATGGAAACGCCCAGCAGAAGCATGGCGGAAGCTCCGAGTATATATTTCCTGAGCGCGGTTCTTTTAAGCCAAAGTATCAGTAATGCAAAAAGCACACTTCCCAGATAACCGCCGTTTGCAATCATAAAAGCTGAAAAATCGCTTTTGGGAAGAGTCAGAGCATAACCGCTCTCATCCAGACTTATTCTGAAGCCCTGTATACCATTGCCGAAAATAACGGCCATAAGCGAATGCCCAAGTTCATGAAGAAATACTGCAAATATTTTAAGCGGTTTGATAACGATCGTATTCCAAAGCGCTACAACAAACGCCAGTATGACAAGATATCTTCCAGTCTGCTTCATTCCGTTCCTCCATAAAATTATTCCCGGCGCACAGGCGCCAAAAAAATAGTGTATTTATAAAATTATACGTTATTTTTTCGGGATTGTCATTGAAAAGCTGCATCATTATAAACCCTTTACAACCTCAAAAGCCTTGCTGTATATCAGGCTTCCGGACAGCCTTTCCAAGCTTTTTCACCGCTTTGACAAGCTCATACCAGAGCACAGACGCCAAAGCGACGCCCACCGCCGCTGAAAGCTGTCCGAAAGCAGGAGGAGCGAACTTCAGGAAGCCGTTCAGCGGAGTGTACAATATCAGCAGGAGTCCCGCGACAGTCCCGATGTTGATGAACCACATCACTTTATCCTTAAGCAGTCGCTTTGCAGTAAAAATAGCGAAATCTGTATCGGAACTGTTAACCTGAACAAGCAACAGATTGGCGATCATTATGACCGCGAGCCCCATTGCACGAGCAACTCCGGCGTTCCCCGGGACATTCGGCTGCATGGCGCAGTAAGTCCCGAATGAGGCTGCAAAAACCGCGAGTCCCTGAAGTATGCTTTTAACAAGCATATTCACCGTGAGTATCCTCTCTTTGGGATCTCTGGGCCTGCGCCTCATTATTTCCCTTTCGGCAGGCTGACGTTCGAGAACTACCGAGCAGGTCGGGTCTATGATCAGCTCGAGTAGCACGACATGGAGAGGCAGCAGCATCAGATTGGCGGGGGCGATGTTGAGAAGCGGCGCCAGCAGTGAGGCGAAAGCTATCGGTATGTGGATCGTAATGACATACCCTATGGCTTTTCTGATATTGTCGTAAATACGCCGCCCGTCCCTGATCGTATCTACAATAGTCGAAAAGTTGTCGTCCATAAGTATCAGGTCCGCGGCCTCCCTCGAGACCTCGGAGCCGCGCTTTCCCATAGCGATGCCTATATCCGCATGTTTCAGCGCCGGCGCATCGTTGACACCGTCGCCTGTCATGGCTACGACGTGGCCGTTCGCTTGGAGCGCCTCGACTATCCTCATTTTGTGCTCGGGCACCACACGGGAAAAAATACTCGCAGTCTTAACCCTTTTACACAGCTCGTCATCTGTCAGACCGTCGATTTCACTGCCGGTTATTATGTTATCGGCATCCGGCATGCCGATCTGCTTCGCAATACTGCCAGCCGTGATACCATTGTCGCCCGTGATCATTACGACCCTAACTCCGGCTTTTACGCACTCGGCTATATCCCTTTTCACGGATTCCCTCGGTGGATCCGCAAGCCCGACGAGGCCGCAAAGGCTAAGTTTCAAACCCGTTATTTCGCGCGGCACCTCCGTTACCCCGGAACAGCGCGTATCGCCCACTGCTATGACACGAAGGCCCTGCCGTGACATATCGGCAGCCCTGCTTTCGGCAAGCCGCCGCTCATCTTCCGTCAGGCAGCACATTGCAAGAATCTTTTCCGGAGAACCTTTTGACGCAATGATTATCTCGCCATCGTGCCTCCAGACATGCCCCATCATTTTCAGTTCATTGGTAAATGCATATTCGTGTATGAGCTCTCCCCCGAAAAGATGATCCCTTGTGATGCTACGCTCCTCACAGCAGGCAAGCATGGCCTTTTCCATAGGGTCGTAGGTATCCGTTTCGCACCCCAGCCCCATTACCTCGCAGAGGCGATCCTCATCACCATCTGCGGCCCATATTTCTTTGACCCTCATCCGGTTCATCGTTATAGTGCCTGTTTTATCTACGCACAGAACGGATACCGATCCCAGAGTTTCCACCGAGGCAAGCCTTCGGACAAGAGACTGCTTTTTTGCAAGACGCCAGGCGCCCATAGAGAGGAAAACGGTCAGAATTACCGGAAATTCTTCAGGTATCATTGCCATTGCGAGGGTAATGCCCGAAAGGATACTTTCAATGATGCGGTCATCCGCCGAATGGTCGGGTATATTGAGATATGTGAAAACGCCGACAAGTGCAAACAATACTGCCGCGATACCCGCGCACAGCTTTACAAGCGATCCTGTCTGCAGCTGGAGAGGCGTCGGGTTCTCCTCCGCTGCCGCCACATTCACGCCTATTTTACCGTATTCTGTGAATTGTCCTATTCTGTCGACCCTTATATAGCCGCTTCCCTGGGTTACCATCGTGCCTGCGTAGCAATAATCTTTCTTCCAGTAATCATTGTTTTGCCCTGCTTTCCCGAGCGGCACCTTCCATACGCTTTCAGCCTCGCCCGTTAGCGAGGATTCATCCACACCGAGATCGCTCGACCTCAGGACGAACCCGTCGGCCGGGATCTTAACTCCCTCGCTGATAAGCATGATATCGCCGGGCACAAGGTTTGCGCCGGCTATGACGGTTTCCCCGCCGTCCCTTATTACAGTTATCCTGGGAGCCGACAGATCTTTCAGTGCATTGAGGGTTTTATCGGTTTTCCATTCCTGTATGACGTCGATACTGATAACGCCAGTAACAAATATAAGCATTATGGCGCCGTCCCGCGGTTCGCCGAGCAGAAAATAAATGACTGCTGCTATGATAAGCAGGAGGAACATGGGCTCGCACAAGATGTGCAGCACCTTTGTGAAAAAATTCTGCTTCTTTTGGGGCGTCAGTTCGTTTTTACCGTATTGTAGCTGCCTTTTCCGAGCTTCGGCTGTTGACAAGCCCTGTAGACCGGTTTCGTGTGTCATGGGCTGGATACCTCCGTTTATAGTCATATCTCCGCAGCTTGCATCCGGAAGTATGGTTTTCGATATCCGCAGGTATCTGGATTCAAGAATATAAAAAGCACACCTGCGGACATACCACTGTCCCACAGATGTGCTGATAAGCCATCCGCTGTCACTAGATCGTGACCCGGCCCCACGAACCCCGAAGGGTTCATCGCCTGCTCAGTTTGTACTGTAGCAGCTGTCTGCCGTGAGCAGACAGCCTGAAAAAATGCAGTGCAAAGAGATTAATAGCATTATATGATGGGACCGGTCATCTTGTCAATTAAAATTTGTAATATATTACTTTATCTGGTACAAACTCCATTCGGAGGATCAGGCGCTATACTAATTCACGTACCGGTCGACATCATCGAGCGTAATCCCCTGGTGCAGAGCTATGTTTAGCCCGTTTGCGATAACCTTGGCGATTTTCCTGACGACTTCGTCTATCTCCTTCGGCGTGACGATCAGGTTACCGACATAGGGTTCGAGAACCTCCTGTATCATTCCGTATTTTTCGTCCCTGTCTATGCTTTTCATCATATTATAGAATTCAGTGCCTTTGGGCGCCTGTTCTATCATGCTGTCGAGCACCAGGTCTATCGTATCGTTCGCCATTGTCGCGGCGTCTACAACCGTGGGCACCCCAATAGCTATAACAGGTATTCCGAGCGTGGCCCTAGACAGCTCCATCCGCTTGTTTCCTACGCCCGATCCCGGCGAAATGCCTGTATCGGCGATTTGAATGGTCGTATTCACACGATCCATCTTACGCGATGCCAATGCATCGATCGCAATGACATAATTAGGTTTGATACGATCGATGATACCTCTTACGATCTCGCCCGTTTCGATCCCCGTAATTCCCAAAACTCCCGGGGCAACGGCGCAAACAGGCCTAACCCCCTTGTCTACCTGTTCGGGAATATATTCCAGCAGGTGCCTGGTAACCATCATACTTGAAACGACCTTCGGGCCTAACGCATCAGGAGTGACATTCCAGTTGCCGAGTCCGACCACGAGCGTCATTGTTTTTTCGTTCAGCTCGAGTATCGATGAAAGCTCCTTTGCAAGAGCTTTACACGTATTTTCATAAAGCTCCTGGTTATTGTCGCGAAGACCCGGTATCTCAAGCGTGATATAATTCCCCATCGGTTTGCCGATACTTTTCTCTCCGGCGGGCGTAGTAACGCGCACCCTGGTTATCTTTATCTCGTCGTCACCTGCTTCCTCGGCCGAGACGCCGGGTATATCCGCCTGGCTCCCGCCCTCCTTCAGGGATTGTTCCCTTAACAGCTCGTGAGCTTCAAGCGTTAAATCTGTTCTGACATTTTTCAATCCGGACATTATAAAACCTCTCATTCCTAAAATTCCGACGCTTGCGTGAAAATCGCCAAGCCGGTTCTTTTTACTAGTTTTCCACATAAAAGCCCGAAAAATAAGTAAAAAAGATTTTGACTTGCTATTTGCCTTGCTTTTTAAAATTTTTCATGGTAGAATATCTGATGTTAATAATGACAAATAAGATCGCAGGAGGTGAAAGGTTTGCCAAATATAAAATCAGCAATTAAACGAGTTGAAGTCACTAAGACGAAGACTATCAAGAATACGATAAAGAAGTCCGCCCTCAAGACTGCTATTAAGAAATGCGACGAAGTAATCACAGCTAAGGACGCATCGGCTTCATCCGTATTGAGTAACACTGCAAAGGCCATAGACAAGGCGGCTGCAAAGAACTTACTTCACAAAAACACCGCTGCGAGAAGAAAATCCAGGCTTGCAAAGGCTCTGAACACGGCAAACAAATAAAGCCGGGAACATATCGATATAACAGATTCGTAAAACAAACAAAAAAAGCACGTGCATCTTGTGGAATATTCCAGGTGGCCGGGCTTTTTGTTTTGTGCGTTGATTCATTGTGCCTGTAACTTTTCCAATTGTTCCCGTACACTATTGCAACTCAGCGCGACAGCCCGGTTTCTTCGTTAGCCCGGTTTTCACTCAGCCCGCCTATCGCGACAACCCGGTTATCATCAGTTCAACGGCAGCCTTATCCTCAAGCCTTCCGGTCTTGATGGCAAGATCGAGTTCGAGACCCGTTGAGATAGCTTTCTCGAGCCTTTCAGCAGTGAAGCTTCTCGCCTGGCTGACCAGTTTTCCTGCGATAAACGGCGGCACTTTGAAGTGAGCTGCTATTTCTCCCTGTGAGGCCCCGTCCCTTACCAGCATTTTAACCTGCATCAACTGCCTGAATTGTCTGGCTATCATGTACATAACCTTAGGCATAGGCTCCTTAAGGGCCTCCATATCGTTCAGAAGCGCAAGCGCTTTTGCGCAATGTCCTGCGGCTATAGCGTCGGTAAGATCGAACACCTTGCTTTTGACAGATTTCGTACATACCCTGGAAACGTCAGCACCGGTCAACCGCACGCGATCTCCGGCGTAAGCGCATAGCTTTTTGATTTCATTGTACAGATCATCCATTCCTGTCTCGCCATATTCTACGATCATCGCCGCAACAGAAGGATCCGCCTCATGCCCCAACTCCTTCACCCTTTTGACGACCCATTCCGCAAGCTCGTCAGGTTTTTTATAATTGAATTCAACAATAAGTCCGTTTTTATCGATCAGCTCCACATACTTTATCCTTTTATCGATCTCCGGCTCAATAAAGACCAGACAGGCATGCTTCGGCATGCTGGCAAGGAGGTCCGAAAGCTCGTCCGACCTTCCGGCTTTTTTACCTTCGCCTGCTTTTTTGCTTTCGCCGCCCTTTTTACCCGCATCCTCGGACTTTTTTCCGCCTTTGAAAAGACCCGAATTCTTTACGATGACTAATTTTCGTTCCGAGAAAACAGGCGCTGTCTCGCAATTATCGATAATTGCCGAAGGCGAGACCTTTCCTTCGAGCACGACCTTGTTCAGGAGCCTGAAATCATCCGTAAGGATTGCTTTTTCTATCTGCTCCGTATAATTTCTCTTGAGATACTCCTCCTGCCCGTAAAAAAGATAAAGACATCCGATATCCTTTCCCTTTATCTCTTTCCACAGCGTCTTTTCATTTCCGGCATACTGGTCTTTTCCTGCCAATCGCTTTCAACCCGCTTTCTCTTCTACAGTTCTGTTTATTTTAATGGTCTTCCCATCACTTTTCAATATTACCGCACCGCACTCATCGGTCCTGAAACATTCCACGCCTCTTTCCTCCAACAGCCCCAGCGTTTGCTCGGACGGATGCCCGAAATTGTTTTTGCCGACGCTTATAACGGCTGCCTTCGGATCAACCAAGTCCAGGAAATCAGCACTCGTAGAGGAAGTAGAGCCATGGTGCGCAATTTTGATGACATCCGCAGCAAGGTACATATCACTGGCCGATCCAGCTGCATTCGAATTTTCTGCTGCATTCAGGTTTCCGGCAGGAAAAGCAGTGTTACCGCCGGCTTGAATACTGCTGTCGGTTACCGTTTTACCGCCGGCTTTCGTTCCGCTGTCGGCTTCCATTTTGCCTGCCTCGCTGACCAACTCTTCCTCCACTTCCATCTCGGCGTCTCCCGTAAATAAAACCGAAGTTTTGCCATAACATAATTTTAACACGAGAGATGTATTATTTAAAGCATCTGCGTTGACTTCACAATCGCGTACAGGGCTCAGAACCCGGAGTGTGGTCTTTTCGTCGAGGCGGATAACGTCTCCCTTCGAGCATCTCGCCACAGGTATACCCCTTGCCTCCGATACTCCGAGCAGCCCCGAGAACTCGCTGTTATCAGAAAGCGACGGAATTATGAGCCTTTCCACCTTAACCAGCTTCAGGACATCCTTCAGGCCTTGCGTGTGGTCGGCGTGCGGATGAGTCGCAATTACCGCATCCAGGTTCATGACGCCTCTGTCGAGCAGGAACGGCACAACGGTTTGTTCACCCACCTTTGAGGTCATATTCGGGTTGGTGCTGCCTCCCCCGTCGATGAGCACGGTCCTCCCTGCGTATGTCCTGATAAAAGCCGAATCCCCTTCTCCTACGTCGAGGAACACCACTTCAAGGCCGCCCGGTATAAAGCTGAAGGCCATAGCCACTACCGCCGCGGCAGTTACTGCAGCAGCGGCATGATGAAACCTCACTCGTATACCCTTTAGGGGCTTATACCAAAGTATAAACCATACACAAGTATAATATAGTATCGCAAGAAAAACCGGCGGTGTAACTGTCCTTACAGAAGCAAATGGAACGCTTGAAGACCACTTTGTAATATACAGCAGGGCGCTCAGAAATACATTATTCAGATAGCCAATAAGCTGTGAAAGAGCAATACTGAACTGTCCGAACACTGCCATCAGTGTGCCGAGTATCGTTATCAGTTCGAGCAAAGGGGCTGCAAGTATATTGGGGATTACTGAAATAAGCGAGAGCTTGTTAAAATGTATCAGTGTGAGCGGAAGTACTCCGAGCTGTGCCGCCACTGTAGCAGACAACACTTCAACAGCCTTTTTCGGGATAAACCTGCAAAACATGAGCTTGCTGATATTTTTATAAAGCATGACAATTCCGAGCGTTGCGCCGTACGACAGCTGAAAGCCGATGTTGAACAGCATACCGGGACTGGCGGCCAGCAGTATGATGCAGGAAACAGCCAGGGCTGCATACACGTCGGGTTCGCGGTAAAGCACTGCCGCTACAAGCAGCACGTCCGCCATAAGGACTGCCCGGAGCACCGACGGTTCAAAACCGGTAATATATACAAACATAACAAGGAAAGCGATTATTATTATGTTTGCGATGTTTTTTCTTATATGTAGCAGTTTTAGCAGAAAGGAGAGCGGAAGAATGAGAAAGGCCACATTCGCTCCCGAAACGGCCATTATATGAGTGAGCCCGGCGTTGCTGAACGCCTCCTGCACTTCTTCTGAAAGGCCCTCCCGGTATCCGATTAGCATACCGTTCAAAAGTCCTGCCTGTTGTCGAGGCAAGCTTCTTTGAATGACTCTGACGATACTGTTCCTTATGGATAGTCCGGTCTGCACGAGGAAATTTCCTTTTTTCCCCTTCCCTGCTTCAATGCTGTACGGATAGGCGAAAACCGACGCCCCGACGCCCTTCTGCGCAAGATGTCTTCTATAATCAAAGCCTCCCGGGTTTCTGACTCCCTTCGGCTGTGTCAGCACACCTTCGAATGTGATCTCTCGTCCGAAATCAAAAAAGCCCGCCTCATCATCCGGCAGTGTTGACAGCAGTATTTTACCGCCTGTCTTTTCGAAGCTTTCACCATAGCCTTTCTGAATACCGGCAACTTTGACCGTATAGACCACTTTTCCGTTCTTCAATTCAGGTTCCGATACAATAAAACCCCTGACCTTTACATCGTTGCCGTTGATGTCGGCAAAAGCGTTGAGCTGGATTCTGTCCGTCATGAGAAACTCCAGTGATCCCAGAAGAAAGAAAGCCAGCATCACCGCAGGCACTAAAACGCCATTCTCCAATACTTTCCGGATGTTAAGCAACAGTACGAGTAATAAAACAAATACGCTTAAAACCAATAACAGCGAATCTGACAAAAACGCCGTTATGATGCCGGATATCAGCATTATGCAAAAGGAAACGATGGGACGTTTGTAAATAATACTCACTTTAATGCCTTTTTAGCTTTATTATATAAAAAATAATCCCAATTGTAAATATTTTACATCCTAAATTGTAAAAACTTGTATTGTTTTTGTTGGCGTTGCTTTTCACATTAGCTCATGTTCTATGAAGAATATGCGAGGCTGTCAAAATCAGTAGTTGGACAAAAATTCAAGTAATGGGCGCTTTAGTCAACACAATTATGAACTTAGCGCACCCCCTGACACTAAGAATTCACATTTTCACCTGTATATTTGCCCTCTACTTGAATTTTTGTCCAGTTTATAGCATATATCCTGCATCTCTGGCTATTTTCGGACTTTATAACAAGTACGGACTACTTGTAAAACTATACCTTGAGCTGGCAATACCTTGGGCTGACAATACCTTGAGCTGACAAGCCTCTTTCCGCAGGGTTTTGAAACAAATGTATCTTAACAATTACTTTAGTCGGTTCAGCGGTCATTTCCGCCAAAAAAACATGGCCGTACCAACCGCCGCCCAGTGACATGATTTTTTGCGGATTTGTCCTAAAATATCTTTTTATAATTACTACTTCACTATAAAACAAAACCAGCGAGCATCGTCTACCCGCTGGTAAATTCCCGTTATTTAAATTTTCGATTGGAACAAAAAAACCGTCCCTGCGTTTCTTTCCCTTTTTTTGTTTCGCTTTGTTTCGCCTTTGCCTTTGTCCCGCTTACGACAGATAATCCTTTGCCTTCATATAGTTCCGGTTGTAGTAGCTGTCGCCAAGGCTGCTGATCGTAACTTCCCTGTTGAGGTACGACGATGCGTGGATGAATTTGTTGTTGCCGATATAAATGCCAACATGGTTGATACTGTTGTGTCCGCCGTTCGTATCGAAGAATACCAGATCGCCGGGCAGAAGCTCGTCGCGTTTTACTGAGCTACCGCTCCGGCTCAGATCAGCCGCGGTCCTTTCATGCGAAATACCGAACCTGTCAAGCACATAGCCTACGAAACCGGAGCAATCAAAGCCCTTCGTGGAGTAGCCACTTCTTACATACTTTACACCCAGCAGTTTTTTTGCATAAGATACTATCTGCTGCCTGATGTCCAGGCTTTCGTCGACTGAAGCGTTAAGCGCAGCAGCGGCTTCTTCGGTAACGCCCCTTGATGTCTTTTGGTCGTTTTCCTTGACATAAGCGCCGTTCACCCAGCCGTATCTTTCCTCGCCTATCGAGATGCGGTACCAATCGCCTGAGTGTTCAAAAATATCGACTTTTGTGCCTTTATCGAGTTTGGTTATTACTTCCGACGAGGTATTCGGTTTGCTTCTTACGTTCACATTGTTTTCGGTAACGGCACCGATCGCAATCTTTTCGTCGCGCACGGTGAGAAACTGGTCATTTATCCAGCCCGAAGCGTCATTGTAGCTCACTTTGTACCAATCGCCCTCGCTTCCAAGGATCGAAACCTTGGTTCCCTTGGTCAGTTGGTCGAGAATTTTAGCTGAAGTATCCGGGCTTGACCTGAAGTTCACATTGTTTTCAGTTATAACGCCCGTTTTAGTTGTTTCAGCCAGAACCGCGCCCGACATAAATATGCCGACCAGCAGCGCAGCTGATAATGAAATGATCAGCTTTTTGAATACCGGCATTTCGCCCTCCTATATATGCTTCCGAAGTTAGCTGGCGGGTGCGGATAATAGGACTACCCTACCGTTCACGTTGAAAACGTGAGCGGATTAACCCCTTTCTTGGTTCCTCCGTACTCCTTTTACAAGGAGATTCAGCTTATTTGCGGCAATTTGAACCGTTGCAGTAACATTATAACCTATTTGAAAAATAATTGTCAAATTATTGCCAGAACTATTTTGTTTGCATTATGTAAACCAGATGTTAAATAAAGCCATTATCTCCTGCTTACAGCTTCTTTTGCATGATCACTATCCAATATGGCTTATCATCGCCTGATAAAACCTTACTTAGCCTCTTGGTCCGCGTAAAACCGAGTTTGCTCCAGAATTCCAGACCCGCAGCATTCTCTTCGACGACGGTGAGGTATGCCAGTTCGGCCCTGTACCGTTCTCCGGCGTATTGAAGGACAAGACCGGCCGACCTGGTTCCCAGGCCCTGCCTCCTGCAACCCGGATGTACGGCCAATTGTCTTATCCACAGGGTCTTTCCCATAATTGTACCGGATATGATACCTGCAAATTTGTTCTGGCTGGCAGCAGCGCCGGATAAGTATATTCCCGATACGAATTCATTATCCTTTGCAGGCGGCTGTACGATACCGATAGCCTTATCACGAGCTGTAACGATGAAGTCGGCGCCGGTAGCATAGCGCATTTCGACGCTGTTGCAGTACAAAGCGGTTATCTCATCGCGACGGATAACACTCAGGGGACTTATGATTATTAGGTTGTCTGCGGCCTCTATTTCGATCAAACAATGCACCTCACGTCTGCCCAAGGTAACCCATAAGCGCCTTGGCGTTTTCTATAGCCTTGCCCTTGGGATGGTTATTGAAGGATACCAGCGTAACGCCGGAATCCTCCTCCATGTCTCGCAGTCTATTCACCCAGTCTAAAAGCTCGCTGTTGCTGTACAGGTAATCGTACCGGTCGGAGCCTTCGCTCCCATACCATTTTGCCGCATTTCTTCCATGCAGCCTGAGATAGGCGATATTGGACGTTATGGCCGTCACGTTTCCGATCAGTCCCCTGACGCCGGGTTCGTCCACGCATACGAATCCCATGTTCTCCTTTTTCAGTATATCGAAAACCTCTTTACCGATCCATTCATTATTCCTGAATTCAACGCAAAGCTCGTATTCCTGGAATTGCTGCCTGAGGCTTTTCAAGTAATCCGCGTTCTCGCTGCTGCGGTGGAAGGAATAGGGAAACTGAGCGAGGAGGCACGACAGCTTGCCGTTCTGTACGATGGGCTGAAGCGAATATTTGAACTGCTCTGCCTCCGTCTTTCCCGAAGTCCTTTCATGAGTAAAGCCGCCGAATAGCTTCACTGCGAACCTGAAACCCTGGGGAGTTTTTCTGTCCATCCCTTCGAACAGCTTCAAACCCGGCATATGATAAAAGGTGGAATTGACCTCCACGAAATTGAAATTCTGCGCGTAATATTCGAGCATGCCGACCGGTTTCGTACCCTCAGGATAAAAGGGGCCAACCCAGTCCGCATACGAATATCCTGCCGTCCCAACCATGATCATAGCTGCTTCACCTCCTGAAACCTAATATATAATTCAACAAAAGAGCTTCATTTCCTTCTATATTAATTGACATTGTACAAGCAGAACACTTATTCATTTTCCGGCTATATTTTATGTCTACATAAAGCCTAATATTTTTTTGACAGTATGCTTTTTTAATTGATTAATACGCCGCGATTAGTTATACTATAGTTTGGAAATAGGGCTCATTTTGTTTTATTTTCAGAATTCTAAAAGTACAGGAGAGATATCATGGGACTAAAAGATTTACTTTCGGGCTTTACGGGGATCACGCTCCAAATGGTCATCATGTACATTGTTGGTCTGGTGCTGATTTTCCTGGCTATCAAGAAGAATTATGAACCGATGCTGCTTCTGCCCATAGGTTTCGGCGCGATTCTGGTCAACCTGCCGCAGGCGGTCATAAGGTATGCGACACCGCTGGAACCTGATAACTTTGTTACTCAGTTTGTTAGGGACAACCCGTTCTTCAAGACGATGTTCGAAAACAACAATTACATTTTCGATAAAACGGGACAAGCCTTTCATTATGAACCCGGAGTCCTTGACATATTGCTGCATTCAGGTATCCTGAATGAATTGTTCCCGATACTTATATTCATTGGCGTAGGCGCCATGGTTGACTTTACTCCTCTCTTTAAAAATCCTGTCATGATATTCTTCGGCGCCGCTGCACAGTTCGGTATATTTGCGACGATGCTCTTTGCCATAGCTCTGGGCTTCGATCTCAAGCCCGCGGCTGCGATCGGCATAATAGGCGCTGCCGACGGCCCGACCGCCATATATGTAGCAAGTAAATTCGCAAAGGAATACTTCGCGCCAATATCGGTGGCAGCCTATTCCTACATGTCTCTCGTACCGATCATACAGCCCCCTGTTATCAAGGCGCTTACATCCAAAAAAGAGCGCATGATCAGGATGGAATACAAGGAAGAAAAGGTTTCTAAAACCGTATTAATAATATTCCCGATTGCAGTCACTATCGTCTCCGCTCTTGTTGCTCCGATCAGCGTACCTCTGGTAGGCTCATTAATGTTCGGCAACCTCATCAGGGAATGCGGCGTTCTTGAAAGGCTTTCACAGGCGGCACAGAATGAGCTGTCCAACCTCGTAACACTGCTGCTTGGCATAACGATAGGTTCGACGATGCTCGCCAAGGACTTCCTGAACGTTCAAACTCTCATGATACTCGGAATGGGATTGATTGCTTTTGTGTTCGATACGGCGGGCGGCGTTCTTTTCGCAAAGTTCCTCAACCTGTTCCGCAAGGAAGGCAACAAGTTCAATCCTATGGTGGGTGCAGCCGGTATTTCGGCATTCCCGATGTCTGCGAGAGTTATCCAGAGAATGGCCCAGAAGGAAGATCCCACGAATTTCATCCTTATGCAGGCCGTCAGCGCAAATGTTTCCGGCCAGCTCGGTTCGATCGTAGCAGGCGGCCTCGTACTTGCTCTTGTACCGCTGCTGGTACGCTGATCCGTGTAGTCTGAAACGATGCCAACCGATGTTTATTAGGAGGTTAACGATATGCTTGAAAAATTGACAAACGGACTTTGGGTCACACTTGGTGGAATGCTCGGAGTATTTATAGTACTAATACTGTTTTTCTTTTTAATAAAACTGTTTACAAAAATATTCCCGTATAAACCGGAAGATAACAAAGAGTAGTAATCGATATGAAAAAGGTATTGATGGTCGTTTACTCTTACCCGCCTGTCAAAAATGCGGGTTCCGAGAGAGCTGTAAGCTTCGTAAACCAGCTTCACAGCTGTGGCTGGGAACCGTTTGTGCTGACGCATTCGGTAAACTCTCAGTCTGCACCCGATAACGACGGGCAGGTTCCGGAGGGTATAGACATAATCAGATCAAGCTCATGGAATTCGAAGAATTTGCCGGGCTTCATACGCAACTTCGCGGACTTTTCATCAACTTTGCTCGTGCCTGACAGGGAACGTCTCTGGGAGGTTTTCAGCAGCAGAAAAGCTTCAAGATTGGCAAAATATGAAGGCGTGGATCTCGTGTACACCGTCTCCCCGCCTTCGAGCGCTCATCTGATAGGGCTCCGGCTAAAGAAAAAATACCCCGGCATACCATGGGTGGCAGATATCTGCAATCCGTCGCCGGACAGTCAGGCAACGCTGAGGGAACGCTATGAAAGAAAGCTTTCAAGCAGGATTCTGAGCGAGGCCGATTGTATAATAACCGGAAACAATATGATCTATGATGATCTGCAAGAAAAACGGCCGGAACAGATATCTGAAGACACAATTACCTTCATACCCGACGGCAGTGTCCAGGAACTTTCCGAGCAATTCGAGAAAGCCTGCAGAGTGATTGCCGCCAGAAAAATCGTAAAAAACAACGAATGACAATACTCAATATGCCGCATTAAAATGCGGCATATTGCTGATAGGAGGAAATGATGAGAATAGTACATATAATAGGCGGCGGCGATACCGGAGGGGCGAAGACACACGTACTCTATCTCCTCAAGGAGCTGTCCCGGCATATGGAAGTCAAGCTCATCAGCCTGAGACCCGGTGTGTTTGCAGATGATGCACGTGCGATGGGTATTGACGTCACGGTCGTCAAGTCAGGAAATATATTTTCGGATATTAAGAAAGTAACAAAAATTATAGCGGGCGGAGGCTTCGACGTAGTACACTCGCACGGCGCCAAAGCCAATATTTTCTCGCTTCTGGCCAGGCGCAAAGCTGCCCTGCCCACGGTTACGACCGTTCACAGCGATTACCGCCTGGACTATATGCACAGCCTGTCAAAAAGATTCACGATAGGTTTTCTGAATTCGTTAGCTCTCAGGTTTATCGACAATTACATTGCCGTCTCCGGCAATTTTAAGGAAATGCTCATTAACAGGAAGTTCAACCCCGCAGACATATATGTGTTGTACAACGGGATGGATTTTTCAACTCCTGCGGAAGGTTACTCGAGGAAAAGCCTTATTGATAAATACAGACTAAGTATAGAAGACGATGAGGTTATCGTCGGAATAGCGGCAAGGCTTTACCCGGTTAAAAGCATTGAAACGATAGTTCGCGCCGCACGGCTCGTAAAAGACAGGAATACGAAGGTCAAGTTCGTTATAGGGGGCGACGGTGAAGACCGTAAGCGGCTTGAAGCTCTGGTTTCGGAGCTGGATCTCAGAGATACGGTATTCTTTATCGGCTGGCTGGACGACCCGAAGGAACTTATGAGCAGTATTGATATAAGCGTGCTCACCTCGATAAGCGAAAGCTTCCCCTATTCCATACTGGAAGGCGCGCGTTTCAAAAAAGCTACGATATCTACTGATGTCGGCGGAATACCCGATCTCATAGAGAACGGCAAGAATGGCTGCCTCTTTAAGCCGGGCGACATTTCCCGTTTCTCCGAACTCATACTGGAACTCGCGTCGGATGAAAAAAAACGCGAGGTGATGGGCGAAAGTCTTTATGACAAGGCTATGAGAGATTTTTCCGTTGAAAGCATGGCAAGGACCCAAAGCAATATATATAAAAGTATAATGGAGAAAAACGAAGCCGAAAAATCGGGCAAGAAGTCTTACGACGCCATAGTATCGGGGTATTACGGTTTCAGGAACATAGGCGACGAAGCTCTCCTGATGTCCATTATAAACGATTTGAAAAAGTTCAAGCCGGATATACGCCTGCTGGTCCTCTCAAAGGTTCCTTACGGAACATCGAAGGATTATGACGTGGATTCGATCAGCAGGGTCCATATGCGTGGCATATTCCAGGCCATGAAAAAATCGAGGGCTTTCATATACGGCGGAGGAAATCTGCTGCAGGACACAACTCACACGCGCTCGCTCATTTTTTACCTGAGCTGCGTCTGGCTCGCAAAGAAACTGAACCTGAAGGTAATGTTCTATGCCAACGGTATCGGACCTCTTAAAAAGAGACTGAACAGAGTGCTGACAAAAAAGATAATGAACCAGGTCGATGTTATCACATTGCGCGAGAGGCTGTCATTTGAAGAACTCAGACAGATGGAAATCGGCAGGCCGAGGATCATGCTTACGGCTGACGCCGCGCTGACCGCAACCGATTTCAAGGATGGTTTTGACACCGGCGTCGTAGAACTGTTGGGTTTGAAGAACGACAAGCCGTTGCTGGGCATTTCGCTAAGGAAATACCCGGGACACGAAAAAATAGAGCATGAAAAATACGAATCGGTCATCGCACAGACAATCGACCACATGGTACAAAAATACGGCCTGCATCCTGTATTCTTCCCAATGCAGCATCCCGAGGATATTCCGATACTGGAGAACGTTTCGGTAAAAATGCGGGAAAAAAGCACCATTGTCAGGGAAAAGCTGAATGTCTGTCAAACCTATGACCTTATATCCAAAATGGACATGGTGCTTGGCATGAGGCTGCATTCACTGGTCTTTTCAGCTGTTGCAACCGTTCCGATGGTAGGCCTTGTATACGACCCCAAGATTCAGGGCTTCCTGGATTATATCGACCAGCCTTCCGCAGGCGACGTCCGTTTCCTTGAATACGGCAATCTGGTCAAGCTGTCGGAAGAAGTCTGGAACGGACGCGAGGTTATAAGAAGCCGTCTCAGGGAAAAAATGCCCGAACTGAAGGAGAAATCGTTCGAAAACGCCAAGGTCGCGGTCGAGCTGATCAACTCCGCCCCGAGATAAAAAGATAAGAATTAGCCGTTATCCCTGTCCAGATCTGAAGGCTGACGGGGATATACCCATATGTCTTTTGAATTGTCTGGTAAAATAGTTCACATCATTATAACCTGACGCCATAGCCGCCTGAGTAATATTCAAGTCCGTACTGCCGAGCAGGTCTGCCGCCCGTCTTATCCTGACACTGTTTATATACTCTGTTACAGACGTCGCGGCAGCTTCCCTGAACAAATGACTAAAACGCGAAATGCTTACGTTCAGCATTTTAGCAAGTTCGCCGCCTGTAATACTTCTGTAAAAATTATTTTCTATGTATTCAAAAACTCCGGCAAGGCGCCCCATTTCGCGCATTCTTCTCGCACATCCGGATGGCGGGAGCATAGTCCGGACATGTTCCCTGATCAATATTACCAGCATACGGTAAACAAGAGCCTTAATCGATAGTTCGAAACCGATTCTCCTGTTCTCATATTCGTCCGCTATAAGCCTGATACACTCTGAAATACCCGCATCATCACTGATTCTGTTTTCGAACAAAATAAGGTTCTGCTTTATCGGGGAAATATACTTGATGTCACAGATATCCGGCATACTGCTGTGAACCAGCTCCGGAGCTACAATAAGGCAATAATATGATATTTCTCCCGTGATACAGAAGCCGCAGTGCAATTCACCGCTATTGACTACAATAAGGTCACCTTTTTTTACATTGAGAGGAGCCTGATTGCATTCGATTATTCCCTCCCCCGATTTAACATATAAAAATTCAATATGCTCATGCCAGTGACTGGGAAAAATAATACCTTTTTTATTATGTGCTTCGAAAGATACGCTTATCGGGAAAAGGGGCTCCTGCCCGCATGGTATCTCTTTCAACGTCTTGTCTTTCATATCAATCCTCAAAATTACATGCCGCCTGAATAGCAGAATTATGCTTATATCCGGCAGATTCAGCCGAGATATGCATGTTTGCAAGAATTATAATACAATCATCGATCGTTAATGTAAATAGTTAACAGAATTAAATGAACGCAATCGTTGAGGTGGCAAAATGAAATATGACAATATTTTCGCGGCTTGTATGTTTACCTATTTCGCAGCATGTTCTACAGTGGCTCCATTTATGCCTATTTATCTGAGTCGAAGCCTCACACCTTTTCAAATAGGTATTATAATGGCTGTGTTACCGGTATCCATGATACTGTTTCAGCCTATATGGGGACGAGCCGCCGACAAATGGGGCGTCTGTCGTATATTGATGCTTGCGCTGCTGATGACGGCACTGTCAACAGCTGGATTTCTGGCGACTGATTCCTTCCGGGGTCTGCTTCTTGTGTACTCTATTTATTCATTTTTTATCATATCAATATCTGCACTCATTGATGCGCTGACGCTTGCAATTTGCGGAGACAGGTACGGGAGGATACGTCTGTGGGGCTCCGCAGGCTATGGGATAGGCGTATTTATAAGCGGTGTTTTCAAAAGCAGTTTATTGGGCTGTTGGAGTTTTATCATCCATATGTTCCTTATGCTGCTGACTTTGACGATAGTCCTGAATATCCCGGATAACCGCCCCGAAAAACCTCTCACACCACAAAACGGCAGAAATAGTGAAAACAGATTGCCTTTTAAAAACTTTCGGTTTCTACTTCTTTTGTTTTCATTTTTCCTCACCGGGGTAGTATGTAAGGGTTATGATAATTTTTATCCGGTGGGTATCAGTGAATTGAAGGCATCGGATTTTCTGCTCGGAACAGCCTGGATAATAGAAATGATACCTGAAATGATCCTGCTCTATTATCTCGATCGCATAATCGTAAAAATATCGGTATGGTACGTACTAATAGCCGGTACGGCTGCATTCGCACTGCGTATGGCTGTTCTTGGATCGTTCCCCGTACTCTGGGTATGGATTGCTTCCCAGCCGCTTTCAAGTCTGGCTTTCAGCTCCTGGTACTTCGGCGCCGTCAATCTTATGAGTAAAATCGCCGGTGAACAGCGTAAAGCTTCCGGTCAGGCGCTTTTCTGGTCGGTCAGCTATGGCTTCGGAGGAGTGGCCGGGAGCTTCCTGAGCGGATATCTGGTTGACACTCTGACGGTAATGGCTTACTTTCGGGTGGCTTCAGCCCTGTGCTGTATATCGGCAGGTATTTTGCTCATATTATGGAAGGTCGGGAAAATAAAAACTCTCTTAATTAAATGAATGGGTTGAAATGCCTTGTGCCGTCGTAAAAGGTGAATACAAGTACGGCGCCGGACAGCAGTACAGCCATCGCAAGCGCAAAGGCGTCATTTTTCCCGAAGGGCCTGGCAGAGTACCATGTGCGTTTCTTTTTCTTTCCGAAATTTCGCAGTTCCATTGCATTCGATATCACCGTTATCCTGTCGAGACTGGAAAAAATAAGCGGCATCAGGATGGCAAGCATATTCATAAGCCTAGTCCAGGGCTTGGCCTTTCTCGACAGGTCTATGCCTCTTGCCTGCTGGGCATGCGAAATGTTGACGAAGTCCGTCTGTATGTCCGGAATATAGCGAAGTGCAAGCGCGACCGCATAGGAAATCTTGTAGGATACGTGAATGCGGTTGAGCGACGCCGCAAATTCGCTCGGGTCGGTGGTCAGTACAAAAAGCAGTGCCACGGGAACAACAGTATAATATTTCATTATGACTGTCAGTTCATAAAACAGCTGCTCCGCAGTTACGGTATAATGCCGGGAAAAGCTGAAAAGCAAATGCCTTGAGCCGTATATCCTGACGCCTTCCTCGGGCGAAAACAGGTAGATCGTGATAAAGTTCAGAAGCAGAAAAGCGCTGATAAATGCCAGTACGAAGGATATTTCCCTGAATGATATTCTTGAAGCCTTGAAGATTACAACCCCGGTTATGAGCATTATAACAAGCGCACGTGCATCGAACGTTATCATTCCCGTAAAAGACCAGATGAGGAAAATGATAAGCTTTGTAGCGCCGTTGAGCCTGTGCAGAGGCGAATCCACACGAATATATGACAGCAGCCTGCTCATATGCGTTCTCCCCCTTTCTCAGCCTCGATAAACCTGTTTATAACTTTTTCAGGGGGCAGTCCAAGCCTGATAGCCAGATCAAAAAGGGATGTCTTTTTTAGATTGGCTGCGGCAATCACTTTTTCATCCGAAAATATCCCGGCGGTCGTACTGTCTGCGATCTTGACCCCATCTGCCATAACTATGGCCCTGTCGGTGTATTCGAGAGCCAGATGCATATCGTGAGTGATCATCATTATCGTTATACCGTTCTCCCGGTTCAGCTTTTTAAGAAATTCCATTATCTCGGTATAGTGTCTGTAATCCTGTCCGGCTGTCGGCTCGTCCAATATCAGCATGCTTGGTTCGAGCACCAGTATCGATGCTATTGTGACCCTCTTTTTCTGACCGTAGCTCAACGCGGCAACGGGCCAGTTTCTGAAAGGATAAAGTCCGCAGATTCTGAGCGTCTTTTCGACCCTTTCCCTTATCTCCTTCTCCGGGGTCTTCCTCGCCTTCAAACCAAGGGCCACTTCGTCGAATATCATCGTTTTGGATATCATATGGTTCGGGTTCTGCATGGCAAAACCTATCCTCAGCGACCGTTCTCTGATCGTATCCCTTGTGATGTCGCTGCCTTCGAATACAATCCGGCCGCCGTCAGGCTTTTCCATACCACAGATCAGTTTGGACAGCGTGGATTTTCCTGCCCCGTTCTTGCCTACCACCGCAACCATTTCCCCGCGTTTTACTTCCAGCGAGACATCCTTGATTGCCCGCATCCCCGACTGATACCTGAACTCGAGCCCCTCCACCCCGAGCAGCTGCCCTGTGTCAATGCGCGAGTATGCCTTGCCTCCCTGCGTTGTCCACGCAAGCAGCTTCTCTTTATAGGGCTCAAGATGCATCGTTTCCACATTTTGCAGGTTATCGGCGGCGTCCATCGAGCAGCCTGATTTTCTCAAAGCTGAAATGAACAAAGGCTCGCGTATTCCGTATTTCTCGAGCATACCTCCGGCCAATAGCTCGGAGGGCGTCATATTGGCCGCTATACGCCCTTCATCGAACAGTACGACCCGGTCGGCGCCCCTGTGCAGCGCGTCCTCCAGGCGATGTTCTATAATTATTACAGTTTTGCCGCTTTTTTTCTGAAGATCGTCTATAAGTTCTATCGCATATTTTCCCGTAGCGGGATCAAGATTGGCAAGAGGTTCGTCAAAAAGCAGTATGTCTACGTCGTCGACCATTACTCCGGCCAGCGAGACCCTCTGCTTCTGGCCCCCTGAAAGCTCGTGCGGATTTGATGCAAGAAATTTATCCATATCGACCATCAAGGCCGAAGATAATACGCGCTCCCTCATACTGCCGCTTTCAACGCATTCGTTCTCCATTGAGAATGCGATATCCTCGCCGACGGTGAGGCCGATGAACTGGCTGTCCGAATCCTGCAGAACTGTCCCGACATGCTGAGATAAGCCGAAAATGCCCAATTGTGAGGCATCCTGACCCATGATCTCAAGACTGCCCGATACCTCTCCCTTGTATGAAAATGGGACGAGCCCGTTTATACAGCTGCCGAACGTCGATTTTCCAGAGCCTGACGAGCCTATTACGAGTATTTTTTCGCCCTGATATACGGTCAGACTGATATCGTGCAGCGTCGGCTCTACCTGGCTGTTATATCGGAATGTGAAGTTTTTGAAACATATTGCCGCCTTTTTCATATGTGACCTCATAAAAAAGGAATGGTCCGTTTTACTGCCACAAACAGGGCAAGGACCATCCCTTTTGCTCCAGGGTAAGTGATTATGCTTCCTTATTGAGGCTCGACGCTTTCTGGCGCGTTGCGGAATAGCCGAACAACAGCGCGGTGCCGAGGATCAGCATAACGACCATATTTACGGTTCCTGCTACCAGACCCTGCGTATATACCTTGTTTGCAGGTTCGCCGTAAATAAGTATGTCGAGAGTCGGCGCCAGTCCGAACCAGCATACGGCATTAGTGACGATCTGGACAACGTTGAAGAGAACAGCCTGTTTTATACCGAATTTGCCGTCTTCGACCCCGTATTTCTTAACAAAGAGTCCGATGAAGAAGCCTGCAAGCGCCGAGCAGACAACCCAGCTCCACCAGGCCGAACCATACAGGAAAATATCCTTCAGGGAATGTCCGATCAAGCCGATCAGAAGTCCGGCAACAGGTCCGAAAATTGCCGACATCATTGCCAGCAGACCATACGAAGTATCCAGATTGGTATTTGGTATCCCGGTCGGGATCGAACCAAACATGCCCAATACGATGAATATTGCGGCTCCAATACCGATTGCAACTACGGTTTTTACACTAAGCTTCCACATTTCGCACTCCTCCTTTTCAGGTCTTGCCTGAAGATAAAGTTTACAATATTAGTATATATTACAACCGCAATTAGTCAATATAGAATAGAAAAGCTCCTGTGGCCGGTGGATTGATATTGCATGAGTTTTGCGAAATAGAGCATTTTGATGAAGCAGTGTTAAGGGCAAATCACTGTTTGAGCTCAGCGTCTATACGATGGCACCGCGAGTTTGAATTTGCCGCCAAGCCGAATTTATATGCTCTTTGAACAAAACTCCGCAATAGGAAGTAGAATAGAAGCAAATAAAGCTCCTGCGCCGGTTGATTAATATTGCATGAGTTTTGCGAAATAGAGCATTTTGATGAAGCATTGGTCAGAGCAAATTCATGTTTGAGCGGTGCTTTGGCACCGCGAGTTTGAATTTGCTGCCAAGCTGAATTTATATGCTCTTTGAACAAAACTCCGCAATAGAGAGCAACCGGCGCAGGAGCTTGAATGCTGAGACATTCGACAAGCACTTGAGCTTGAATGCTGAGGCCTGCGCTAACTATTTTTCATCCGCATAGACCAGTATTCTCTGCATTGTTTTCTCCCAGCACTTCTGTATCGCGCCGAAATCCATATTCGGTATGTAGTATGTCTCCATCTCATCGTGAAGTGCCTTGGCCTCATGGATCGTCTCAACGGCTTTGTCCAGCAGGTTGTCGAGCATACTCTGGTTATATTCGAGGGCAGCCCTGTTCCGTTCGGCTATCCTGCCGTCCAGGAAGTCCCTGAAGTCTGTTTTTGCAATAGTGCAGACGTCCGAGGTATGATATTTTTCTGCAGTCGTGAATGCGGTCTTTAATCCTGGTATTACAAGATGTTCGAGTTTGTCGGGCTTGAAAGCGCAATAATAGGCTTCGATGGAAAAACCTCTTTCCTGCGCTGCGGATTTTATCCTTTCGAGCACCTTTTCGGTACCTGCGCCCGGAAATCCCGTAAGCATATATACGTTATCCGTTGCTACGAGTTCGTCGATATAGTTTTTCAGACCGGATGGCATTATGGCGCTTGCGAAAAGGCAGCGCGCCCTGCCCGCCCTGTCTGCGACGGGCGCCCCTTCGAACAGCAGGTCTATGTATTGTTTGGCAGTCCTGTTTATCTTGGATTCATCGATAGAAGCTGAATAAACTGCTGCGCTGTTTTCCCTGATATGGGCCGCGGCTCCTAGATACCCATATGCGCGTGAAAAAAGGCTCCCCACTTCCTTACTTATCCGAATCACATTTTCCCTGCCTTTTTTCAAGCCTTCCTCATTCCAGTAATCCCCAAGATGTATGATCTCATCCACTGTACCGGGAAAAACGGGGTCGCATACATGAGGTGACGTTCCGTCTATCAGAGCCACGCCTATGCTGGGAATAACGATTCCGTCAAGGCTGTTGTTGTCGCTCGAGCAGTGCATGTGTTCGGTATCATAACCAAGATTCTGCATAGTTTCGCTGATCTTTTTCATAAAAGTACTTTTGCCGACGCCTGGTCCGCCCTTTAGTATAAAAACCCTTTTAGCGCTTTCCCTGTTGATTATGTAATTGTAAAAGCTGAAAAAACCCACGGATGTATTCCCGCCCGGGAACATGTTTCTAACCCTGCCCTTAAGCACCTTACCACCCCCCTTCTATGATATGAACGAAGGGGGTGAAAGTTCCCGGGAAAATAATAAAGATCAGCCTGCGTAAGGAGCAAGCCGCGTAATGGAAAGGAACCTTCCGTACCCTTCCTCCCAGCGGTCTGCATCACGGGACGTATAGACTATAGGAGGAAAACTCATCTTTATAATGCTGCGCGCCTCCGAAAGGTCGGACAGTTCACCCAACGCTATGAGCTGCTCCGTTCTGTTGCCAAGCGCCGCGGCTTCAGAGGGACCGGCTATCACCGATTTTCCGCAGCAATTCGATGTGAATTCGCACAGGAGGGAATTTTTTGCTCCACCGCCGACGATGTTTATACTGTCGTTTTCTATCCCGGTAAGGCTGCAAAGTTCGCCAATGACATAGCGGTACTTGAAGGCAAGGCTCTCCAGTACGGTCCTGACGAGCTCGCCATCGGTCTCCGGTTCCGGCTGGCAGGTCTTCCTGCAATACCCCTTTCAACAGCAGTTTTACTGTTATATTATAACACTTCTTTTACGTATTCCGGCAAAAAACCACCCAATACGACTTTGGCGCGCAAAGAATCCGATATGTTGATAACGCCTGGAAATATACGGTATGTAGAGCAATCAATCTTATGCATTTTAGCTATGGACTTTTTATTTTTCGAGGGATATAATTATTAGGCACATAATGTCATTACATAATAACAATTCTCGTTAATTATAGTAGAATTGAGGGAAGAACATGTTATTGGGACCAAACAAATCGCTTAATAAGAACATACCGATCCCACTGTATTATCAGTTAAAAACACTTTTGCTCGAGTATATAAAAGATCATCACGAGAACCTTGAAGAACCGATCCCGACCGAAGTCGAAATCAGCGAACACTTCGGCATAAGCAGGCCTACGGTGCGGCAGGCTATTAATGAGCTTGTCGTAGAGGGCTACCTATACAGGATCAAGGCAAAAGGAACTTTCATCACCAAATCTAAAATAACGCAGGATTTTTTGTCTGTTTTGGACAGCTTCAACAATGAAATGAAGAAAAAAGGCCTTACACCCTCGACCAGGGTACTGGAGAAGGAAATCGTCAAATGCGATGAGAAGGTCTCGCACGCTCTCGGGGTCGAACCCGGCGGCGATGTGATCAAACTGACGCGCCTCAGATCCGCCGATAACGAGCCTGTCGTCTTTATCATAACTTACGTGCCTTATGGTATTTGCCCGGGCTTGTTGTCTCGCGACATGGAAAATGAATCGTTGTACGAGAGCATAGAAAAAGAAAGCGGAATGCTTATTGCCAGGGCCGACAGAACACTTGAATCGGTACCTGCCGGTGAATTCGAAGCAAAACTGCTCCAAATCAAAAAGGGCTTCCCCGTACAGTTTATCGAAAGCGTCGTATACCTTGAGAACGACACTCCAGTCGTTTATTCCCTTGCGAAATACAGGGGCGACAGGAGCAAATTCTCAATCGAACTGAAAAGACAATTCAGATAACCGGTCTGTATTATTTCGAATCTTGGAGTAAAATATATCCGGTGTATGGCCAGACATTACGGTGATTGCAAAACGGCATGTCTGATGGTAAACTATTATTGTAAACCACAAGGGAGGTCTTATACATGGATCAATTCTCACGGCTTACACCTCTGCTTCAAAGCTTGACGGAAAAAGGACCCGCAGGCTGTGCCTGCTCGATATATCACAAGGGTGAACTCAAATATCAGGAATGCTTCGGTTATGCGGACAAGGAATCAAAGACGCCGATAACTCCTGACAACCTCTACCGTATCTATTCGATGACAAAGGTGATAACCTGCACAGCAGCTCTTAAGCTATATGAAAGAGGGTTATTCCAGCTTAACGATCCTGTTGCGGAGTACCTTCCGGAGTTCAGAGAGCCAATGGTTTACAGGTATACCGATAACAATGCGCTTTACAGTTCTCCCGCCGTTTCGCCTGTCCTGATAAAAAACTTGTTCACTATGACTTCAGGCCTGACCTATGACGAAGAAGATACCGAAACGGGGCGGCAGATCAGCCGTAAACTCGCCGAATGGAAAGCTGAAGGCTATAAATACGACGTCCGGGCCTTTTCAAAAATGCTTGCCGCCATACCTCTTTCCTTTGATCCGGGCACGCATTGGCGCTACAGTCTTTCTCACGACGTACTGGCCGCCCTTGTGGAAGCAGTATCCGGCAAAAAGTTCGGTCTGTTCCTGAAGGAAGAGATTTTCGATCCGCTCGGGATGAAGGACACCTTCCACCGCCTGCCGGACGATAAGCGACATAGACTGTGCAGCTTTTACAGGCGTTCTGAAGACGGCAGCCTGACCAAAAGCGATGAAATGGACGAGCATATACACCCGGGAGATACCTTTGAGAGCGGCGGTTCAGGTCTTCTTTCGACGCTCGGCGATTATCAGCGCTTCATCCGCATGCTTAAAGGGAACGGCGAACTGGACGGCGTAAGGATTCTCGGCAGAAAGACGATCGACCTGATGGCTACGAACCACCTGAGTCCAGTACAGCAGACAGATTACAAATGGACGCATCACGCCGGCTACGGTTACGGTCTCGGCGTAAGGGTAATGACCGATCCTGTAAAAGGCGGCTGCAACGGTACTATCGGGGAATTCGGATGGTCAGGGATGCTCGGGACGTGGATGCTGATCGATCGCAAGGAGGATCTGACGGTCGTCTACATGCAGCAAATGTTCCCGCATATGGAGGAATACAGTATACCGAGGATCAGAAACACTGTGTACGGAGCGATATGACTTTCAGATCACATTTATAATGGGGGTAAAGGATGGCAGAATACAAGAGGCGTTTCGGCGACAGATATGATGGCAGACGCTTACGGTCCCTTGATGCACTTTTCGGTCTCATACCGTATATTATGAGATACCGTTCCGATTCACAATGCTTTTTCGAAGATAAAATCGAAATAAGTCATACCGAAGCTTACCTGCGCAGGAGGAAAAGAACTTCCGCTGCAAATGTAAGCATGCTCCACGTCCTTATCGCCGCAATGGTGCGTACTATCGCAATGCGGCCGGCCCTGAACCGTTTCATTGCCGGGCAGAAGATTTACGCGCGCAATGAGATACTCGTATCTCTCGCAATAAAAAAGGAGCTTAAGATCAACAGCCCCGAAACTACAGTGAAATTGAAGTTCGAGCCAACCGATACCCTGTCTGAGATCGCTGAAAAGATCAGTAAGCAGGTTGTCGAAAACAAAGCTCTCGATATGAAAAACGATACCGACAAAACTGCAAAATTATTAATGCTGTGCCCGGGGTGGCTATTGAAATTCGTTGTATTTTCGCTCCGTACGATGGATTATTTCGGAGTAATGCCGCGCATCATCAATAGCGTAAGTCCCTTCCATACAAGCTTTTTCATCACAGACCTGGGCTCTCTCGGTATCCAGCCGGTCCACCATCATCTTTACGATTTTGGCACTACATCGATTTTTATCGCCTTTGGCACAAAAGTCAGGGAAAAGGTCATCGATGCGGATAATATTATATTGGACAGGAAATTTATAACTATGAAGGTCGTTACGGATGAACGTACGGTCGACGGACACTATTACGCTTCGGCGTTCAAGCTTTACAGAAACCTGATACAGCATCCGGAAGCGCTCGAGGCTCCACCCGAGAACCTGCAGCCCGACATAGACTGAACAGGTTAAACAAATCAGAAAGGCAAGCCGCTCAATTGCCTTCGGCCTGCCTTCCTGACCACTTGTTGCAAATCAATGCTCTATTTTCTTTTCGATAAGCCAGCTCGTTCCGGCGAGCATTACCAGGAATAGCGCAATATCAAGCAGCAATGAACTCAATGTGAAGGTTATTTGCCCGATATTCCAGGTCGCGATAGGCAGACCGCCAAGCTGGTTCGAAACCAGCCCCATGCATGAGGTAATAATTATGAATATCAATATCCCTATCGGCACGGCTATGGTATTTTTGTGAGTAAAGGATTTCGCAACGGAGATGCAGAAGAATATCGTCATATAGGCCGAAGCGAAGCTGAAAAGCATGAACAGAATCATCAGCACTACTTTAAGGCCGTTGTCCGTCATCAGAGCCAGGAACTGTCTGACCATATCCATAAGATATCTGAAATTACTGTTGATCATAAAGAACAAAAACATCGAAAGCAGAGACAGGGTTCCGCAGATTATAAAGCTCACCATTGTCGCAATGAGCTTCGCAAGCACCTTCATCCATCCGACTGCCGGAATCATCAGTTCCAGGTAAGCCTGCTTGCCGGAAAGATCCCTTTCGTACCTGTAAATACTTTCAATAAAGGGATATGCGCCGATAAACAGTGCGAATAATAAAAACATTATGCTCATAATCAAGAAGGTAGCGCTGACGCCATTGCCTCCGGCAATGTTTACATCGCCACCCGCCGCGGCATTTCCTCCGGTTATATAAAATCCCCTTGAGATATTGTCATTCCACAAAAACACTCTTGTCACAAGCAATATGACCGTCTGCACCATTATATAACCCAGCAGCAGTAATTTGGATGATTTCCACCTTTTAGAAAGTTCATATATGATAAGTTTTCCTAACATGCGAATACCTCCCTGTAAAGCTCATCAAGCGATTTGTTCCTTTCGCTCCTCAATACGTCCGTGAGGCCGTAAAGCACGATTTTGCCTTCCTTCAGAAAACATGCCTCATCAAGTATGCTCTCGACTTCGTTTATAAGGTGGCTGGTTACAAGTATCGTGCTTTCCTGATTGAAGCATTTCACTATCGCGCCGAGAATCTGCTCCCTCGCAACCGGATCGACGCCGTTCAGCGGTTCGTCGAGGATTATCAGCCTGGCGTCCCTTGAAAGGGTCAGCGCCAGCGCAAGCTTTTCCTTCATGCCTTTCGAAAGACTTTTGAATTTCATATCCTCGGTCAGTTTCATAAAATCCAGCAATTCAGCAAATCGCTTCGTGTTAAAATCCGCAAAAAATACGGCATACGTCTCCTTTGCCTCTTTGATCGTCATCCAGTCGTACAGGAAATCGCTGTCTGAAGTAAAGCGACGAGTTCCTTCGACTTATATCCTATCTCCCTGTCACAGACGGTAATACTGCCGGAAGTAGGGCGTACGAGACCCGTGGCAAGCTTGAGGAATGTGGTCTTGCCGCTTCCGTTAGGTCCGAGCAGTCCGACGATCCTGCCCTGTTCGAGCTGGATACTGACGCCGGACAATGCACTTTTTTTAAAATAATTCTTGGTAATATTATCAGCCTTCAGCGTGATCATTCTTATCTTCCTCCAAAACACTTTCTATGTTTTCGATAACTTCCTTTTTTCCCATTCCGAGTTCCTTCATTTCGCCGACATACCTTCTGGTATATTTGTAAGCTTGAGTGGAGCGCAGCTTTTCGACCAGTTCCTCTCCTTCGGTTATAAAGGTTCCGATCCCCCTCTGAGGATAAGCCACACCTTCGCGTTCAAGTTCCATATAGACTCTTTGCACCGTATTTGGATTGACCTTGAAATTTTCTGCTATTTCCCTGACGGACGGAAGTTTATCCCCGCCCTTGAGTTTTCCCGCGACTATGTCAGCCTTGATTTTTTCAACGATCTGCAAATAGATCGGAGCGCTGTCATTAAACTTCATAACATATATTAACCTCCCAACCATCAAACTAGTGTACTATCATAGTAGTACAGAGTGACACAATTGTCAAGAAAAATTTTACTGAGACATTGGACAAGGGTGGAGCAGGGACTTTGTCCCCTTGTCTCTCTGTCCCACCTGTCGCGCTATATCAGTAAAAAGCACCGCAGCCGGGCTAATTTACCGGCATACGGTGCATCTCTGATACAAATTACTATTTTTTACAGTTTTCCACTATACCTAAGCCCTAGAAATTGCTTGCCATATTTCCGGCTATCCTTTTTCCCAATACGGAGCAAATCAGTGAAACTGCCAGTTCACCCGTAACGTTGGCATTATCCAGGATAGGATTCAATTCCACGAGTTCCATTGAAAGCAGCTTGGGCCTCGCAGAAATGATCTCCGCAGCAAGATGGGCCTCACGGTATGTCAGCCCGCCTTTAACAGGCGTACCGACGCCGGGTGCGTCCGAGGGCGTTACCACATCGAGGTCGAAGCTCAGGTGGAAGCCTTCTGTCCCTGCTTCAACAATGTCCAGCGCCTTCTGCATAACGGCGCGGAGGCCGTACATGTCCACATCCTCCATCGTAAACACCGTAACATGACGCTTTTTCAACAGCTTGGCCTCTTCGGGGTCAAGTGATCTGGCTCCGATGACAACTACCTTCTCAGGGTTTATATATTCCACCTCCCGAGGTTTGAAGCCAGCCATTTCAAGCATGCCTGTGCCAGTTGCAGCAGCCAGCGACATTCCGTGCAGGTTGCCCGTCAGCGTAGTATGCTCCGTGTTGAAATCACCGTGAGCGTCAAGCCATATGACGCCTATATTTTTATAATAACTCTGCACTCCGAGCAGAGTACCGGTCGCAATGCAGTGATCGCCTCCGATCACAAGTGGCATACTGCCCGCTTTCAGGCTTTTGCCCACCATATTGAACAGATCACTGTTGATCTGGGTTATTTCCCTTACGTATTTCGGTTTGCCCGTAAGACTGCCCGTATCCTTGCTCTCGGGCACAGGAACCTCGATGTTGCCAAGATCCCTGTAACTTATGCCCAAATTCTCAATTGCCTTCATCAGCCCCGAATAGCGGATGGCGCTCGGGCCCATATCCACGCCTCTCCTGTCGGATCCGAGATCTACCGGTACTCCGATCACATCGATATTCATTAATGACCCCCCTATCCCTTTTATTATAAACAAAAGAATTGGACATGGATAGTAAAAAGAAAAAATGCAATAATATGTTTGGTTCAACTCCAGCACATGTTAGTGTGAGTTTTCCGATAACGAAGCACATAATAAAAGAGACGGAAAAATTGCAGAAAATCAAGGACAAGAGTTTACATGCTTTTTACAGATCTTGGCAAACCTAAGTGACGAAAAAGATAATACCCAGCGGGAGCCTGAAAATCCTGCCGGGTGATTATCTGGTAATATTATCTTAAGAGGACATGGAGAATCAACTTCATGAAAACCTGAAAAAGTTATGCTTTCTTACTCCCACAGTCCATAAACCGTATTGACATTCTGAGTGAATATGATGCCGTTTCCGGGCTCGTCTATATTCAACTGCTTCCTGATAGAATTGATGATATTATCCGTTTTTTCAGAAGCTGAAAGAATCATGACGATTTCTTTTTCCGGTTCAATATCCATGGAAAACAGCTTGCTGGTTTCATGTATTCCCGAACCTCTCGCGTTGATGATAGTGCCGCCCTTCGAGCCGGCTTTGGCCGCCACCTCGATCACGTCTTCGGCCTTTCCTTTTTTGACTATCGCCATAATAAGCTGGTACATTTTATTATTTACACCTCTTTCTTCACGAACAGTATTACAACAGTAATTTTTGGTTCCCGCTATTTCACACACATCTGTCGTAAACGCTATGCCGTGGTTCGGCTTTTCAAACTGAAGCTTCTTGTCGATCAGGCTAAGAACGCGGTCCGCCGTTTCCTTGTCAGCGCCCATCAGCACAATTTCCTTTCTTTCATCATACAACGCAAGAAAATTCAATACGGAGTTGCTCACGGTGCCTCTTCCCAAAAAAACCGTACCGCCCTTGATACCGTGCTCCTTGGCAAAATGAAGCACTTTGCTGCCGACGCCTGAGTTCACAATTATATAAATCAGTTCAACAGTAGATGTCATAATATCGCTAAACATTTTTCACAACTCCCCTTGTCCTTGACTTTATCTTAAAAATCAGACCTAATATTTGCAAAGCAATAATCGGCATCAATGCTACCGTCGCAATTATACCAAAACCATCGGCCAGTACGCTGGCCTCTTCGACCCTATCGGCGGCGCCCTGCGCAAAGGCCAGAATAAAGGTTGCAGTCATGGGGCCTGATGCTACTCCTCCCGAATCGAAAGCTATTCCGACAAAGAGTTTCGGAACAAAATACATCATCGCCACCGAAATCAGATATCCCGGTAGGAGATAGTGCCACAGTTTGATTTCGGGAACAAGTATCCTGATCATCGATAATGCAACGGCAAAACCGACTCCGATGGAAAGCGTAATCAGTACGATCCTGCGCTTCACGTACCCGCTCGTAACATCCTCTATCTGGTGCGTCAATACATTCACAGCCGGTTCGGCCAATATCGTGACAAAACCCATTATAAACGCGATAACAATAATATAAGCATTATTGTCCATTGAGGCAATAGTATGTCCCAACGTTCTTCCGACATCCATAAATCCGGCATTGACACCGGTTAAAAACAGCACGAGGCCGATCAATGTGTACAGCAGTCCGAACAGACAGCCCCGGAAAGCTTTTTTAGGCAATTTTCCAGAAACCTTCTGAGTTACGAGAAAGATTAGCAGAATCGGAAGCAGCGCCAGAAAAATTTCCCTGGTTATGGCCGGCAGTTCGATCAAAAAAGGACTGATGATCGATGCAGACACGGATTCATGGGCTCCGATGCCCGACGTGATTTTATCAGCTTTTGAAAAAATACTCATAAGCATGACCGATATAATCGCACCTGTCGAAGCTATGGCCACCAGGCCGAAGCTATCCTTTTCCGAAGCCTTACTGTCCTTTTTCAGCTCCGAAACACCCTTGGCAAGAGCCAGAATGAACGGAACCGTCAAAGCGCCGGTAGTTGCCCCCGAAGCATCAAAAGAAATGGCCAGGAACTCCGGCGACGTAAACAATGCAAGCAGGAAAATCACACCGTATATAACCGACAATAGCTTATACAAAGGAGTATTGTAAACGATTCTGACAAGTCCTGCCGTCAGAAAGACCGCGATACCGATGGATACGATGATGACAATGCTCCATTTGGTGATTGTTCCCGAAGTAACAAATTCGACCTGATCGGCGAGTATTTGCAAATCAGGCTCGGCTATAGAAATGAAAAAGCCAAGGACCAATCCTGAAACAACAACGAACCAGATTTTATTTTTCCTCGTGATATTGGCTCCCATAGAATTACCAATAGGACCGACGCCAATATCCACTCCGAATAGAAAAATTGTCAATCCGGCTATTATAAAAACCACTCCGATAATAAATCTTAACATTATTGGCGTATCGATCGGCGATATAGTGAAGTTTAGCAAAAATACAATAATTGTTATTGGAAGAACTGAATATAATATTTCCTTGAATTTGGATAATAATACGTACAAATATACCATTCCTTTCTATCAACTTTTAGATTGGTAGGAAGCTTGCTATCACCTCGCAGTACCTGAATTTCCTTGCACTTGTATATTGTTTCCAGACTTAATACTACTGATTCCCCAAAAATTTTCCTGAATTGCCGAGGAAGAAAAAATCGCTACTTACCTGATGAATGCACGATTAACAACGTTGTTAAACTAATTATACCGTATAGTTAGTAAAAGCGTCAATGAAACGATCGAACGGCACTGTAAGCAACCGCGTCTAGCGTCATACACCCCTTTACTAATATTGTGTCAATATCAGCGATGGAATATGATAATCGTCATTTCTTCTTCCAGAACACCCGCAGAAGTATCAGCGTACCTATTACCAATACAGATACGAGTACAATCAGCAAAACTTCTGCAGCAGGCCCGCCTGTTCTCTGCAGTTCCTTTGGGACGGCGCGCACAGTCGCTTCCGCCGGGAGAGTGCCCGGCTCCGGCAAGGGTGTGTTAGATTGGATATTGAACGCAGGGATCGCATCGTTTGCCGGATCGTCTATACATACCCAGCTGTTGCGAACTCCATAGTAATATCTCACAAACCCCCAGTCCCTGCCGTCAGAATCCGTATATACATTGGAGATACTGAATTTTTCATCTATATCGGAATCTTTGCGGGTTATGATACCGGAACCAGGATAGCTCCAGAATACTACTTCCTTACCCGTCTTGAATCCGTCGTAATTTCCTTCCCATTGCCGGAATTCACTTTTATGTTCTTCCTCAAAGGAAATGTAATCGTAAACGATCGCAAGCTCATTCATCGGTATCCAACCGGCAATACCGCTGTCAAGCTGTACGATGCCCCATTTCTCCCCATCGCGGTCCCTATAGGTAAAGGATACATAGAACTCATTTCCGTTTTGTACAGTGGCGACTTTTTTATCCGAAACCGGGCTCTTAAACAAATCCACACTTCCGCCGCTTCCGTCGGCGGTATAGTTTCTGCCCAAAGACTCGCAATTTTCGGCTTCCCTCCTGTAAAAATCATCATCCGGTTCCCATATCAAATCCGCGGCGACCGGCAAACAAATCATAGTCAAAACTGCAAGGCACATAATCAGTATCGCTATGGTTTTTGTAAAAACAGATCCCTTCATAACAAACCCTCTTTCATTACATTATTCTGCCCGCAATCGCTCCAATGCTGAAGGAGATCAGGTTGGCGACGAAAGAAAACAAAAACGGGCGGCGTATATCCACACTATAAATCATATAACAGTACGCCTCTGCAAGCACTGCCGTTATTTCAAGCGAAAGCTTAATAGCCTCGGGAGCCCATGCAGTATGATATGCCGCAAGGTAATACAACAGGACGACGGCCGGATTTGTGAGCAGATTTGCCAGAAACACCAGCAACAGGTCCTTCTTCGTTCGAATACCCGCGGCCAACGCAAATGTAATCTCCACAGCTGCAGTCAGTATGAATGATATGCCAATTACAGGCAGTAGCCAAAATCCTGTCATACTATTTCTTCCTCATACCGACGCCTTTCTGAGGCCGGCCCATAACAGCGAGAGTGATGCGAGCGCAGCAAGTGCAAAGCTGAATGAGCCGGTAAGCAGCGGATCGATTCCTAGATATTCCGGCACAAAGCCTATAAATAAACCAAATGTCAGCAATCCGAATGAGAAGCCCCCGCTGCCTTTAAAAATGCGCGAAACAGCCCACAGTGTCACCGGCATGGTCATGTTGAAAAGTAATACAGCCCCGATCCCTGCCGGAGGAACCGCTGAAAAAAGGAACAGCACAACTGCTGTTCCCAATGTCAGTATAGACATTTTTACTGCTCCTAAACTGTCGGCAAGAAAACCGCCGGCCATTTTACCGAAAACGGCAGCTGATATCAATGCGATACCCCAGTACCCCTGCGTTTTCCATGAGAAATCGATATTCATACCGACGTAGGAGCGAAGACATACCACTAAAAACAAACAGCTTACTGCGGGTAGTATCTTCGACAGGCAGGCGCCATCGAAGGAAACGGGTCCGTTGCCCGAGCGTAAGGACCGCCGGGATAAATACTGGGCTGTCAGTATTGTAACAGCCGATGCCAGCAGCATCGCTGCCACAGTAAATCCAGAGAGTCCTCCCTGCTTACCGAGCAGAGTACCCAGGTATATCCCAAAAGCTCCGGGAGATACAAATACTCCCAAGGCTCCGCTTTTTTTACCGCTCATATTCAAAACATCGATACCGCCGCCGATGTGGAACAACCCGTTTCCAATGCCGGCTGCAATAGCCACAGCTATCGGTATACCTCCGAATCCATACGCCAGGCTTACCAATATGCATCCGGAAGCTGCCAGGACCGCGTTCCGGTCCCATTTGTCAGCCAACAGGCCCATGGGCATTTGCAGTGCAAAGGCGCAGAAATTGTATAACAGCAGGCACAAGTACCACTGTTCCAAACCATACACCTTAGTAAACAGCAGAAATGCACACGAGAAATCGACCAGAAAATGTATTATGGCATATATAAGGATTTTTGTCCGGTTCATTTCCATATATTACTCCCGTTCTATATAGACGTATAATATGGAACGAGGTTCCCGGCCGGATCATTCATTCAACCTGATCCTTTCGATAATGGATTCCCGTCCGAGATTGTTTTTCACGGCAAACGTGATAACAGCCTGTATCAACGTATATGCGATCAAAATAAATATTATCGGTCCTATGGGAAAGACATACTCGGCATAGATTGCCTCCTGTTTGAACAGCTGGAATAAGCCGTAGCCGAGCCCAGTTCCCGCCAGCACCGATATAATCGCACTTATCACACTGAAATACGTTCCCTCCATCTGGAGCATCCTGCCGAGTTGCCTGTTCGAAAGCCCAACGGCCTGAAGCATGCCGATCTCCCTTTTCCTTGAAAGGATACCCGTGATCATGGTATTCATAAGGTTCAGTATGCCTATCAACCCTATTATTCCGGCCAGGCTGAGCGCAGCAAAACGGATTCCGGATATCTGCCTTTCAAAGGTTTCATTTGTCTCTTTCTGTGAAACATAAGTAATACCTGCGTTATTATCGGCCATTCTTTCCAACGCACTTTCGACAGCGTCATATTTTTCTTCATCCGCATTAACGCAGATTCTGGCAAGCCTCTTATCGAGGCCGAGCCTTTCGAAAGTGTCCTGGTGCGCGACAAAAGTCGGTCCAAATCCAGAAAAGCCAAGCCATGTAACATTTTTTTTGATGATCCCCTCTACGGTAAATTCTATCTCTTTAAAATCTTTATCGCTTTTGCCAAAGTATTCTTTCAAACGCACCTTGTCTCCAGGTTTAAATGGAGAGGCGCCGTCATCGCGGGCTGTTACAAGGACGCTGTCATTATTCTTCATAAGCTCAAGATCAGGCTTTCCCTCCACAACCTGTTCCAACTGTTCCTCCATAAAAGCGTCATCATATCCGTACAAGGAACAGTTCAGCTCCATACCGGTTTCAGGCTTTACCTCAGTATAGATAAAATCCTTGTCATACTTGAGATACAGCCCTTGATACATCACCGTTTCAACTTTATTCACTCCGTCGATGCTCCTGATTGCCCCAGCGATGCCATCGTCGAGCGGATTCTTGTCCGGATCCCATTGTCCAAGCCTCAGATAACCCGATGTCAATTGAAAGTCGCCGGTAGCGTAGGTATCCGTAAGATTCTGAACATTCATACCGGATAATATCGTAGTAACCACTATAAATAGAGTACCGCTCATAATCAGGGATAGAAGTGTGATCAATGTTCTTTTGCGGTTTCTCCAGAGGTTTAGCCACGCCATTCTTGTGATTCCCACTGGCTGCGCGCCTTTTCTTGCAATCTTTTTCGAGGAAATCTCCGAGGAGTTGTAGCGTATTGCCTCAACAGGCGATATGGAAGACGCCATCCGTGAGGGCTTCCTGATCGAAATGGCTATCGAGAGCAGGCAGACAACTGCCGCAATTGGGAAAATGATTGGCGTCGTATGGACGCTGAGATTTTCCTGGGCTATCGAGGGTATGACGAACAGGCTCAGTATATACCCCGCCATAAGCCCGGCTGGAATGGCTGCAACAGAGAGAAACAGGCCTTCCATGCGAATGATCTTCCTTATTTGCCTCCGGGTCGTACCTACCGCGGACAGAAGACCGAACTGCCTTATCCTCTGCGCTACTGAAATATTGAATATGTTATAAATCACAATACCTGCCGCAAACAAGACAACCAGTGCTACCAGGATATACGGGATCAATGAATTGCCATCGCCCGCAAGCACCGCGATATACCTGTCGTTCAGCTTTATGTCTTCATCCTTTACGCCGGATGATCTACCAAGCTCGATCGCTTCGGAAGAGATATCGAATTTCTTCTTCAGACGCACATCGACATTATGACTCGACGGTCCGGACGAACCCTCAATTGCGAGTATAAAATCCTTTGATACGAGCGCAACTGAAGTGTTCCAATTGATTGCGACGGGAGAGTCTTTAAGGATACCGCTCAGCTTGAATGTATAATCCTTCGTATACGCTTTCCCATCCGTTCCGTAAGCCGTAAACGGCAACGTGACCGTTTCACCCGGTTCCGGCTTGATGTCCAGCTTTTCCAGTATCCAGTTCTCCAGTACTATCTCGCCTTTATTTGCAGGCATATTGCCTTTCGTCAATGACAGCCCTACCATTCCGATATTATCTATATACTGTACGGCAAGAGAAATACTGCCCAGTTTGTCCGATCGGGGGCTTAAGCCGCAACCCATAACTTCAGACGCTTCTTCGACCTTGACATGGTTTTTAAGCACGGCAGCCTGCTCATCTGTAACATTGCGATATTCCGCGTGAACGTTTCCGGTCTGTGTGATGACCTGGTCGATAAGCATCTGCCGGATGCTGAAACCGAATATCCCGATGCAGGTCAAAAGGCAGGAAGACAGCATTATGGCAAGGATCGTCAGAATAACCCTGCTTTTCCCCGATTTGAGCCCCTTTATTGCCAGATTTGAAATGCTATTCAATCCCGTCGCCCCCTTTTACCGCCGCTCTGCTTCCATCAGCCGGAACCCCGTTTCTATCGGCCGCAACCCTGCCGTCCTCTATCCGTATGACCCGGTCCGCCACCTGTGCTATCTTTTCGTCATGTGTAATAACTATGAGAGTCTGATGATACTTTGTAACTGACTTCCTGAGTAAGGCCATCATCTCCTCCCCGGTCTTCGAATCCAGGTTTCCGGTCGGTTCGTCCGCCAGTATTATCGACGGCTTGGTGGACAGGGCCCGTGCAATCGCAACACGCTGCTGCTGTCCTCCTGAAAGCACGTTGGGCAGGCAGTCCTTTTTAGGATAGATGTTCAAAGTATCCATAAGCTCCCCGATATACGCCTCATCCGCCTCTACTCCGTCAAGTCCCAGAGGCAGCGTTACATTCTCCCAGATATTCAGCACGGGTACAAGGTTATACGCCTGAAAAACAAAGCCGATCTTTCTCCGTCTGAAAATTGCAAGCTCTTCATCATTCATCCTGAAAATATCCTTACCCTCGATGACCACCGTGCCTGCGGTAGGCCTGTCAAGACCGCCCATAAGGTGCAGCAGAGTGCTTTTCCCCGAGCCTGATGTTCCGACAATTGCGATGAACTCGCCCTCTTCCACCGAAATGCCGATATCGTCGACTGCCTTCACGAGGTATTCATCCCTGCCGTAATATTTTTTAAGTGATTTGGTTTCAAGAATTATCATAACGACCTCCAAAATAAGTAGTTCTGCTGCGCCGATTTACCTAATGCTGAGAACATCTCTACGTGAATTTACAAACTCTTGTCTTGAAGCATGTTCTCTACATGAAACCAACCGGCGCGACATAAAGCCAACCGGCGCAATGTTTACCCTAAGCTTATCATGGCAGGCTTACAGTACTCTTTCAAAGAGACTTACATTTCTGTAAGAAAAGACTGAACCGCGTGCCGCTTCCGGGAGCCGGTCCGACAATTATGCTGCCGCCCTGTTCCTCCAGTATTTTTCTCGTCAGGTAGAGTCCGACCCCCGAACCTTCGGTTTTCCTGACCGTTTCAGACCTGCCGCGGTAAAAGCGCTTGAAAATATCGTTGTACTCTTCTTTCGGTATACCGATCCCGTTGTCGGTAATATCCAGCCGGATGAAAAACTCGGTCACCATTACCTGCAGCAGTATCCTGCCGCCGTTTACCGTATATTTGACCCCGTTCTCCAGTATGTTGAAAATAGCCTCGCAGGTCCACTTGGGATCATGCAGGGCATAAAAGTCACGATCGGCGTTCAGTTCGATCGATATTCCCTTTTCGCAAGCTTTCTGAGCAACACCATCCATCGCGCTCCTCACAGTCTCGTTCAGGCTGCGGTTTTCCTGCACTATCTCGATCATACCCGATTCCAGTCTTGATATTTTTATCAGCGAACCTGTCAGCCATTCAAGGCGGTTTATCTCATCACGGCATCTGTTCAGAAATTCCTTCGTTTCAGCTTCGTCGGCGTCGCCGTTCAGCAGCATCGTATTAAAAAGCTTGATTGAAGAAAGCGGTGTTTTAACCTGGTGGGATATATCCGTTACCAGAGCCTGTACATTTTCCTTCTCCCGGTTAAGCTTCCCGACGGTCAGTCTGGTCCGGCCCGCGATCTGCATGAGCTGTGAATACAAAAGCCCAATCATGCCTTCCTTTTCCCTGATATCAGCTTCCGGCCCGTTTTCGAACATCCCTTCCAAAGCCTGCGAAAGCTCCTTCAGTTTCCTGTCGGTTATCTTTTTGCTTCCGATGAGCAGCAACAGACAGGATACCGCAATGACCGCAAAAAAAGCTAATAATGCCAGTATTATACCTGAATAGCCGGCTTTGGACCTTATATCGTTCAAAACGTTCAGTTTACTGTCATATCCGTATTTCTGTAGTATTTTTTCACCCAGTTCCGAGGCTTGTCCATCCGTTTTACCTAATACCGACAGGGCTATTTCTTCTTCCTTTTCCGGATATGCCGCGGCTATTTTCCCCGCCATTTCATAAGTCAATTGAAGCTGACCGCTACGGAGCGTATTAATGCTCAATAAACAAAACGCCGATGTGACGGCCGCACAAATCACAAAAAAAATCAAAAACGCCAGGATCGTTTTCTTCATATCCTGCTGCACCCTTCCTGCCATTTGTATCCCATTCCTCTTACATTACCTATATATACCGGATTCGAGGGATCATTCTCTATTTTTTCACGGAGCCGCCTTATGTTAACGGCTATCGTATTTTCATCCACAAAGTTGCCGTCGATGTCCCAGAGGACAGATAATATCCGCTCCCTGGTCAAAACCTGCTGCGCGTTTTCAAGCAACAGCCGAAGCAGCTTGAATTCGTTTCTCGTTATTTCTATCTGTTCTCCGGACTTCATTAATTTCATTTCCGAAGGATAAAGTGTTATATCTCCCGATACCAGTACCGTTTGGCCGGATACGGGGGCTTTTGCCTTTTCGGCGGTTCTCCTTGCGAACGCGGCAATCTTGGACATAAGCACCGCAAGGCTGAAAGGCTTGGTTATGTAATCGTCGCCGCCCGTATCATACCCGGTCACTATGTCGGTTTCACGGTCACAGGCAGTCAGGAACAATATATATACGCTGCTGCGCTCCCGGATCTCACTGCAGAAATCGAAACCGCTTCCGTCCGGCAGGCCTGCATCGAGTATGATCAGATCGATACCTTCGGCATTGAAAATATCCCGCGCCTGCCCCAGGCTGAATGCCGGGTATACCTGGTAGCCCTCCTTTTTGAGTTTGAAACTGATACCTCTGTTCAGGGATTCGTCATCCTCCACCAAAAGTATATTAAGCGACATAATCACACCTCCTTTTTCCATAATTCGTTATTAAAAATCATAACCGCCGGCTTAGCCGGCGGTTTGCTCTTGCCCTGTAAGGGCATGTTACTGGCAGGGCTGAAAGCCCTACGAAAAGTCCGCCAACCGCATGGTTTTTCAAGCTACCGCTAAAGCGGTT
>JAEXNT010000076.1 GCA_023439545.1 Bacillota bacterium
AACCGCTTTAGCGGTAGCTTGAAAAACCATGCGGTTGGCGGACTTTTCGTAGGGCTTTCAGCCCTGCCAGTAACATGCCCTTACAGGGCAAGAGCAAACCGCCGGCTAAGCCGGCGGTTATGATTTAGAAAAGAACGAGGTATCACCAACAATGCCGAAAAAACATATGGTTATTCTGGCGGCCATACTGATTTTTTGTACTGCTGCTGGTATTTTTCTTTTTAACCTGCTCAACAGGACAACATCCTCTCCTGTTATCAGCGAAGATGATAATGCAAGGAAATGGACGGCTGATCTAAGGTATGTAAAAAAAAAGCTGCCTGTTTTGCATAAAAATCTGTTTTTTTATTTGTCGAAGGATGAGTTTGATAGTGAAATGGAAGAACTGATAAGCAAGGTCGACGTACTGAGCGATCTGGAGATAAAAGCCGGACTTGCAAGGATAGTAAATTCGGTAAGGGATAGCCATACCAGCGTAAATATAAGAGGAGAGCAGTTATATCCATTCAGTTTTTTTGAGTTTGAAGACGGTATCTACTTAACGAACGCATCTGAAAATTATAAGGAGTTGTGGGGTAAAAAGCTCGTTGCAGTGAACGGATACGATATAGATACGCTCCGTGAAAAGCTGAATCCATACATATCACAGGATAATCAGGCGATATCGAAGAACCAGTTCTGCAGTTTGCTGACTTCACTAAATGTGTTGAAAATGGCGGGGGTAGCAGCAGAAGAAGCTGTAAGCTTTTCCTTTGAAGGACAGGATGTGATCGTTAAACCGCTGAATATCAACAACGTCGATAATGTCAGGTTTCTTTCTGATGACAGTGAATTCAGGGCTTTATATCCGCTTCCCAAGAAAAAGGATGATATTTATTGGTATCAATACGATGATAAGTCCGGTATAGTGTATGTAAGATATAACTCCTGTTCGAATATGAAGGATTACTCCTTCAGCAAATTTACCAGGGATGTATTCGATACCGTAGACAGTAAAAATGCCACAACCATGGTTATTGACCTGCGGGACAATGGCGGTGGAAATTCAATGATTTTCGATCCGTTCATCGGTGAGATAAAAAAACATTATACTATAAACAACAAGGACAGTCTTTATGTAATTGTCGGCAGAAGTACATTTTCATCCGCGATATTGAATGCGATGGATCTCAAGCAGAAAACGAATGCAACAGTGATCGGCGAACCGACCGGGGGCAGACCGAACCATTTCGGAGAGGTCAAGGTGCTGCATTTATCGAATGTTGACCTGGATATCCAATATTCGAGCAATTACTTCAAAACTACCGACGAAGATACCGATTCTCTTTACCCGGACGTTGAAACGCCATTAAAAGCAGCTTCGTATTTTAAAGGACAGGATGATTGCCTGAATTATATCTATGGCGCTTTGAAATGACGCTATGAATGAACTAAAGGCTAAGAAGTCCGAAAAAACAGGAACCAGGCGCTGGACATGACTGCGCCTGGTTCTTCTGCATTATAACGGTATTAGACCGGGTTTTCAATATATGTGCCAATTGAGATAGATAACAGAGGAAATAGTAAATATTTATAGAATACTTATATAATATTACAAAGCCAGTTAATGGAGGTCATGGAAATGGGTGTATTGAGCGCTTTTCGCAAAAAAGAGGACGTATCGGCCCTGTTGAGCCAACTGAAGGACGATTCGATTGCAAAGAGACAGAATGCACTCGATAAACTGGAGAAGCTTCAGATTACTGTGGAAGATGGCCTGAAGATAATTCAAGCTTCGAAGGACAAGTATCCTCCGTTGAAATACGAATGGCAGGATATTCAGGCAAAGCTTATCGATATTTGTTCCGGAAGGCCTTACGCGGAATATGTGGACAAGCTGGACCAAATATTCGATGGACTCGGTTCGCAAGCAAAGCTTGCGGTTTATCAATTCCTGACGACTTATGAGAACGAGCGTGCGCTGATCACTTACCTTAAGCTCCTTGACAAGGAAGGCGGTAAAATGAAGCGCCTGCCGACCGGAAGCCTGTATGACCGGCCGAGGTTTCCGGAAATATTGTTTCCCAGGCTTTTATCCCATGCCCGAAACAAGGACATTTCGGACGATATTTATCTGGTTCTGCTCAACTATTTCAACAGCCGGATGATCACCGAAAATATGATAAAGGATTACAGGAACAGTATCGCGGAGGATATACTGAACTCCGCGAATGAAGTAAGTCTTTACATGCAGGAGAAGTTGAAGGGATCCATCTGGGATGACGAGGATTATATGGGTCTCCGTAACAGGGCTGGCGTCCACCTCGATCTTGCAGGCTATATAAGTAATCCTAGGATAATTCTGGTTTTGAGGAATATGATGAGTACCGGGGATATGAGGCTGAAAATGTTTGCAGCGCTATCGCTGCTTCGTCTCGGAGAAGGGATCGAGGCTGAGGACGCCCTAGAAATAGCTGCGGACAGTGAAATGCGCAACTGGTTTTATAACGGGCTTCAAAATATCGGGCAAAAAGAAATTTTTCCCGTGCAGTATGAAAACCAGGCCAGCTTTGCGGAATCAAACATGGTCGACTGGCTGACATATCCGACAGAACTGGGGAGGGTGCCCGACCGGATAGAACTTATGAACGTATTTGAAGATGGGGAAAACGTATACTACCTATTCAGGTTCCGCTGCATCAGCGACGGCAATTGGCGTGAAGAAGGCTGGATGGCAGGCGTATCCGGCCCGTATGCAAAAAAGGAAGAACCGTCTACTAAGGCAGGAGGCCACACTTTCAGCAGGTTTGAAAAATGGGATAGTAAAACGCCGAAGGAGCATTTTGCCAGTATTGTGGGCAATGTCAAGGAATTTTGGATGAAAAGGGCGGAAGAGCTTAAATAGCAGGGATGTCAGAAACATTGATTATAAGTTTACATTACCTACCATACGGAACTGGATTGGTATATACTTGAATAAGCTCAATGAAATGTAAAGGGAAGGCAACGTATGCTTAAACTCAGATTTCTTTTCAACAATGAAGCCCTCGCCGCAATGATCCTTGAAAACTGGAGGCACGATGCCGATTCGGGAGAAATGCTGAAATACTTCCGCATATCTTCAAATGCAGTGTATCCGTTCAAATCGGACGGCAGGGTCTGCTTTTTGAGGTTTGCCCCCATTTCGGAAAAAGATCCGGTGCAGGTTACCGGAGAGCTTGAATTCATAGAATATCTGAAACGGTCGGGTTATAATGCTCCGGCTGTCATACCGTCGGTAAAAGGCAGGCTGCTGGAAATATTGAAAACTCCCTGGGGAGAATATGAGGCGGCAGCCTTTGAAGGAGTGCCTGGCAGACAGCTGGACGGGTTGGAGCCGGATGAAGCGGTCATTTGCGGCTATGGCCGGGCATTGGGTAGGCTGCATAAGCTGTCGGCCGGTTATTGCCCTAAACTCCGTAAACGCTGGAGCTGGCAGGAGGCCCTTGTCTGGATACGGGACGTGTTATCGGAGTTCCCGGACGAGGAAGCGGCCGTAAAGGAAGCAGGACTGCTGGAGAAGTTCTTTTCAAGATTACCGGCCGATGAGAAAAACTATGGTCTTATCCATTACGATTTCGAAACGGACAACGTGTTTTTCGAAAAAGAAAAGCTCGAGTATCATATAATAGACTTTGACGACGCAATGTATCACTGGTATGCGATGGATATAGAACAGGCGCTGGATAGCCTTACTGAAGATATGGCACTACAGGAGGCCGAACATTTCAGGAACTGCTTCATCGAGGGGTATCGTTCACAGTTCGGTTTTACTGACGATATGCTTGCTCTTTTACCGGTTTTCAGGCGTTTTGCGAATTTGTACGGCTACGCGCGCATCATTCGTTCTACCCGGGAAATCTGGGAAAATGAGCCCGAATGGATGCGAGACTTGAGAAACAATCTGGAAATGCTGCGCGAAAGAAGGGCGACCCACTTCGGGAAGCCGATAGAGTAACAACAAAAATAATATTTACAAATAGACAGCGCAAGAATATAATACAGTAAAATAAGCAATTTGCAATGATAAGGGAAAGTAAGTTCGCGGTTTACCGGCACAGAGATCCCTATAGCTGAGAAAGGGAACGGCGGAGCGAGCCGAACAGGCCTTTGAGCACTGCACCGAACGGTAATGACGATAACCGACATCTGTCGGGCCATACCAATGTAGGCTACAGCGGGCGCACCCGTTATAATGCCCAAGTATAACCGTATTTTGTGCGGCGTACTGGCTGAGACCGATACTGTGAAGCATCGGCAAACAGGGGTGGTATCGCGAAGCATAGCTCTCGTCCCCAGGAAAGGTTCCTGGCGGCGGGGGTTTTTTTATTGGCTTGCGGCGATACTGAAAAAAATTCGGACAACAGGGTAACTTAAATATATAAAGCGGAGGTATTGTATGAACAGCGAATATAACAACGGAGCAATGACCGAAAGCTTACCAGGCGCAGAAGGGCGGCCTGCATTCCCCAAACGTGCGGTAATAACGGGAGGAATGCCGTACGGTAACAAGGAACTGCACCTTGGGCATGTAGGAGGAGTATTTGTCCATGCAGACACTTATGCCCGCTTTCTTCGGGACCGTATCGGAAAAGAAAACGTAATATTCGTTTCGGGTACTGACTGCTATGGTTCGCCGATCCTGGAGCACTACCGCAAACTTGCGGAAAACGGTGATTTTGCAGGTACGATACAGGATTTTGTGGAATTGAACCATAAACGGCAGAAGGAAGTTCTGGACGCCTACCACATCAGCGCCAACCTGTTTGCAGCCTCGGGGATAGGCCGTGCCGCGGAGATCCACAGGGAGGTTTCGGAGAATTTTATCAAGCGCCTGTATGAAAACGGCCATCTCCAGAAAATAACAACGTCGCAGTTCTACGATAAGAAGTTTGAAGTTTTCCTGAACGGACGCCAGGTTGTCGGACAGTGTCCGATTGCGGGCTGCTCGTCGGAAAGGGGTTATGCTGACGAGTGCTCGCTGGGACACCAGTATATGCCGTCGGAGCTGATAAACCCTAAAAGTACTCTTTCCGGTGAAAAGCCCGAGATGAGGGATGTCACGAACTGGTACTTCAGACTGGACAATTTTCACGATCTTATAGGCGAATGGACGGAAGCGTTGGAAAATAAGCCGGGCACACGTGAGTTTGTCGTCAAGAGTATAAGGGAGTTCCTGGAACCTCCGGTTGTTTTCATAAAGCGCGATCAATATGAGCTGTTCAGCGCAGTTTCAGATAAACTTCCGCACTTTGAAATTATCGACGAAGAAAGAAAACCTTCGTTCTCCCTTGTATTCGATACTCTCGAGGACAGGGAAAATGCCTGTTCACACTTAAGCGCAGGTTCTGTCAGATACCGTACGGGGAAAACACTGGTACCGTTCAGGCTTACGGGTAATATCGAATGGGGCGTTCCCGCACCCGCTATCGAGGATATGGAAAAGCTCACTATATGGGTATGGCCGGAGTCGCTATGGGCCCCGATATCCTTCACCATGGCTTACCTGGAGCAGCAGGGCAAAAGCAGGGATACCTGGAAGGACTGGTGGTGCAGCAGTGCTGCGGGAGTATATCAGTTTATCGGGGAGGACAATGTTTACTTCTATGGGCCGGCCGAGATGGCGATGTTTATGGGGCAGCAGGGTGAAAAGCCGTCATCGCAGCCTCCTGAAGGACAGCTCCGGCTTCCCTGGCTTATAGTCAACAATCACCTGTTGTTCCTCGACAAAAAGGCAAGCAGCAGCGACGCCGTAAAACCTCCGTTGGCGGCAGAACTCCTCGGGCACTATACTGCAGAGCAGCTAAGAGCGCATTTTCTCGGGCTGGGGCTGGGAATAAAGAGCGTAAGCTTTCAGCCTAAGCCCTTTAATCCAAAGGCCTCCGAGAAGGACAGCGATCCCGTACTGAAGGAGGGAAACCTGCTGTCGAACGTGTTCAACCGTGCCGTACGCTCCTGTTTCTACACTGCGCAGAAATATTTCGACGGAAGGATACCTGTCGGCGATGTAAGCTTCGAAATAGCGGAGGCGGCTAAGAAGGTCATACTGGAATATGAAAGGCTGATGTCTGAATTCAAGTTCCACCAGGTGATGAGCCTCATGGATAATTACATCAGGAATATGAACAAATACTGGTCGGGGCGCTCCAGGCAGGCGGACGAAGCCGATGATACTGGCATTCGGGCACTGCTGCTGGCAGACATGTTCCATATGGTAAGGACCGCGGCAATACTCATGCATCCTATCGCTCCCGAGGGCACTGAAATGATACGCGAATACCTTGGCTTCGGTGAGGAATTCTGGCACTGGGACCGTGTTTTCGATACCGTATACAGCTTTATGGAGGATCCGGCGGTACACAAGCTGAAGTTCCTCGAACCCAGGGTCGACTTCTTCAGGAAGCACCCCAGCCAGATTCGCCAGGACGGGGAAGTTTGACTTTGAATTTTCATGGGAATATAATTTCATATAAACTGGAAGGGTGGAATGGTTTGAGAAAATTAGGAGCTCTGGTATTGATCATATCGGTCTTGATGACGTTTGCAGGCTGTAATTTGAAAACAGGTGACCCAACCACGCCCGGTACTGCTCCCGGTCATAACAGTACCGGCGGTACTTCTGTCGATGAGAGCGGGGATACGACTGAAGGACAGTCGGCGGAACAGGACACGACTGTATCGGATGGCGGCCAGGCTTCGGAAACACAGCAGCAAACAGGCCAAAACAGCCAGACGGGACAGAACGGCCAAGGTGGCCCGGGTAAGTCCATCGAAGCCAGGGTGGAAAAGATGCTGGACAGCATGAGTATGGCGGAAAAAATCGGGCAGATGTTTGTCGTAGGCTTTGACGGTACGGAACCAGGCGCCGATTTAAAGGAAATGATAAAAAACCGGTATGTAGGCGGAGTGATACTGTTCCAGCGTAATGTGAAGGATCCCGGACAGCTGCTCGGGCTCAACAATTCCATAAAGGAAATCAATAAGTCAAATAAGGCGCCTTTATTAATATCGGTGGATGAAGAGGGCGGCAGGGTCAGCAGGATGCCCGACCGGTTCAGAGACATGCCCGAGGCGCTTTCGGTCGGCAATACCAAAAACAGCGGTTACGCTTATGATATCGGCGGAATACTTGCCGGGGAGACGGCAGCGTTCGGCTTCAACACCGATTTTGCCCCGGTGCTCGACATTTGGAGCAATCCCAAGAATACGGTCATAGGCGACCGGGCGTTCGGTAAAGACCCGGAAACAGTGAGCGGTATGGGCATTCAGGTTATGAACGGTATCAGAGACGGCGGGATAATTCCGGTTGTGAAGCATTTTCCAGGACACGGCGACACGGTTACCGATTCCCATGTCGGCCTGCCCAAAGTCGATTATGGTATGGACAGGCTTGAAAGCTTCGAGCTGGTTCCGTTTAAAAATGCTATAGCTGAAGGGGCGGAAGCTGTCATGGTTGCACATATACTGATGAGCGCCCTGGATAATAAATATCCGGCCTCTCTTTCAAAGGCTGTCATAACCGATCTGCTGCGCGATAAAATGGGTTTCGATGGCGTTGTAATAACCGACGACATGACAATGGGAGCTATCGCAGAAAACTACAGCATAGGCAAAGCCGCCGTGAGGTCGGTACTGGCAGGCGCAGATATAATACTTGTGTGCCACGGGACAGAAAGCCAGAAGCTGGCTATGGATTCGGTGGAGGCCGCCGTCAAAAACGGAACGATACCTGCCGCACGGATTGACGAGAGCGTCGGCCGGATACTAAGGCTCAAATACAAGTTTGAGCTTTCGGATAGAACCATTAAGTCGGTAAATGTCGAAGAGCTGAACAAAAAAATTGAAGCGGTTTTGACCGAATGATATAATGTATCCGAAAGCAACTGTAAAGAGGATACGTTATACCGCTCCGCGGGAATTTGTACGCATAAAGATAGTTTTTACCGGAGGATTGGCTGAAATTGGACACAAGAGAAAAAACATTCGTCTCAGAGGATGAAATGACACGGCAGGAAGCATTCATGCATTCCGTGCGGGAATTGAATCCCGGGGGCTCAAAAAAATATTCGATAAATACGTACGGCTGCCAGATGAACGAGAATGATTCCGAAAAGCTGGCAGGGATGCTTGAAGCGATGGGATACAGGCAGACCGACCAGCTCGAGGATAGCGACCTGATACTTTTCAACACCTGCTGTGTCAGGGAAAATGCCGAACTGAAGGTTTACGGCCACCTGGGGTCGCTGAAGAAGCTGAAGGAGCGCAAACCCGATATGGTCATTGCTCTATGTGGCTGTATGATGCAGCAGGAGGCCATTGTTGACCATATCATCAGCAAATACAGGCATGTGGACCTCATATTCGGAACACACAATCTGCATAGATTCCCGGAATTACTGTATAAGGCGCTCAATTCCGAAAAAGCAGTTGCCGACGTCGGAAGTTCCGAGGGTTATATAGCCGAAGGCGTGCCGATACGGCGCGAGAACGGAATAAAAGCCTGGCTCACCATAATGTACGGCTGTAACAATTTCTGTTCCTACTGCATAGTTCCCTATGTCAGAGGAAGGGAGAGGAGCAGGAGAGAGCGCGATATAATCGACGAGGCAAAAATGCTGGGGCATCAGGGCTACAAGGAGATAACGCTGCTCGGGCAGAACGTCAACTCCTACGGAAAGGATCTGAAGGACGACAGCAGCTTTGCAAGCCTGCTGAGAAGCCTGGAGGACGCGGACGGCATAGAAAGGATCAGGTTTATGACGTCCCATCCCAAGGATCTCTCGGATGAACTTATCCTTGCTATGAGGGACTGCAAAAAGGTTTGCGAACACCTGCACCTTCCGGTGCAAGCCGGCAGTGACGCCATATTGAAGGAAATGAACCGCAGATATACGCGCGAACACTATTTCGGGCTGGTAGATAAAATAAGGGAGCAGATCCCGGATATTTCACTGACAACGGATATAATCGTAGGCTATCCCGGCGAAACGGACGCAGACTTTGAACAGACGCTCGATCTTATCGAAAGGGTAAGGTTCGACTACGTTTATACCTTCCTATATTCCAGACGGACCGGCACTCCGGCGGCGAAAAAGGAGGAACAGGTCGGCGAAGATGTAATGAAGAAGAGGTTCGATGCGCTGCTGGAGCTTCAGAACGGAATAGGCCGGGAGATAAACGAACGGATGGCCGGAAGCATAGAGCAAATACTTGTCGAAGGCACGAGCAAGAACAATATAAATATGCTCACGGGAAGAACCAGAACCAATAAAATAGTCAATTTCAAGGGCAGAACCGAGCTGATCGGGAGGTTGGCGGACGTAAGGATCGAAAAGGCAGGCACCTGGTCGATGGAAGGCAGTTTGGTATAACTAGACCAGGCGGTTATTATAGCAGACTGGTATGATAACCATTACAGTATGGCGTCAAGGCAGGCGCGGTAACAAAGCAGAAGTATGAACCATTGACGGTTATGGCATTAAAGCAGGTACAATATATGAAAACATGGGAGGTTTATATAAATGAGCGTTTTAGAGAAGGCAAGAGAACTGGGAGAGCTTCTGGCGGAGTCCGAACAGCTTAAAAGATTGAACAGCACACAGGCCGCGCTGGAGAGCGATGAACGCGGAATGGCGCTGATGGAGGACTACAGGCTTCTTCAGGTGGAACTGATCAAGGCAGCTAAAGAAAATGACAGTGAAGTTAAGGTCAACGACATCAAGGAGATGCTAATAGCTAAACAAAGAGAGTTAGACGATTACAAGCCGACTTCCGGATATATCGAAGCAAAGAACGATTTCGACGAGCTTATGAAAAATGTCAACGACGTCATTACGTTCGCGATAACAGGCGAAGCATGCTCCCCTTCGAAATGCGCTTCCTGCGGAGGAGGCTGCGGCGGCGCACACTCATAAGCGCCGGATGTTACAGGCCCAAAGCCGGTAAAGATATAACGAGTGCGTAATAAACAATCAAATTAAGCGAGGTCGCAAAAATGCCCGTTACACCTATGATGCAGCAGTATCTGGATATGAAGGAGCAACACAAGGATTGTATCCTTATGTTCAGGCTGGGTGACTTTTTTGAGATGTTTTTTCAAGATGCCGAGATAGCATCGAGAGAGCTTGATATCACACTGACCGGCAGGGATTGCGGCCTCGAGGAGCGCGCCCCCATGTGCGGAGTGCCTTTCCATGCCGTGGACGGGTACATTTCAAGGCTGATAACAAAGGGCTACAAGGTCGCCATATGCGAACAAATGGAAGATCCGGCACTTGCCAAGGGGATCGTAAAAAGGGAAGTAATACGCGTCGTAACGCCAGGTACCGTCACCGATACCGCAATGCTCGATGAAAAAAAGAACAATTTCCTTGTCTCTGTTTATTCCAAAGGCTATATGTACGGGTTTGCCGTCGTCGACGTATCTACGGGCGAATTCTCGACCACGAGGATAACCTGGGGCAATACCTTCAACAAGCTCCTCGATGAGATCGCTAAATACGGGCCTGCCGAAATCATTGCGAATAGGGCGTTTTATGACTCGGAGTCGTTTGCGGGACAGCTCAGGAAACGTTTCAACACATATATTTCACCTCTTGATGATCAGTATTTTGACGAAAACAATTCTTCTGAAATACTTGAAAACAGGCTTGGCGCCGGCGCCCTGCCGCAGGACTGGCAGGAGCTCTGCATAAATGCCTGCGGAGCGCTCATGGCTTACCTTGAGCAGACCGAGAAGGCCGGGCTCGAGCATATACAGAAAATAACGCCTTACAAAATAGAAGAATTCATGGTATTGGACATAGCTACAAGGCGGAATCTCGAACTGACCGAAACGATGAGGGAAAAGAACAGGAAAGGCACGCTTTTGTGGGTGCTTGACAGGACGATGACTTCGATGGGCGCAAGGGCGCTTCGAAGATGGGTGGAGCAGCCTCTTGTGAAAACGGGCGACATCGATGAGCGCCTGGAGTCTGTCGACGAATTGAAGGAAAAATTCATGGTACGCATGGAGCTTCGTGAGCTCTTCAGGAGGGTTCATGATATAGAGAGGCTGATAGGCAAGGTAGTACTTGGCAGCGCAAACTGCAGGGACCTGATAGCGCTCAGGAATTCCCTGCAGCAGATACCTTATATAAAAAATATACTGAAGTCCTGCTCCTCTTCTCTGGTGTCTGCGAACGACAATAATATAGACTCTTTGGAGGACATAGCCGGGCTCATAGATAGTTCGATCGTCGATGAACCTCCCGTTTCGGTAAGGGATGGAGGTTTAATAAAACCCGGGTACGACGAAGAAGTGGACAGGCTCAGGCATGCCACCACAGACGGCAAACAGTGGATCGCGTCGCTGGAAGCGGCCGAGAGGGAAAAGACCGGGATCAAGAGCCTAAAGATAGGCTACACCAAGGTTTTCGGCTATTATCTCGAAGTGACCAAATCATATTACAATCTGGTCCCGCAGGAGTATATAAGGAAGCAGACGCTTGCAAACTGCGAGAGGTTCGTGACGCAGGAGCTCAAGGAGATGGAGGAAACCATACTTGGAGCCGAGGGCAAGGTCGTAGAGCTCGAATATGCCTTGTTTACGGAAATAAGGGAAAAGATAGCGTCGCAGGTCGGCAGGATAAAGGCTGCCGCAGCCGGAATCGCCGAGCTTGACGTACTTTGTTCGCTCGCGGAGGTTGCGGACAGGGAAAATTACTGCAGGCCCGCCGTTAATGACGAGGGCTTGATAAATATATCGGGCGGACGGCACCCTGTAGTCGAGAAAATGCTGGAACAGGGAGAGTTCGTGCCGAACGATACGCTGCTTGACATGGATGAAAACAGGCTCTCCATTATCACCGGGCCGAATATGGCCGGCAAATCAACTTATATGAGGCAGGTAGCGCTTATAGTGCTCATGGCGCAGGTCGGAAGCTTCGTCCCTGCGGTGTCGGCTGTTATAGGCGTAACGGACAGGATATTTACGAGAGTTGGCGCATCCGACGATCTGGCGGCGGGTCAGAGCACCTTTATGGTGGAAATGTCGGAGGTTGCAGGCATACTTGAGAATGCGACCCGTAGAAGCCTGCTCGTGCTTGACGAGATAGGCAGGGGGACAAGCACATTTGACGGACTTAGCATTGCGTGGTCTGTCATAGAATACATATCTGACCGGGAAAAGGTCGGAAGCAGGACGCTTTTTGCGACGCATTACCATGAACTGACCGAGCTCGAAGGAAAGATAACAGGCATCAAGAATTATTGCATTGCCGTTAAGGAAAAGGGCGATGATATAATTTTCCTAAGAAAAATAATACGCGGAGGCGCCGACGGCAGTTACGGCATACAGGTTGCGAAGCTTGCAGGGGTCCCGCAGATTGTGACGGACAGGGCCAAGGAACTGCTAAAGGAGCTGGAAGCCGCAGATATCAGCAAACACAGGGCACGGCGGAGGATCGTTCCGCTGGACGGCCAGGTGGAGCTTTTCATCCCGAACGAAAATGATGAAAAAGCCGGAAAAGAAGTGCTCGAGGAGCTGAAAGCCATAGATGTGTCCGAAATGACGCCGCTTGACGCAATGAACGTTTTGTACAGGCTGCAGCTCAAAGCGAGGAAGGGTTGAGAATGGGAAAGATAATTATTCTCGATGAGAATACCGCCAACAAGATCGCAGCCGGCGAGGTCATAGAAAAGCCTGCTTCAGTAATAAAGGAACTGGTCGAGAATTCGATAGATGCGGGCGCCACGAATATAAGCGTTGAGATCCGGAACGGCGGCATTTCATTTATACGCGTCACTGACAACGGCAGCGGCCTCGAGGAGGATGACGTCGAGATTGCCTTCGAGAGACATGCCACAAGTAAAATAAGAAGGGCCGACGACCTGGAATACATAAAGAGCATGGGCTTTCGAGGAGAGGCGCTGGCAAGCATCGCTGCGGTTTCCGAAGTTCAGCTTACGACAAGGGTCAGGGACGCCGTACAGGGGGTCTCCATAGAAGTAAGGGGCGGCGCCGTTACAGGAATAAAACCTGCCGGTTGTCCTGTCGGTACGACTATTACCGTGAAGGAGCTTTTTTTCAACACTCCGGCCAGATACAAGTTTCTAAAGAAGGATTCGACGGAAGCGGCTTACGTAACGGATATCATAAGCAGGATAGCGCTTGGCTACCCGGATATTTCCATAAAGCTTACGAGCAACGGTACTGCGGTACTTCACACACCCGGCAACGGAGATCTGAAAAGCGTTATCTTCAGCATATACGGTTCGGAGACCTCAAAACGCCTGCTCAAGGTCGATCACAAGGATGAGCATGTTAAAATAGCAGGTTGTGTCGGAGGGGCGGAGATGGCTCGCTCCAACCGCAGCCAGCAATTATTCTACATAAACGGCAGAACTATAAGGAGCAAGACGATAACCTCGGCGTTGGATGCAGCTTATGCGACATACCTGATGAAAAACAAATACGCCTTCGCAGTGCTGGACATACGTATAAATCCGGCATCGGTGGATGTAAATGTGCATCCTTCGAAGATGGAGGTCAAATTCTCCAATGAACAGGATATTTACAGGGCCGTATACCATGCTGTCAACGGCGCGCTGCTTTCACAGTCCTCTATCAGGACGCTGCCCTCCTATTTCACGAGGGCTACCGGAGAGGATACGGCTGTAACGCCGGCAAGATCCGGGGGCGCCGGAAAATCGCCATATCACCTGAATAAAGAGCTGAAGGGCGGACCTGCTTATTCGCAGCAGGACTTCGAGTGGGTGCGCAAGGAACTGGAACGGAAGAGGACGGAGGCAGTTTCGGGCACTCCGGGAAATGAAGGCCGGGATTTGTCCGGCGATCATGGAAATAAAGACCGGGATTTTACAGGCGGTCTGGGGATGGAAAGCCATTATTCAGCCGACAGCGGAGAAACCGAAAGCAGGCAAATAACTGAGCGGGATATCGGAGGTAATGAGGAAGTACTCCGGAAGACAGCGGATCTGAAAGCAACAGATTGGAAAGCAGCGGACCAAGTGACACGCGATTCGAAGGAGAGCCGGTCGCAAAGTATTTACGCGATCAATGTAGAAAAGGCTCCGTTTGTGGCCGAGTCCGGGCCGGCAGACGTTATCCGGGCTGCTTCCGACGTTACTGATATAGAGCCCGGAAAAGACAAGCGATCCAACCTTGATATTTTCAGTAATACAAGGGTGGTCGGGCAGGTTTTTTCAACATACATAATACTCGAGGGAACGGATGAATTGTTTCTGCTCGACCAACACGCGGCGCACGAACGTATCCGGTATGAGGAACTAAAGAGAGCGTGGTCGAAAAACGAACAGTTTTCGCAGCTGCTAATTTCCGTTATCAACATTGAACTGTCAGCCGCCGAGTATCAGTTCGCGGTTTCGGAAATACCTTTCTTTACAAGGCTCGGCTTTACGTACGAAAGCTTCGGAAGCAATTCCATAATATTGCGTTCGGTTCCGTTCATGGATCAAAGTGTCAATATCACAGAGCTATTTACAGAAATTCTCGATTTCGTGATGAACGGGAGCAATCCGGACAAAAGTCTGACAGCCGACGAAGCGCTGTACCGGATGGCCTGCAAATCGGCAGTCAAAGCGAACAAAAAGCTTGACGTAAAGGAAATAGACGCGCTGCTTGAAAAGCTTGCAAGTCTTGAGAACCCCTTTACCTGTCCTCACGGGCGTCCGGCGATTCTGCGACTGAGACGGTATGATTTGGAAAAATTGTTCAAAAGGATAGTATAAATATATAACCGCTGGGTACAATTGGTAGGTAGAAAGGGGGCATAGTTTAATTTAATGGAGCCTGTAATAGTTATCGCAGGCCCGACAGCATCAGGAAAAACGAAGTTGTCGATCGAGCTTGCAAAAAAAATAGGCGGCAGCATAGTTTCCGCAGACTCGATGCAGATATACAGGTACATGGATATCGGCACTGCAAAACCGGATGCAAAAGAAATGTCGGGCATCAGGCATTATATGCTGGACGAAGTCGATCCCGACGAGAATTTCAGCGTTGCAAGATACCGTGAATGCGCGCTCGGTTATATTTCCAAGATAGTAAATGAAGGTAAGCGCCCCATCGTTGCAGGTGGAACAGGTCTTTACATCAATTCCCTTATCTATAACATCAATTTTTCAGAGACGATTTGCGATGAAGATTTGAGGGAAGCCCTCAGGAACGAGGCGCAGGAAAAGGGTAACAGGGCAATATATGATAAGCTTTTGAGAATAGATCCCGAAGCAGCTTCAAGGATACATGAAAACGATACTAAAAGAATAATCAGGGCGATCGAAGTCTACGAACATACAAAAAAAACGATTTCAGAGCACGTAAAGGAATCCAGGCAGGAGCCGCCGCCTTACAGGTACATTATATTCGGTCTCGATTGGGACAGGGAAAAGCTGTACGCGAGGATTGAAAAAAGGATAGAAAAAATGCTCGAGAACGGACTGGTGGATGAAGTCAGGAGACTCGCGGGCATGGGGTATGACAAAGGCGGAACTGCAATGCAGGGAATAGGCTACAAAGAGGTCCTCGAATACCTTAAAGGAAACAGGACACTTGAAGAGACGGAATATATACTCAAACGCGATACAAGACATTATGCCAAACGTCAAATGACGTGGTTCCGCAGGATCGAAGGTATCAACTGGTTAAAAGTGGATGAGAACAGCGATTTTGGGGAGTTGTCCGAAAAAATTATTCGTGAGTGTATTGCAACATATGGAATAATCTTGTAAAATTAAACTGATTCTTGATTTAATTAAATTAAGAAGAATACTTTAAGGAGGATTATCAAGTGAACAAGGCTAATATCAATTTGCAGGATGTATTTTTGAACCAGGTGAGGAAGGAACATATTGCGGTCACTATTTACCTTACCAATGGTTTTCAGCTTAAAGGAATGGTAAAGGGATTTGATAATTTCACTGTTGTACTGGACACGGACGGTAAGCAGCAGTTGGTATATAAGCACGCAATCTCGACCATAAGCCCTATGAAAATGGTCAATTTCATTTTCAACGACAGCGCAAAGGAATAACGATTACATAATAACCGAGCAAAAAAAGAAACTTAGGAAGCAACAGCATCCTGAGTTTTTTGAATGGAAAAATTTATTCAGCAAGCTTGCTACATCTTCCTGAAAACGCCTATGACTTTACCGAGGATTGTGAGATTTTCACGTACGATTATCGGGTCCATGTATTGATTCTGAGGCTGAAGCCTAACGTAACCCTTTTCCTTGTAAAAAGTTTTAACAGTCGCTTCGTCATTGATCATAGCCACTACGATATCACCGTTATTTGCTGTCGACTGCTGTCTGACAAGCACCATGTCCCTATCCAGTATTCCCGCCTCCACCATGCTGTCTCCCTGGACCTTAAGCATGAAAGCGGTGGAATTCTGAACGAAATCAACGGGAAGAGGGAATGTGTCTTCTATATTTTCAACCGCCAAAATGGGCTGCCCGGCTGTGACCTTGCCCACGATAGGTATATCTACGAGTTCTTTTCTTGAATAATAGTCCTTGGGTTCACTGTGCTCCCTGATATAGGTTTTTTTGTTGCTGCCGATGACCCTGAGGGCTCTGGGCTTTGTGGGATCCTTCAGTATGAGCCCGCTCTTTTCCAATTTTTCGAGGTAGCCATGAACGGTAGAGGTGGATTTGAAACCTACAGCGCTGCATATTTCACGTACAGACGGCGGATAGCCCTTTTCTTCGACCTGGCTGTTCACAAAATCAAGAATTTGCTGCTGTTTATCATTTAGCTTCTTGTTCATTCGCTACACCCCTTTGTAAAACTGGAACATCTAATAATTTTTGCTAAATTCATTATATTAAATAAACTAATAAAAGTCAAACAAATGTTCGAAAAATGTGTTGACAGGGGAACACCTGTTCGATTATAATGGTTACAGAACAAATGTTCTGCAGGAGGTTTTTATGAACAGGAAATTCAAATTGGTAAATCGCAGGAGATTCTACATATTTGTAATGATGATCACTATTATTGTAACTTCACTGACGTTTGCAGCTACCGCGCAGGGAGCCGATACGGGCAATTCGTACCGGACGGTGGTAGTGGAACATGGAGATACGCTTTGGGACATTGCCGGTGAATACAACAACGGGCACGACCTGCGCGCTTATATAGATGAAGTTAAAAAAGCGAACAACATAGAAGGCAGCGCAATATTTGCGGGTGATGTCCTGAAAATGCCGGTTTGAATAGTATTGGATCTATTTTGCAGTTGAACTCAATTTGCTTTCGATTTCGTCCAATCGCTTTTTGATATTAGTATTCTTTGACTTGTTGTTTATCTCGATATATTCCTTATAGTATTTTTGAGCATTACGGTAATCTTTCATATCGTAATATGTATCTGCAAGAGCCTTGACGATAAATGAACTGTGTTTATTGAATTCATAACCTTTCAGGAACGCCTTCAAAGCGTCGTCGGTTCTACCGAGCTTTTGATAGGCAGAGCCAAGGTTGAATTCTGCATACTCCGATTTTGAAAACATCAATGCTTTATTCGCCTCTGTAATGCAATTATCGTAATCCTCCTTAAGTAGGTAGACCTTTGAAAGGTTGGTATGGGCGGTGCTGTTTGCATTATTCATGGAAATTGCCTTTTTATACTCTATTTCAGCAAGATCCAGATATTCAGTATTCATCTTTTTTTCATCATATGCGTTAAGGTAGCCGGTAGCCAGGGAATTATGGGCCCTGTCACTTGCGGGGGCCTTTTTTACCGTATCGTTCCAAAGACGTATAGTAGTCCCGTATACATAATTTCTGCAGATCGTCAGCCCGATATAGACGGGAGTAAGGCATAAAAACATCGCCAGCAGCCACGCGACAGGGTTTTTCAATATTGTCTTCCTGATAGGCAGGATGCGCCGGGAATTTCGCTTGCGTTCATAGGTTACAATACCGATAAGAAACATTATAAAACCGGCGATTGGGAAATAAAGCCTGTGTTCGAAGTATACATCCTTGATGGATATGAAGCTCGATTCCACGGCAAGGCCGATAAAGAACCACATTATGCCAAGTGTGGCAAGCCGGTTCCTTTTCCATGTATATATGCCAAACACGGCTATAAGCAGAAGGACAACCAGCGATATGTAGGATTGATTGTCCCAGATAGTGACGGATATCGGATAATCGTTGCTATAGTCGAAGACCTGCCCCAGTGGCACAAATAAGAGGCGTATGTATAAAAGTATTACATTCAGCTGTGTGTAGAAATATTGAAACCGGTCCATTGAAGTGCTGGCCTTGAAGCTCACATTCGGGTCGCTCTGGCTGTGTCCGTGGAACAGAAGATTCGTGCCCGGTATTACAGGCACTGTTGCAAAAATCAAAAGGAAAATAAGAAGCCTTTTTTTCCAGGTAGTTTTCTCGTCCTTAAGGAAAAACATTACTTCGATAAGGAGCAGCATGAACGGTATTGTGATCGTATTTTCCTTTGTAAACATGGCAATTACAGTGAACAGTATTGTAAGCAGCAGATGATACCATTTGTTTTTGATCCTGTATTCTAGGAAGAACACTATGGCTAAAAGATAAAATGTCGCCGCAAGCGACGCGGTTCTCTGTATAATGTAAGTTACTGCGTTGATCTGTAACGGATGGCTTACGAACAATATCGCGGCAAACGTGGAAATAATATTTGAATACCTTGAAATGAGCTTTCCTTTGAAATAGGGAAGGGCGAAAAGCTTTTTCAGTATAGCGTACAACAGTATCCCGTTAAAAGCGTGAATAAGAAGGTTGACTGCATGGTAACCGCCTTCTGCGGTTCCGTGTATGGCGTAATTTATTGAAAGCGTGAAATATAGTACTATCCTGTTGGCATAAAACTGCCACAGACCGGCAAAATCGAAAAGCCTGTGTATTGAATAATTATTTGAGATAGAACCGAAATCGTCGAGAATAAACGGTACAAGGAAGCTGTCGCAATAAGCGGCGCCCGCTGCAAGAACCACTGCGCCGTAGACCAACAATTCCCTCTGAAAAAGCCTGTTGAGCCAGTTCATTATTTTAATCGAAAGATATCCAGCCTTCAATTAATCTTTCTCCATTTCACCAAGTATGCTTTGCCATACATCCATATCAAAGTCTTTACCGATATCGGGCCGATAATCCGGTATCGTGCCGAGCCGCCACAAAGAAACACCCTGTATGCCGAACAGCTTGGCGAGATCGACCTTCCGCATAACGCTTTCGGAATTTTCGTACCATACCGTGTTTTCATAGCCAGTTTTTGTATCGGTATATTTAATATACGGATTTTCATAATCCTTTGCATAAAGGTATGTAATTTTTTTATTTGTATTCAATAAATCTATGAAGTTCTGTAGGTTGAACGATTGTGGTACGGAATTTACCGTTCTGCCGTTCTGTCTCTGCCATACGGTCCAGTCGAAGGATATCTGCAGCATTATCTTGCTTTTGTCCTGAACGCCGGTCTTCGGATCGGTTATTTTTTCCAGCGCGTAGTAAATATATTCGATAGGCGTGAGAGGAGTTATGTTGAAACCCTTGGCCATATCAGCCGCTGAAAGCTTTTTGGCGTCATAATCGTGCGCCATGAGGATAACCTTGTCGGCATACGTTCCGATCGTCCTGTAATCATAACCATCGAAACAGGAGGAGCTGTACTTTTTACTTATCAGCGGCTGGACTGCGACATAGAGCTTTTTACCGTTTTTATCGAGTTCAGCCTTCAGGTTTTTCAGGAACTCATTGAAGGCCGTTTTCATACTATCGCCCTTCAAACCCTCAAAATCGATCACTACGCCGTCAAAGCTTCCTTTTTCTTCGTCTCTTGACAGTTCATTGACTGATGCTATAATTTCAGAAATTGTAGAACTGAACTGTTGGGCATTTGTGAGAACATATTCAGGAATTCCTATCTTGCTTCCGGTTGCGGGATCGGTCATTTTTGAATCCTGTGATGCATTGACCATAAGCAATGACGTCACCCCTGCTTCTTCGGCGGTCGCAAGTCGTTGAGTAAAGCCTTCGGGCAGGTAATAGTCGTTGTACCCCAGAGCCTTGTTCGAGGTGTTTACGACTACTTGTTTCCTGTCGGGATCGAAACTCAGTTTGCACCAGCCAAAGCCTACCGATGAAAGCTCGGTAATCTTGTCCTGCTGGGAGGAGGAGCTGATGGCATAGAAAGCGTTGAGATCCCTTACAGTCTTGAGACGCGCGCCATACATCCTGATGAGCATTTGTGCCGCCTGTTCCTTCAAAAGCTTTCCCGAAGGATTAAAGTAATTCGTTGGATCGATTATACCGAAATCCCGTGCCATCGTTATATATCCCGGATTTGTTCTGACGTCCTTGTATAGTGAGCCAAGGTAGGAAAGCTTTCCGGCAAGAGCGCCCCAGCCGAGTGAATTCACTATCATTACCGCGGCTTCTTCACGCGTAACAGGATCGGACGGCCTTATATGGGCAGCAGTTTTAGAAATGACGCCCTTTGCCAATGCAGTTTCCACAGGAATGTACCAGGATTTCTTGGGATCCTTGTTATCTGTAAACGAACCTTTTTCAGGGTTGACCTCGTTCCAGTCCATAAGCTTGACCAGCAAGGTCAGAAATTCTCCCCTCGTAATGGTCTTGCCGTAACCGAACCGGTTGCTGCCTATACCGTCAGTAATACCAAGACTTCGAAGTTTGTTGATATCATTGAAATAAGGGCTGCTTTCCGGAACATCCGAAAACGGCTGGTCTGAAGAAACAGGTGCGCTTTGCGTCAGATATGCCGAATATGTCGACGCGGAAAGACCGAAAATAAATACGAATAGAACAAAACAGCAGATCACACTAATATATTTTTTTATCATTCTTTATCCTCACGTAAAACATTTCTTTTAATTACATAATTCATCATAATTCTACCATAATGAAATGAATAACTGCAACAGCTGAGGGGGAATATGGTATAATAGCCTTACGATGTAAAGCTATTATACGCCGCCGGCAGAATTTATGCGCCGCCGATAATTTGCCTTTAATATTTGACGGCAAAACGGCGATGCGCAATTATACCATGCTAAATCATGGTATAATATGATGTAATGTTAACTGCAGTCGATGAGCTGCCCGGTATCCTTCAACGCAAGGAATCAGGGCCGATAACGATCGGAGCGAAGATAAACCAAATGCAAAAAGAAATATATCTGGACAACAGTGCAACGACAAGACAATATGACGATGTGACATCCTTAATGGCGGATATTGCCGCAAACAAATACGGCAACCCTTCGTCTCTTCATACAAAAGGGATGGAAGCAGAAAAGCTCGTTAACTCGGCAAGAAAGGAAATAGCTGATTCCCTGGGAGCCGAACCCCGGGAAATATACTTTACTTCCGGCGGCACAGAATCGAATAATCTGGCCATAAGAGGCTACCTTGACGCAAATCCGAGAAAAGGAAAGCACATCATCACTACAAAGGCGGAGCATCCGTCGGTAATGGAGGTATACCGCCATCTTGAAGAGCAGGGTTACCGGGTGGACTATATAGGTATCGATGAAAAAGGTTCAATCGACCTCCGGGAACTGAGGGATAAAATTTCCTCAGAAACTTCGCTGATCAGCTTTATAATGGTCAATAACGAAACAGGCGCAATACAGCAGATGGACAGGATAGCGGCAATACGCGACGAATTGAACCCGCAGGCAGTCATTCATGCGGATGCTGTACAGGCATACGGCAAGATAAGAATACTGCCCGAAAAATCAGGGATAGGACTCATGTCGCTCAGCTCACACAAAATCCATGGTCCGAAGGGCGTGGGCGCATTATACGTATCACGGAGGATCAGGATAAAGCCGCTGTTTTTCGGAGGCGGGCAGGAAGCTCTTATGCGCTCAGGCACCGAAAATGTGCCTGGCATCGCAGGTTTGGGACTTGCTGCAAAAATGACTTTCGAAAAGCTGGAGTCCAATTACGATAAAGTGAGTAATATAAAGCAGCGTTTTATAGAAATGCTTGCAGGTTCCGGAATCGAACATCGCGTTAATTCCCCTGAAGACGCCTCTCCCTACGTCATTAATATCTCCTTTGCCGACGTCAGGGCGGAAGTGCTGCTGCACCATCTGGAGCAGAAGGGTATATACGTATCCACTGGTTCAGCCTGTTCTTCCCACAAGAATACTAGGAGCCATGTACTGACGGCTATGAGTGTTCCCGCCGCTCTGATCGACGGCGCCATAAGGTTCAGCCTTTCAGGCTTCAATACGCAGGCGGAAATCGAGCAGACTGTCGATGCATTGAAAGATATAATCCCGGTAATCGATATCAAAAGGAGATATAAGAGTAGGAGGACGTAATGGATAAGGTAATACTTGTAAGATACGGAGAGATCATATTAAAGGGGCTTAACAGGCCGGTTTTTGAAGAAAAACTGATGAGCAACATAAAAAAGTCTTTATATGGTCTCGGGAAAGCCGATATTAAACGTTCGCAGGCAAGGATATATATCGAGCCCCACGAAGACGGCTTTGATTATGACGAAGCGATTACAAGGCTCGTAAAGGTATTCGGGATCGTATCGCTCAGTATCGCGCAAAAGCTCCCCTCGGATTTCAACGAAATAACGAAGCGGTCGCTTGAGCTCGCAAGGGAATATGTAGATTCCATGAGAAAGAAAGTCAAGTCAGGGACTATTGCGTTCAAGGTAGAAGCAAAGAGGGGAGACAAGCATTTTCCGATGCAATCTCCGGAAATCAGCGCAGAGCTCGGCGGTTACCTGCTCGAGAACATTCCCGCGCTAAAGGTCGACGTACGCCATCCCGACTTCATTTTTTACGTCGAGGTTCGTGAAAGTACATATATATATTGCGATATCATACCCTCGAATGGCGGACTTCCGACCGGGACTAACGGAAAAGCGGTCCTTCTGCTTTCCGGAGGCATAGACAGTCCCGTGGCCGGCTGGATGATGGCAAAACGCGGAATGGAGCTGGAGGCTGTCCATTTTTACAGTTATCCTTACACTAGCGAAAGGGCAAAAGACAAGGTACTCGCGCTCGCAAAGATACTGTCGCGGTATTGTTACCGCATAAAGCTACATGTAGTCCCGTTTACTGAGATACAGCTCGAAATAAACGACAAATGTCCTGAAGACCACCTTACCATTATAATGCGCAGGGTCATGATGAAAATCGCCGAAAGAATTGCTAAAAAGAGCGGTGCGTTGGCGCTTATAACGGGCGAAAGCCTTGGACAGGTAGCGAGTCAGACACTCCACAGCCTCGCCGTCACGAACGCGGTATGCGAGCTGCCCGTATTCAGGCCTTTGATCGGCATGGATAAGAATGAAGTAATAGATATCGCCAGGAAGATAGATACTTTCGAAACCTCGATACTGCCCTATGAGGACTGCTGTACGGTGTTTGTCGCAAAGCACCCGAAGACAAGGCCAAAGCTCGTGGAAGTCGAAAAATATGAAGAGGTTCTCCAGCTTGAGGAAATGATGGAGAAAGCTATCAATGATACCGAAACTATACTCGTGACCGAGTAATTACCATACATGTAATACAGGCACTCAAGTCAACAATATAATAAATTAGAATATTGCTGAAAGAGGTTGTTGCTGGTGTCTGACACAATGAAAAAAGGCTTTAAGGGCTTTGTCATCGGTTCGGCAATCGTTGCTGCACTGTGTGCCGCAGGTTTACTCATAATTTCGCGCATATACACGGGCGACACGATCAGGAAGGGCGTAAAAATAGGACAAACAGACGTATCGTGGATGACTGCGGAGGATGCCAGGCTGATGCTGGCGGAGGAACATGAAAACAACAGCGGCGGCCGCCATATCGAGCTTACATACAAAGACCGCGTATGGACGATAGCTCCTGAAGATATAGGATACCATTATGATATAGACGAAGCCGTACAGCAGGCTTATCATATCGCCAGGGAAGGCAGCGTATTCAGTAAGATATACAATTCGCTGCTTCTGGCAAACGGGGGGCATCAGGTAGAAATAGGTGAGGGTTATGACAGCGACCGGCTTTTATCGATTTTTCATAAAATTAAAAAAGAGATCGATTCAAAACCCAAAGATGCTGCACTGACTTACGCAGCGAAAAAAATCAATATTACAAGGGAAACTGACTATAGGAACCTGGATATTGACAGAAATATCGAATTGGTAGAAAATCAATTAAGAAAGGGTATTTTCGGAACGATCGAATTGCAGGTGGATGAGCGTAAACCCCGCCTCACCTACGACGAACTGAGTGCAGTCAACGGAGTAATATCGAACTTCAGCACTCAGTTCAACAGAAACGATGTAAACAGGACGGATAATATCAAGCTGGCTTGCAGCAGGATCGACAACAGGATTTTGCTTCCCGGGGAATCATTTTCGATGAATTCCGTTTTGGGGCCAAGAACGCGGGACAACGGTTATAAGGAAGCCCCGATCATTTTCAAGAATGAGCTTGTTCCGGGCACGGGCGGAGGCGTCTGCCAGGTATCGTCAACGTTATACAATACTGTGCTGCTGGCAGGCCTCGATGTGATCGAACGTACGCATCATTCGATGCCGCTGACATACATCAGTCCCGGGAGGGACGCTACGATAAACGAAGGCTCCATAGATTTCAGGTTTGTAAACGATTCCGGATACCCGGTCGTCCTGAAAGCTTACGTAAGCGGAAGCAGGCTGTATATAAGTCTGTTGGGCAAAAAGCGGGAGGATGGGCTGGTAATAAGATTGAAAACTCAAACCATAGGAGTCTATATGCCAAAGCCGGATGAGGTAATAATCGATAATACCCTGCCTAATGGACAGAAGGTAGTGGAGCGCAAAGCGGTAAAGGGAGTCAGGGTCGTAGTTTACAGGGAAGCTTACAAAAACGACAGTCTCGAATGGAGAGAAAAGCTTTCGGAAGACTATTACAAGCCGATCCGGGGCATAATCAGGGTCAGTAGCGATAGTGCGGGTTGAGTCAGTCAAGTATGAGAAGTTGATACGATAATATAGACAACATAGAAAACGAGGGGTCAAAATGAACGAAAATCTTTACAATAAAGAGATCGTCTGCCCGGTCTGTATGCAAAAATTCGATGTTACGAAGGTAAAGACAAGAGGTTGTAAGGTAAAGAGCAGGGATACGGATTTTTGCATTTATTACGAAGATATCAATCCGATCTTTTATGATGCATGGGTATGCGAGAATTGCGGGTATGCGGCCCAGTCGGAAAAATTCCTCGACATACCTCCCAGGGATGTAAATACTATCAAGGCCAAGATAACTCCCAAATGGAAAAAGAGGTCCTTCAGCGGCGAAAGGTCTGTGGATACGGCGTTGGAAGCCTTCAAGCTCGTGCTGATAAATCATCAGGCGCGCGGGGCAAAAGCGAGCGAACTTGCGAAGATCTGCATGAGAATCGCATGGCTCTATAGAATAAAAAAGGATGAAAAAGAGCATGAGTTTGTCAAATATGCTCTCAGATATTACACTGAGACCTACGAAAAGGAAAGATTCCCGGCGGACAAGCTCGATGAGAATACCTGCATGTATATGATAGGAGAATTGAATTTCAGGGCAGGCAATCTCGATGAATCCGTCAAATGGTTCAGCAGACTGATAAGTTCTCCGGACGCGAGAAGGATACCGACGCTTATAGAAGCCGCAAGGGACGAATTCCAGCTCGTAAAGGAAAAATTGGGCAGCGCGGGCGAAGCGGCAGGTGGGAATTGATCGATGGAAAACCCGATGAAAACCGGCAAATTGCCCAACGATGTACTTGAAAAAATTGTGATCGGTAAGCTCCGCAATATACGAAGCGAGGTACTCGTACGTCCCGGAGTCGGCATGGATTGTTCCGCAGTGGACTTCGGAGAATATGCCTGCGTACTTTCGAGCGATCCGATAACGGGGACAGCCAAAGAAATCGGCAGGCTTGCCGTACATATAAGCTGCAACGATATCGCTTCCTGCGGAGTCGAGCCGCTGGGCCTGATGACTACGATACTTTGTCCTCCGGGTTCTACCGAAAAAGAGCTTGAACAGATAATGGATCAATTGGCGAATGCCGCTGCCTCGGTAAATGTCGATCTGCTCGGCGGGCATACGGAAGTGACTACGGCAGTAACACGTTTCGTCATCTCCTGCACCGCTGTCGGGCGCTGTGTCAGGGACGGTATGGTCATTGCTGCAGACGCAAAGGACGGGGACGATCTCATTATAACCAAGCACGCCGGACTCGAAGGCGCGTCCATTATTGCGCATGAAAGGGAAATGGAACTGATGCCTGTATTGGGCGATCAGACAATAAATGAAGCCAAGGCTTTCATGAATAACGTAAGCGTGGTGAAGGACGGGCTTGCAGCCGCAAAGTATGGCGCGCATGCGATGCACGACGTGACGGAAGGCGGGATACTGGGTGCTGTATGGGAAATTTGCGAGGCCTCAGGTAAGGGTGTTGAAGTTTACATAGAACAGATACCTGTTATGTTATCAACTCGAAGAATATGTGAATACTATAATATAGATCCGTATAGATTGATCTCGAGCGGATGCATGCTGATTGCCGCCCGGGACGGGGAGGAAATGGCCGGACGGCTCAGGAAAGAGGGCATAGACGCAGCGGTAATAGGCAGACTGAACGGAACGGGTGAAAGGGTCATAGTCAAAGATGGCAGAAAGGAATCGATCGCGCCTCCGGAGGCTGATGAATTATACAAAGTTTTGTAATAACTTGACATACTTTTTTTGAATGTTTATAATCAATACGGTAAAAGTAAAGTTGAATAAAGCGGACGATCGTTATGGAAGATCCCAACGGGTCGACTGTAACGGGACGCACCTCTGGAGAGACCGTCATGGCGCCGAAGGGGCAAATTTCCGTTAATACGGAAATCATCTCTCAGGCAAAAGGACAGAGTACGGGTATATTGAATAAAATCAATATTAATTTTCAGAGGTCAAATCGAAAGATTTGGCCTTTAATATTTATATAACACTTATGAGATTACGGAGGTAGAAAGATGTATCAGATAGACCTGATAAAAAAAATTGATCCGGAAGTGGCTGAAAGCATTGAAAATGAAGTGAACAGGCAGAGGAACAAGCTTGAGATGATAGCTTCCGAGAACTTTGTAAGCGAAGCGGTCCTGCAGGCTCTGGGCACGCCGCTGACAAATAAATATGCGGAAGGATATCCGGGCAAACGTTATTACGGAGGGTGCGAATTTGTTGACGTAGTGGAACAGCTGGCGATAGACAGGGCGAAGCAACTGTTCGGCGCGGACCATGTCAATGTCCAGCCGCATTCAGGCGCCCAGGCGAACTCGGCCGTTTACTTTGCAATGCTGGATCCGGGCGATACGATACTAGGTTTGGATCTCGCGCACGGCGGGCATCTGAGCCACGGTATGAAAAAGAATATTTCGGGAAAGTACTACAAATCCGAATTCTACCAGGTAAGGGAAGACAACAGCTATATAGACTACGACGCGCTTTTGCGCAAGGCCAGGGAAATAAGGCCCAGGATAATTGTTGCGGGCGCCAGCGCTTATCCGAGGATTATCGATTTCAAGGCATTCAGCGAGATAGCTAAGGAAGCCGGTTCATACCTGATGGTCGACATGGCGCACATCGCAGGTCTCGTTGCTGCCGGTCTGCATCCGAGTCCCGTTCCGTACGCCGATTTTGTAACGACAACTACTCATAAGACACTCAGGGGCCCAAGAGGCGGTATGATAATGTGCAGGGAGGAATTCGCCAAAGCTGTCGATTCGGCAGTATTCCCGGGAACACAGGGCGGACCGCTCATGCACGTCATAGCCGCAAAAGCGGTAAGCTTCAAGGAAGCTTTGACTGATGAATTCAAGACCTACCAGCAGCAGATAGTAAAAAACGCGAAGGCGCTTGCACAGGCAATGCTGGATGAAGGCTTCAACCTCGTTTCGGGGGGCACGGACAACCACCTGATGCTGGTCGATCTGACCAATATCAACGTTACAGGCAAACAAGCACAGCTCTGGCTCGATGATGTGGGCATCACTGTAAACAAGAACGCAATACCCTTCGACAAGCAAAAACCTTCGGTTACAAGTGGAATAAGAATCGGCACGCCTGCGCTGACCTCAAGGGGCATGAAAGAAGCCGACATGAAGGAGATAGCCGGACTGATCAGGCTGACGCTCACAGATTACGAAAACTCGGCTGAAAAAGTCAGGAACAGTGTTGCGGTTCTTTGCAAGAAGTATCCTTTGTATTGATTCAAACTATCGTGATAACAGCTGCAGCTCCATTGCTGTTTCCTGTGTCACTTTACTGTTTGCCTGGTCATAGGCTTTGCAGACGACTCATTTTATAGTAAAATAAGTATAACCATTAAGAAAACATACAGACAGGGTGTCGATCCTAGTGAACGGCGTCTTGTCTGTATATTGTTCAATTGAACATGGAAGGTTGTCGACTGGTGCGCACTGTAATGCCGACAATTGTTTTCATCAATTGCGGTTGGGTAGATTATTGCTTCGCAATAATCATTGGACTGCTGCGCAGCAAAGTAATGTAGATTATTGCTTCGAATAATCTTGGGAGGATTTATGCCTGACAGAAAAGAACCGCTCGCTTACAGGATGAGCCCACGGACAATAGAAGAATTCGTCGGGCAGGAGCATATAACGGGCAAGGGTAAGATGCTTTACAGGATGATCAAGGCGGACAGGATATCCTCGATTATTTTATATGGACCTCCCGGTACTGGAAAGACTTCGCTTGCAAGGATTATAGCCGCTACCACCGCGTCCAGTTTTGAAAAACTGAATGCCGTAATCGCGGGCGTGGCTGATATAAAGAGAATAGTAGCGGATACACAGAACCTTATGCTCAACCCAAGCGGAAGGACTGTTCTGTTCATAGACGAAATACACCGTTTCAACAAAGCGCAGCAGGACGCGTTACTGCCTTTTGTAGAGAACGGTACGATAGTACTAATTGGCGCAACTACCGAAAATCCGTATTTTGAAGTCAACAAGGCTTTGATTTCGCGGTCGTCGGTCTTTATGCTAAAGCCTCTCAACAAGAGTGATATAGAGAAGATCATAAGATCGGCGCTTTCGGACAGGGAACGGGGATTGGGCGGGTATGACCTTATAACCGACGGTGACGCGGTTTCCTACCTGGCCGAGGTTTCGAACGGGGACGCGAGAATTGCATTGAACGCCATAGAACTCGCGGCAGAAACCTCGGAATTGGAAAGCGACGGCCATATCCACATAACTGTAAATACTATAGAGGAATGCGTTCAGAGGAAAGCAATCACCTTCGATAAATCCGGGGAAGCCCATTACGACAACATAAGCGCATTTATAAAATCGATGAGGGGCAGCAATCCCGACGCGGCTCTGTTCTATCTTGCCAGGGCGCTTTATGCTGGAGAAGACCCAGAATTCCTGATCCGGAGGATCATAATATGCGCTTCGGAGGATGTGGGAATGGCAAATCCAACGGCGCTGCAAGTAGCTGTTGCCGCCGCCGAAGGAATACATATGATCGGAATGCCCGAGGCAAGGCTGTTGCTTGCGCACGCGGCTGTGACGGTTGCAACGAGCCCCAAGTCCAATTCCTGTTACAAGGCTCTCGGAAAGGCCATGCAGGACGTTGAAACAAAGCGTACGGGCGAAGTGCCGATGCATCTTCGGAATGCTCCGGTCAGAGGCATGGCGGACCAGGGCTACGGCGTAGGTTACAAGTATGCGCATGATTATCCCGGCAATATTGTGAAGCAGGAATTCTTCCCTGAAGAGATGAAGGGTACAATATATTACGAACCTACCTCGAACGGATATGAAAACAAGATCCGGGAATGGCTCGAAAGGTTCAGAAATAGCTGAAAGGAAGTGCAGGATGTTAAAGAGGGTTCTGGCGTGGATTCTTTTGATAGGTTTCGTACTGCTATTATTGAATATAGCGATATTCCATTTTTACTGGCAGATATTCATGGCGGTTTATGTAGTAATAATCATTTTCTTCGTGCTTTCCAACGGTAAAATAGTGCCTGTGCAGACAGAGGCCGGGCATAATCCGTATGGCGGCAATAATGACGCCGATATTCCGGATACTGCCGCTGACGGAATTTATACTGAAGAGGACAGTAAAGAAAACGACAAAGAAAATGACAAAGAAAACGGCAAAGGCAAAGATCAATAACAGTCTGGCGGAGGTAAGATATGCATTTTAAATATGGCTTTGGAAAAAGCTTCAGAGAATTCGACATCGATGATAAAAACATTATGGCGGAGCTTAGCCAGAACAGCGTTGAAACCGGGCTTACTGGTGCGGACGAAGTTATACGCGCACTAAAGGAACCTATCGGGACCGGCAGGCTGTCTGCGATCGTCAAACCCGGTGAGAAGATAGTCATAATAACGAGCGACATCACAAGACCGATGCCGAGCAGGATCGCGCTTCCTCCGCTTATGGAGGAGCTTGCGCAGGCCGGGGTCAGGAATGACGATATAACTGTGGTATTTGCACTCGGAAACCATAGAAAGCAAACCGAAGACGAAAAAAAATTCCTTGTCGGGGAAGAAATCTATAATAAGGTCAGATGCATCGACAGTGATGTAAAACGCTGTAAAATGCTCGGCAAAACTTCGTCAGGCACACCGGTTGAAATATTCGAAGAGGTGACCGACGCGGACAGGGTAATTTGCCTGGGAAACATCGAGTATCATTACTTTGCCGGATACAGCGGCGGCGCAAAAGCGATTATGCCGGGCGTTTCCACGAGGGCCGCAATACAGGCGAACCACAGCGGAATGGTAAAGGATGCGGCAAGGGCGGGCGCTATCGATGACAATCCCGTAAGGCAGGATATAGAAGAGGTTGTACGGTTCATTCCTATTGATTTCATACTTAACGTCGTTTTGGATGAAAACAAGAAGATAATAAAAGCGGTCGCAGGACACCACGTTGAGGCGCACAGGGTCGGCTGCCGTTTCCTTGATGGCCTATACAAGGTCATTATACCGCAAAAGGCGGATATAGTTATAACCACACCGGGTGGTTTCCCGAAGGACATAAACCTTTACCAGGCGCAGAAGGCTCTCGATAACGCCAAGCATGCCGTGAGGGACGGCGGTATCATAATACTGCTTGCCGCCTGTACCGAGGGCTATGGGGAATCGGTCTTCGAAAGATGGATCAATGAAGCGTCATCTCCGGATGATCTCGTAAAAAAGATCAGGGACAATTTTGAACTGGGAGGACACAAGGCTGCAGCAATTGCGCTTGTTGAGAAAAAAGCGGAAGTATTCATGGTATCGGATATGCCGGAGGAGCTGTCCCGTAAGCTTTACATGGAGCCGTTCGACAGCATGGAGGCCGCTCTTGCGAAGGCTTTCGGCAAACTCGGAAAGGATGCCCGCGTATTGCTCATGCCACATGGGGGCTCGACTCTGCCGGTATTGTGAAATGGATGCAATGACAAGCCTTTTGTCTATATGTCCCACCAATGAAACAAAAGAACCGTCCCTGAGTTTCGGATGAATAATATAGTTGACAACTGCAAATCGTAGTGATATCTTTATAATTGAAAACCAAGTAAAATACTCGGAAAAAATCCAGAGCAAATTAGTTGGAAATTAGCCTGATGTGGAGGCGATGGAATGAAGTTTTCGACAAAGGGCAGATATGGATTGAAAGCGATGCTTGACCTGGCTGTTCACAACAGCGAAGGGCAGGTGGTATTGAAAAGTATCGCGGAAAGACAGGGCCTGTCGGAAAATTACCTTGAACAGTTGTTTGCAGTTTTGAAAAAAGCGAAGCTTGTCAAAAGCGAGCGGGGATCCCAGGGAGGATATACCTTGGCGGAAGATCCCGAAAAAATCACTGTCGGTGACATATTGCGCGCGCTTGAGGGACCGCTGGTAGCTAACGAATGCGCGGCAGAGCACGGAGAATGCTGCAGCAGCAGTTACAACTGCTGCATCACCAAAAGCGTGTGGCAGAAGATACAGGAAGGTATCGACAATGTGACCGACAGTATTTCGCTCAAACAGCTGGCCGACGATTTCAACAAAAGCAAAAGCCACGAAGACGGCATGTTTTATATATGAATGGCCTGACGTACGGTTTAAAAGACCTTGAAAAGGGAAAAGAATAAAAAACGGAACACTGTTTCAACGGTGTACAGAAAATAAAGGAGTTGTAAACATGAGCGACAGAATGATTTATTTGGATCACGCAGCGACTACGCCGACAAGGTCAGAGGTTGTGGAGGCAATGCTGCCATATTTCACGCAGAAATACGGAAATCCTTCATCTATATATTCCATTGGACGCGAGAGTAAAAAAGCCATCGAGGAAGCCAGGGAGAATGTTGCAAAAGTAATCGGGGCGCAGCCGAGGGAGATCTTTTTTACAGGTTCGGGCACCGAAGCGGATAACTGGGCGATAAAGGGCGTAGCATATGCAAACAGACAGAAGGGCAAACATATTATTACCACAGCCATCGAGCACCACGCTGTGCTTCACTCCTGCCAGTACCTTGAAAGCGAAGGATTCGAGGTGACTTATCTGCCTGTGGATCCTGACGGACTGATTACGGCGGAACAGGTTAAAGAGGCAATAAGGCCTGATACCATCCTCATCTCGATCATGTTTGCAAACAACGAAATCGGCACGATACAGCCTATTGCAGAAATCGGTAAAATCGCAAAGGATAAGGGCGTATATTTCCATACCGATGCAGTACAGGCTATGGGAAACGTGAACATAAATGTTGAAGAACTGAATGTAGACCTGCTTTCGATGTCATCCCACAAATTCTATGGACCTAAGGGTATCGGCGCTCTTTATGTTAGAAAGGGAGTCAAAATGACTTCGTTCATGCACGGAGGAGCGCAGGAGAGAGGCAGGAGGGCAAGCACGGAAAATGTCGCTTCTATCGTAGGCCTCGCAAAGGCTCTTGAAATAGCTTGCGAAAACATGGAGCAGTACAACAGGAAGCTTATTTCCTTAAGGGACAGAACCATCGAGGAAATACAGAAAAAGGTGCCGTTCATTAAGCTCAACGGACACAGGACAAAGAGACTTCCGGGCAACGTTAATTTCTCATTTGAATTCATAGAAGGAGAATCGCTGCTGCTTATGCTGGACATGAAGGGGATAGCGGCATCGAGCGGCTCGGCCTGCACTTCAGGTTCACTTGATCCTTCGCACGTACTGCTCGCTATCGGACTCCCGCATGAAATAGCTCACGGTTCGCTGAGAATAACCTTCGGTGAGGATAACTCCGACACGGACGTGGATTACCTGATGGAAGTACTGCCGCCCATAGTTCAGAGGCTTAGGGAGATGTCGCCGCTTTATGAGGCATATTGCAAGAGGAAGTAAACAGATAAAACGCTTTTAACAAAGGAAGTCAAAACGTACCGGTGAGGCTGAAAGCCTTGGAAAGAGGGATAAATCATGTATAGCGAAAAGGTAATGGATCATTTCACCAATCCAAGAAACGTAGGAGAAATCAACGACGCAAACGGAGTGGGACAGGTCGGTAATCCGAAATGCGGAGATATAATGAAAATGTATCTTAAAATAGAAGATAACGTGATAGTCGACGCCAAGTTCAAAACCTTCGGCTGCGGCGCGGCTGTTGCAACAAGCAGCATGGCTACCGAACTCGTGAAGGGAAAGACCGTCGACGAAGCGTTGAAGATAACCAATCAGGCTGTCGCGGAAGCGCTTGACGGACTGCCGCCGGTGAAAATGCACTGTTCGAACCTTGCAGAGGAAGCGATAAGGGCTGCAATCGACGATTACAAAAAGAAGAACGGACTGCTTGAAGAAGGCAGCGAATGCGACGGCTGCTGTAACAAGTGCGAAGACATACACCGAATGTACGATGACGAGGAATAGGTGAAGCATGCCCAAAAAAAGCGTAATGCTTGGTATGAGCGGTGGCGTTGATAGTTCTGTCGCCGCTGCCGTTTTAAAAGATAAGGGTTTCGAGGTAGTAGGCGTGACCCTTCAGATATGGCCCGATATGGAGGAGGAACGGAAGCAGACCGAAGGCGGCTGCTGTTCGCTCTCAGCCGTCAATGATGCCAGACGTGTTGCGGATAAGCTTGGTATCAAATATTATGTCCTGAATTTCAAGGATATTTTCCAGGATAAGGTCATCGACTATTTCAACAAAGAATACCTGAAGGGCAGGACTCCGAATCCCTGCATAGCCTGCAACCGCTTTGTCAAATTTGAAGCGATGCTCAACAAGGCGGTTTCAATGGGCATGGATTATGTCGCCACAGGCCATTACGCCCGAATAGGCTATAACGAAGATACGGGAAGATTCCAGCTCGAGAAATCGGTCACGGCGGCCAAAGATCAGACCTATGCACTTTATACGCTTACACAGGAGCAGCTTTCCAGAACCTTGTTCCCGATAGGGGATTTCGAGAAGGATAAAGTAAGGCAGATCGCGAGAGAATTGGAGCTTCCGGTGGCAAACAAACCGGACAGCCAGGAGATATGCTTTGTCGAAGACAACGATTACGGGCGTTATATCAGCGAGAATACCGGCGCCGAGATCAAACCGGGCTGGTTTGTAGACAGGAACGGTAAAAAGCTGGGGAAGCACAAGGGAATAATCCATTACACAGTGGGACAGAGGAAAGGCCTTGGGATTTCCTTCGGCAAGCCGATGTTTGTTGTCGCTATCAATCCGGAGGACGATACGGTGGTCCTCGGAGACGAGGCGGAAGTATTTTCGAAAGGCCTTACGGCAGCAGATTTGAATTTCATCTCCATACCCGGGCTTACAGGAGAGATGAAAGTCACTGCAAAAATAAGATATTCGGCAAAAGAAGCGCCAGCCGTTATCAGTCCCATGCCGGACGGCAGGGTCAAAGTACTGTTCGACGAACCGCAGCGCGCGATCACCCCGGGCCAGTCGGTCGTTTTTTATGACGGCAGCGTGGTAGTTGGCGGCGGTGTGATTGAGGATCCAACCGGATAAATACTTCAAAAGCTGCCTGGCTGGCAGCTTCTGTTTTTATAATGACTGTATTTATTCTGACTTACTCGTACTTCATAGCTTGTCAAAGACAGGTTTTCTTCCTTCAAAATGCACTGTATATCTAAATCCGGCGTCGCGCAGCATTTGGGCATAATGCTCGAACCGCATCGCTATGTGTTCTGTCCTGTGAGCGTCGGAGCTCAGGCATATCAATTCGCCTCCGAGACTTTTGTAGCGCTTCAGCACTTCCATATCGTACTCGACATCGGAAGCTGCGTTCCTGTAAGTGCCTGTGTTCAGCTCGAAGCCGCGCCCGCTGCCTATCAGTTCCCTCATTATCGAATCAAAAGCATCTGAGTGTTCAGCATATCTTAACGTTCTGTCAGGATAACCGGCACAGCGTATTATATACTCAAAGTGTCCTACCATGTCGAATGATCCGAAATTCCTGATCATGAACAGAATTTCCTGCAGGTAACGCTCATAGGCTTCAGCCTTGGTTTTGTTCCTGTAAAAATCTCCCTTGTACGGGTCGAGCCTGTCTATAATGTGGATCGAAGCGAGCACATAGTCGAAGGGATGGCTTTCGACCACGTCAAGTGACTCGGCAAGCACATGAGGCTGTATGCCGACTTCAACAGCGGTCAGTACCTTCAGTTTATCCCGGTAGCGTTCCCGAATAGCGGTTATGTGGGAAAAATATTTGTCGAAATCAATATTGAAAGACTCATCCGGATAATCAAAATCCAGGTGGTCGGTAAAAGCGATCCCGTCAAGGCCAAGTCCTATAGCAGTTTCACAGGCGGCGTCGGCCTCCATTACGCTGTCGGTAGAAAATTTTGTATGCATATGGCAATCGAACATGAAGCATCCTCCTTAAACAAATACATATTACCATTCAAAAAAGTTGAAATCAATAATACGATATTTAGAAGGTCATTTATAAATTGGGGTCAATTGAAAAAGTAAGTTCCGTTTTGCACAAGTAAAATCCATAGAATTAGTAACATAGGATAGATCCGTAATTATCGGACTTTTAAAAGGTTTATTTTTGGTGCTTATTGCACCCTTTTAGAGTAAAATATAGCTGACAGGAGACAAAACCAGCCCATTTTGGGGTACAACAAACCAAACGTGGAATATTAGCAGACTTTTTGCAAGAGTAAATTC
>JAEXNT010000041.1 GCA_023439545.1 Bacillota bacterium
TATGACCGGTATTGATACCTGCCTGCTGACTCGGGTGTTCAAGCCTATATTGTACCTGACTTCGACTTCTTTGGACGAAATGATGCTGTAGCTGCAGTGGTCGATATCCATTTCGACGTCCAGACCCATCCCGGCCCTTGCGCCTTTAACTTCAAGGGTGTGTCTGAACGGTATTTCACGGTCCGTGCAATAGACGGGCTGCTCTTCATTGTTTGCAAGGTACAGGATATTGGACGCAATTACGCCTTCTATCACTATGCGGTCATCGGTTATCTCGCTTCCGGAGACGGAAAGCTTTCCGAGTATGTTAAACAGCTCGGAGATATCGGGCGCGCTGTCGTCAAGAACGACGGTATCCTTTAGTGTGACCTGATTCCTGTTATCCGACACGAGTTCATCGAGCTTAAGCTGCTCTTTCTCAAGGCTCATCCTTGAATTGGGGCTGTATGCATCCTCAGCAAGTTCTATATCCTTTCTCCCGAAGCTTTCCGCGTATATGCCCAGGGTCGTTTCACATTTCAGCAGGCGGAGTTCACCGTCGGCATCCTCTTCTGCTTCGAAGCTCAACTCCCCAGGATCGACGTCCACATTGCAATACGAATCCTCATCTATACCGGGCAGATCGACGAGCTGCAAGAAAGGCACCCCGTGCTCCATGAACTGGATGCTGCGGGTTTCATCATCCGCGATGTAAAGCGTCGATATGTTCAGTTCACCTTTTACGGCAAGCTTCCCTTCGCTTATCTTATACTCCTTGCCCGAAACCTTGGCATCGTTTCTCAATATTTCAAGCACCGTAGGCTTTCCAGCGGGTAATTCCAGCGTCTCTCTTACCGGGCAGCCCACGCTGCTCTCTCCGATATAGGAGTTGACGCTGATCGTATTTCTTAGCACCTGCACATCCTCGATGCCCGAAAAATCCCTGGTAACATACTGCTCAAGCGGACTCGTCACCCTTCCGTATAGGTTGAGTATCGCTTTTACATTGACCTTCCTGCTATTGAGTATCTCATACTCCATGTGTTCGATATCGCATTTGACCCGGCTCTGCATGCCCTGTCTGGCCTCCGGGATGTCCATCGAATAGTGGAAGCCCGATGACGTATTGATGCTTTTAACCGGTTGTTCGGGATCGTCCGATACATAAAGTATCTTATATCTTACCGTACCAGTGATCAGAAGCTTGTCGGATGCGGTCTCCACGCTGTTAACGAAGGCGTCGCCGTCCAAAAGCAATATACGGGAAATATCCGGTTTTATATCCGGCACTATGATATCATTCTCTACAATAGCCTGTGTCGTATCCTCGCCTATAGGTTGATTCAGCCTGACGGCCTCCCTTATCAATTCAAGAGACATGAAAAAATCCTCCCCCCGCATGACTGCAGACATGTTTCATTTAAGCGCAATGAAATATCGGGTATGATTTTTCACTGCAGCTTATCTAATGTATATTGACAGGGAGTTTAAAATATTACATAAATAAAAAACGCGTATGCGTCGAGCTTGAGCGTTTTTTGAACAGGACTGCGCCGCGGTTATTCAGTCCGGTTACATCAAAACGACCCGGTCGGTTCACCGATCGGGTCGTTTAAAAGGTTCTTCTTATCTTGATCATCATGTCAGCTGACTCTGATTCTTTTGTCATCCTTGCAAATTACCAACTCAACTGCCTTCGTGAGAATATCTGTATAACTGTAAGAAACCCGCCTTGTTGTCTCGTATTCGTTCTCAAACTTGATGATGAAGATGCTGGGATATGAATTTTCAATAACTCCCTCTTTTATAAAAGCCTTTTTTCTTCCCTTATTAGCTTTAAGCTGGACTTTTTCGCCAATGCAGGTTTCAATGTTCTTCTTTATTTGGAACAGGTCACTCTTTTCCGCCATTGAATCACCTCATCTTCTGTTTTGTTTATTATATCACAAAAAGTAGAGCTTGTCAAAAAAATTAAATATTATAACAAGGGAAATTTAATTATGTCAAGCTTTTTTTAAAAAATTTATTGATTTTAATAGTCTTTCGAGCTATATTCCCATAATATGACATTTTTATGCATATGGATATGTTGCATTATTACCGGCATAATTTATAATTATTGCCTGCATTTGTAAAGTAAATTCATTAATTATAAGGCTCCTCAGGGAATCCTTCCCTGTATTTTCCCCTGGTCTGGACACCACCGATTCCGGTTTTTCCTGTAATGGTATTGTCAATTACATCCTGCGCATCCAGTACCTTATCTATACCGGTAAACGCTATCTTCTGACAGACCCTGACGGGGTCCAACGCATGGATCAGGTCTCTGAAAGGAGCGCTGGCGAAATTTGCTCCGGCCTTCATAATTTCTTTATACAATGACTGACATGCACCGGCAAAAATTACCAATGAATCCATATCGCTGTTATATTTTCTGGCTTCCCTGACCGCTTCTATAAAGTAGCGCGAATTCCTGTAGGATGCAATATTCGTAAAGCTGTCCTCTCCCTTTATAAAACCGTCGTGACCCGTCAGTACCAATATGTCGGGCCTGTGTTCCCTCAACAGGGCGGCCACTTTGCCCGGCTGTTCCTTTTCGGGGACATACTGGCCTGCGGCCTCCAGCCCGAGTTTTCTGTATTCTTGGAGACAACCGTCGAGATAATCCTTATCCCCATCCAGATGGAGTATCTTTCCGGGACGCTTTATTATACCCGTTTCATCGTTTGAAGTATCTCTGCTAGACGCTTTTTTTGTGTATCCCCTGAAGCGCGGCATGAAGATATTTCCTGAGTATTCTGCAGCATTGCCCCTCTTATCAGGGGACTGCTCTTTTCTGTCTGCAGCCCTTGTCTGCGCGACAAGGCAGCACCTGTCCCTGTATTCTCTCACCTTTTGTTCAGGCTGCACCAGCAGATCCGATTCGGGAGCATCCGCTTCAATCCTGTAACTGATCCCTTTCAGGGTAGCTATTCTGTCGGAGCCGTTATTTGTAATATTTACAACCTTGAAAAAGATATCATAGCCGTAGGATCTTCTAGCGACTATATCACCGATTTTCAGTCCACCCATGTATCCATCACCATCCCTGTCCGATACGGTTTGTAATTATCGAATTGTCACTGATACATAATATGTTTACAAATATGATATTTGTGACGGATGCTCTAAGTATTGTCTTGATAAAAACGGGTTGGTATAATGTAAGATAAATTGATATTGAAACGATAGTACGAAAGGTTGATCGATATGCTCACCGATATAGAAATAGCCCAGCAGTCCAGTATGAAACCGATTTCCGAAATAGCCGCCTCTATCGGTATACAGGCGGATGAACTGGAGCTTTACGGCAAATATAAGGCCAAGCTGTCGCCGGAATTGTGGGAAAGGGTCAAAGACCGCAAGGACGGCAAGCTTATCCTTGTTACAGCGATAAATCCTACTCCGGCAGGCGAAGGAAAAACCACGACCACCGTCGGTCTGGGACAGGCTATGTCGAAAATCGGAAAGAAAGCGATCATCGCGCTCAGGGAGCCTTCACTCGGGCCTGTGATGGGCGTGAAAGGCGGGGCGGCCGGCGGAGGTTATTCCCAGGTCGTTCCAATGGAAGATATAAACCTGCATTTCACAGGAGATATGCATGCAATAACCGCAGCCAACAATCTGCTGTCTGCCGCGATAGACAACCATATACAGCAGGGAAACGAGCTTGGCATCGATCTCAGGCAGATTTCATGGAAGAGAGCAATGGATATGAATGACAGGGCTCTTAGGAGTATTGTCATCGGTCTGGGGGGAAAAGCCAACGGAACGCCCCGTGAGGACGGCTTTGTCATAACAGTGGCGTCGGAGGTCATGGCTATACTGTGTCTGGCCGGCGACCTGACGGACCTGAAAAAAAGGCTCGGAAGGATCATAATTGGATACACCTATTCCGGCGCGCCTGTGACAGCATCGCAGCTGAAAATAGAGGGAGCGATGACGCTGCTGTTGAAGGATGCGATCAAGCCGAACCTTGTACAGACCCTGGAAAACACACCTGCGCTGATGCACGGCGGCCCGTTCGCAAACATCGCGCACGGCTGCAACAGTATAAACGCTACAAAGCTGGCATTGAAGCTGGCGGACTATGTAATTACGGAAGCAGGCTTCGGTGCGGATCTCGGCGCCGAGAAATTCTTTGATATAAAATGCCGTTTCGCGGACTTCAAACCTGACGCCGTCGTTCTTGTCGCAACAATCCGCGCATTGAAATACAACGGCGGCGCAAAAAAGGAAAACCTGAAGCTGGAAGATCTGCATTCCCTCAAGACTGGCTTCGCTAATCTTGAGAAGCATGTTGAAAATCTCAGGAAATACGGCGTCCCGGTAGTTGTAGCCATCAATCATTTCGATTCCGACACTCACGAGGAGATCGAATACGTAAAGACAAGATGTAAAGGCATAAATGCAGAGGTTGCGTTTTCGCAGGTCTTTGCAAAGGGCGGCGAGGGCGGAAAGGAACTGGCTGAAAAGCTTGTACACGTTATCCATAGTGTTCCGTCGGGCTTCAGGACCCTCTACGATGTAAAAGCCCCTGTAAAGGCCAAAATAGAGAAAATTGCAAGGGAAATATACGGAGCACGCAGCGTTACCTATACACCTGCAGCCGACAAAGCCATAAAAAAGCTTGAAGAAATGCACCTCGACGAGCTTCCGATATGCATGGCGAAGACTCAATACTCGCTTTCGGATAACCCGAATATGCTCGGAAGGCCGGAGAATTTCGAGATCAATGTCCGTGAAATAAAGGTTTCGGCAGGCGCAGGCTTCATAGTTGCCCTGACTGGCGAGATCATGACAATGCCTGGCTTGCCCAGGGTCCCCGCAGCTGAAAAAATAGATATAGACGAGAACGGTATAATTACCGGATTGTTCTGACGGCGAAACAGGGGGACGGTCCTTTTGTTTCGCCCCCTCCCGCTGTTTAGTGGGACAGGGGGACAGGGACTTTGCCCCACCGTGTTTCCAGCCGATTTATAAAAATATTCTCTGGTAACCTGATAAGAAGGTATTCAGAGGCTCAACTTCATCGATTACCTCCTGCAGACGCATGATGAAGCTCTTCTCGGACCAGCTGCGCCTGCTGTTGTAATAGCGGTTGACAACCCGCCAGAACTTCTGAGGAAACTGAAGTATGATCTTCATGACGGCCAGTTCCTCGCTGTTCAAGGTTTCAACCGAATTGTAGGATTGTATTATAAGCTCCGTTTTGGATATGTCCCAATCGCACTTGCGCATCTTTCTGCGTATGAAATTGGCTATATCGTACACTCTCAGTTCATGACAGCAATAGTCAAAGTTTGTTACGATAACTTTTTCACCTTCCATAAGGATATTATGGTGGGTGTAGTCATGATGACAGAAAAGCCCCTCTTTCCTTGTTCTTTCGGTTATAAGAGCATAGTCGGACGATTCAAGTTCCTGTGACGCTTTTTCACCCAGTTCGATAAAATAGTCGACATACTGCAGAAAAAGCTGATCGAACCTGCTTTTACCCTTCCTTGCCTGTTTCTTCATCTTCTTTATATCATCAAGGCGTTTTGCAAAAAACCCCGGAAGCTTGCCCAGATCATCCTGCACTTTGCTGTTTTCGGGAGCAGAATATCCTTTTGACGCTTTATGCAGGTCGGCCAGGACGAGTGCAGCCCTTTTTACATCATTGTCACTGTCAAAATTACTCTCGCGGCCTTCAGAAAATTCCGTCAGAGTATAACAGGCGTTATTGTACATAAATCCCGGTTCTCCCGATAATGTGCAAATATACCTGTCGGTATTGTCAAAACCATTACAAGCCAGGTGCTCCTTTGCACCATGTACAAATCTCAATCTGTCGACCGAAAAAGGTATCTTTTTTATGACCTTGCGCCCCTGTGCGGTTACGATCATAAATGTATCCTTGTATGGAAACAGATTCTTTACTTCCAGTCCATAATTATCGGCAATTTCTCTTTCCATTCCCTGCATGGCTAACCTCCGGCCTTTTTGAACACTGGGATCTCCTGATTGCGTATGGATGCGAAACAATAAATTATATGCCGCGCAAATCCCTAATAGAAGAGTGATATGTCATGTCTCCCCCGATGGAAGTATAGACATACGATATAAAAATATCGTATATTGAAATTGGAAATATAATTCTCGAATCAGTTTTATCGAAAGGGTCCGGATATGGGAGTAAAATTGCTTGTTCTATTCGTATTGATAATTCTACTGTGTTTTAGCATCTATAACTGGTGGTTTCTGAAAAGCAGGCATGGGAAAAAGCCCCTCGGGAAAAAGAAGAAGACGGTCTTTGACAGCCATGTTTTCTGGGGCGCAGCGTCGGTCACGATGCTTCTGGTAATACTGGGTATAACTGCGTCTGCATTATACTCGCTTATTGTGAGCGTGATGAGGATGCAGCAGGGTGGATAAAAATCAGGAGTACTAGTGAGGCCGGCATATGTCTGCAACAGTTCCGTCGCAGACAGACTGTAAGAAGCACGCCTCGTAGAAATGCGGGCGAGACCTGTCGATCCTGCTTAATCCGCTAAAAACAAAGGAGAGCCCAACAGGGCTCTCCTTTTCAATATTGCTTATTACGTCTAAAATCAGCCGTTTGCCAGCCTCTTGTAGGTTTCCAGACGTTCCTGAGCGTTCTTCTGTGCCGCTTCGAACAGAGCTTCGGCTCTTTCCGGGAATGCTCTGGTCAGTGAAGAATATCTGACCTCGCTCATTATGAAGTCCTTATACGATGCAGTAGGCTCTTTGGAATCGAGTACGAAAGGATTCTTTCCTTCGTCCTTGAGCGTCGGATTGAACCTGTAAAGGTGCCAATAACCTGCCTCGACAGCATTCTTTTCTTCGAGCTGCGACTGACCCATTCCAAGCTTGAGTCCGTGGTTGATGCATGGAGCGTAAGCGATTATGAGAGACGGTCCATGGTACTTCTCCGCTTCGATCATGGCCTTGATCAGCTGGCTCTGGTTTGCACCCATGGCTACCTGTGCTACGTAAACGTAACCGTAGGACATCGCAATCATACCAAGGTCTTTCTTCTTTGTTACCTTGCCGGATGCTGCAAACTGTGCTACAGCGCCGGTAGGCGTGGACTTGGAAGACTGTCCGCCGGTATTCGAATATACTTCGGTATCGAATACGAGAATATTGACGTCTTCGTTTGAAGCAAGAACGTGGTCGAGACCGCCGAAGCCTATATCGTAAGCCCAGCCGTCTCCGCCGAGGATCCACTGGGACTTCTTCACCAGGAATTCTTCTTTTTCCATTATATCTGAAAGAACAGCCTTTACTTCTTCATCGGAAGCCTTCGGCAGGTATGCGCTCAATACGGCTTTGACCTCGGCCGAAGCTTTCTTCGAGCCTTCGCCATCTTCCATGGTATCGAGCCAGTTCGTGAGAGTTGCCTTCACATCAGCCGGCAGATCCTTTTCAAGGGCCTTCCTGCAGTTGTCGGCTATCTTGCTCCTGAGTTGCTTCACAGCAAGGAACATACCGTATCCGAACTCGGCGTTATCCTCGAACAGCGAGTTTGCCCATGAAGGTCCGAAACCTTTCTTGTTCGAGCAGTAAGGCATGGACGGTGCGCTGCCGCCCCAGATCGACGAACAGCCTGTCGCATTTGCAACCATCATCCTGTCCCCGAAAAGCTGGGTCATAAGCTTGGCGTACGGAGTTTCACCGCAGCCTGCGCATGCGCCGGAGAATTCGAGCATGGGTTCCTGGAACTGGCTGCCCTTTACCGTGCTTTCACCAATAGGATTCTTAGGCTCGACAGTCATGGCGAATTCCCAGTTGTCTGCCTGCTCCATCTGGGTCTCAAGCGGCTTCATGATCAATGCCTTTTCCTTTGCGGGGCAGACATTTGCACAGCTTCCGCAGCCTGCGCAATCGAGGACGGAGACCTGAATTCTGAAATTCAAGTTTTCAAGGCCTTTTCCTATTGCCTTCTTCGATGCAAAGCCTTCGGGCGCCTTCTTCACTTCAGCTTCATCGAGCAGGAACGGCCTGATTGCAGCATGCGGGCAAACGTAAGAACACTGGTTGCACTGGATACACTTGTCCATCTGCCATTCCGGAACATCAACAGCTATGCCCCTCTTTTCGTACCTTGAAGTACCATTCGGGAATGTGCCGTCTTCCATGCCTACGAAAGTGCTGACAGGGAGCTTGTCACCGCGCTGTCCGTTGACGGGTTCGAGTATATTGCTTATGAATCCCGGTACGTCGCGTGTAGCAGCAGCCTCATCCTTAGCCATACCCCAGTTTGCAGGCACATCGATCTTCTTCAAAGCTTCGATGCCCTTGTCAACTGCGAGGTAATTCATGTTGACTATCTTTTCACCCTTCTTGCCGTAGGTCTTCAGTATTGCGTCCTTCATATATTTGACAGCGTCGTCGAGAGGTATGATCTTGGCCAGTTTGAAGAAAGCGGATTGCATGATCATGTTGATCCTGCTTCCGAGGCCGATCTCCTTGCCTATTGAAACGCCGTCGAGAGTATACATGTGGATATTATGCTTTGCTATAAACCTCTTCATGTCGGCGGGCAGCTTTTCGTCGAGCTCTTCCGCAGACCAGCCGCAGTTCAGCAGGAATGTTCCGTTGTCCTTGAGGTCGCTGATCATGTCATATTTACCGATGTATGAGGGATTGTGGCATGCTACGAAGTCAGCCTTGTTGATGAGGTATGTCGAATGAATCGGCTTTTTACCGAATCTGAGGTGCGAGATCGTAACGCCGCCCGACTTCTTGGAGTCGTATGCGAAATATGCCTGCGCATACATGTCGGTATGGTCGCCTATGATCTTGATGGAGTTCTTGTTGGCGCCGACGGTACCATCGGAACCGAGTCCCCAGAATTTGCAGCTTACTGTTCCTTCGGGAGCGGTTTCGAGTTCTTCTCCGGCGTCGAGTGAGAGCTTGGTGACGTCGTCGACTATACCTATTGTAAAGTGATTCTTCGGGCTCTTTGCCTTAAGATTGTCGTAAACAGCAACGATCTGTGCGGGCGTGGTATCCTTGGAACCGAGACCGTAACGTCCCGCTACGATGACAGGAGACATACCGCTTTCAAACAGAGCTGTGCAGACATCCTGGTACAGGGGTTCTCCAAGCGCGCCGGGCTCTTTGGTTCTGTCAAGGACAGCTATCTTCATTGCCGTTTCCGGAATGACCTTCAGAAGGTGTTTCACTGAGAAAGGCCTGTAGAGGTGTACTTTGACAACACCGACCTTTTCTCCCTTCGCCATGAGATAATCGATGGTCTCATCAATAGTTTCACAGACTGAACCCATAGCAACAATTATCCTGTCAGCATCGGGTGCTCCATAATAATTGAAGAGGCCGTAGTTCCTGCCGGTCAGTTTATTGATTTTTTCCATATACTCTTCTACTACCGCGGGCACCGCATCGTAGTAGGTGTTGCAAGCTTCACGAGCCTGGAAGAATATATCCGGGTTCTGAGCGGTTCCTCTAATGGAAGGATGTTCGGGGTTCAACGCCCTTTTTCTGAATGCTTTTACTGCATCGTAGTCGACAAGCTTTGCAAGTTCATCATATTCGAGAACCTCTATCTTCTGAAGCTCATGAGAGGTTCTGAAACCGTCGAAGAAGTTGATGAACGGGACTCTGCTCTTTATCGCAGTGAGGTGTGCTACGGCTGCAAGGTCCATGACTTCCTGTACGCTGTTTTCTGCAAGCAGGGCCATACCGGTCTGGCGGCACGCCATAACGTCGGAATGGTCTCCGAATATCGACAGCGCATGACTTGCCAGCGCCCTGGCGCTCACGTGGAATACGCCCGGGAGCAGCTCTCCGGCGATCTTGTAAAGATTCGGTATCATCAGGAGCAAGCCCTGCGACGCCGTAAAGGTAGTAGTCAACGCGCCTGCCGTGAGGGATCCGTGTACTGTTCCTGCAGCGCCGGCTTCGGACTGCATTTCAACAACTTTTACTTCCTGGCCGAAAATATTCTTTCTGCCGGTTGCAGCCCATTCATCCACATGTTCCGCCATTACAGAAGAAGGCGTAATCGGATAAATGCCTGCGACGTCGGTAAATGCATAGGCTATATGAGACGCCGCCGTATTTCCGTCCATGGTTTTCATGTTTTTACCCATCTAAATCTCTCCCCTTTACTAATTCCCCATAAAATTTTTATTTACATATACATAAAGAATATCGGCTGTACAGGATGGATACGGGGTTTTAAACGAACCCTTACAGCTTATATTGTATATTGTATACAATGTTGAGCATTACGCTGATTTTATTTTAACATTATAAACAGAATTTGTGAAGTGCTATTTACGTCGTCATATTTAATTGTAACAGGCAGCAACTTCCAAGTTTGACTGCTCCCATATAGATTCAAAAAATTGAATAATTCCTGGTAAAGCGAGTTGACAAATTTCAAAAAAAGTTTAAAAAATAGGAAAAATGCAGTATAATGGTAATTACCAAAAGAAAAATCGTTCAGTATAACAGCTGGTAGTTTCTAACAATCCCAAGTTTTCACCAATAGTATACATATTATTAACCGAGAAAAGTGAATCCGGCCTTCAATTACTTTTACATGAAGAAATGGGGGGTATATATGGACTTTAAAAACATCGTCGTAAAGCTGACGAGCATTTTAAACCCACGTAGAAACAATTCACAAAATAGTTCCGGTAAAAACCCAGCTAAAAATGGCAGAAAAGGTATTTCAGGATTCTTCAGAAAATTTCAGACCATCAAAGTCAAACTGGCCCTCGGTCTTTTAGTTCCAATCCTTCTGCTGGCTGTTTATGGCATAGTGTCTTATAATAAATCAGCGGATGCACTTATCAGTAATTATGAAATCAGCTCATTGGACACCATGGATGCAATATGCAAATATATGAACCTGGGCTTCAATATGATAGAAAAATCGTCATTGGAGATAACGCAGGATATCAATTTCAAAAAGTTTTTCGGTTTAAGCTATGATGATGCCATGGGCAGTATTAAAACATATGATGACACGCACGACAGGATATCTCTTATCGCAACAGGCAATAACTTCATTTCGGAAATCCACGTGATCGGCAAGAACGGGGTTGACATGTCCACTATAGGTGAAATTAACAGCAATCTATACAGTCAGGTAACCCAGTCTAAAATCGGCAATGAATTTAAAACAAAGAAGCTTCAGTCTTTTTGGATGGGCGACCATTCCGATCTGGACAAGGCTATGCCGACAGGCGGCAATGTCTATGGCAAGGACGGCTACGCAGCTTCCTTTGTTACAAAAATAGGCGTCGGTCAGGGCTATCTTGTCGTCGACGTCTCATCCAAACAGATCGAGGATATGTTTGCAGGGTATGATATGGGGAAAGGAAGTATTTTGGGATTCATATCGGCAGACGGAAGGGAAACGGTATCAGATACTGACGCAGCAAGTATTTTTACCAGTCTGCCCTATTATAAGAAGGCATTGGAATCCGATAAGCCAAGCGATTATTCTTATCAAAAATACAACGGGAAAGACTATTTATTCGTCTACAGTAAATTTGCGGACGTTTCCGGAACCGTCTGCGTCCTGATCCCAAAGAGAACGATCCTCAGCAAGGTGAGCGCTATCAAGGCATTAAGCATAGTATTCGTATCACTGTCATGCATAATTGCAATAATCATAGTATTGTTAATTACCGGCGGGATCAGCAGGTCGATCAGCTCTCTGAAAAAATCAATTTTACAGGTGTCCAAGGGCGATCTGACTGTGAAATTCGATACAAGGAGAAAGGATGAGTTTCTATCTTTGTCTAATGGTATTTCCGATATGATGGAACATATGCGCACCCTGATAGGGCAAGTAAAACAGGTAGGCGGCACAGTCAGCGGATCCGCAGTAAGTTTGTCAACTACCGCGGGCGACCTGTTGGAAGCAACCAGGGGAATATCGAGAACAGTCGATGAAATCGGGCAGGGAATCATTCAACAGGCAGGAGATTCCGAGCACTGTTTTGTTCAAATGTCCAATTTGTCCGATCAGATCAATCAGGTGTACAGCAATGCAAATGAAATCGGGCGTATCGCAAATAATACCCAATCCGTAGCCAGTGAGGGCATGCAGATCATCGATGAATTGAATGACAAGTCGAAGGCGACCTCTGAAATTACACAGGATATCGTACTCAAAATACAGGAATTCAGCTCCAGATCCAAGAAAATAGAGAGCTTTGTCAACCTGATCAACAATATTGCATCTCAGACGACTCTTCTTTCCCTTAACGCGTCAATAGAGGCGGCAAGAGCCGGAGCAGCGGGCCACGGGTTTGCAGTTGTAGCGGATGAGATAAGGAAACTGGCCGATCAAAGCCTGACCGCCGCAAAGCAGATACAGAACACAGTAAAAGATATAGACATGCAAAACAAGGAAACCGTAAATACGGCAGAAAAGGCCGAAAGCATAGTAGCTTCCCAGACGGAAGCTTTAACAAGGACGGTAAGCGTATTCGACAATATAAACAGACATGTAAATGACCTTGCCGGCAATCTTAACGATATAATAAAACGGTTGAAGACAATAGAAACAGCAAAGGACGATACATTGAATGCGATCCAGAGTATCTCTGCCATTACGGAAGAAACCTCGGCGTCTTCGGAGGAAGTGAATGCAACTACTCAGAACCAGGTTGATTCTGTGGAACGCTTGCAGGAATCGGCTATTATGCTGAAGCAGGATGCTGAAAAGCTGGAGGATGCCATAAAGATATTTAAAATAGATTGACATCCATTTCAGCCAAATAACAGCTTTAGAATGATAAGCAGGATGAAACCGGGTATGCCAAGCGTGCCGGCTATGAAGGCCGTATATATGTTAAGCGCCAGGTGAAAGCCGAAAAACGATCCCACCCAGTTTACGACCAGGATCGCAGCAGCGCCGGCCAATCCATTCAGAGCGAGCTTCAGGACTACCTTCAGCGGTACCACGAGCAGCCTGCCGAGAATGAAGAGCAGCAGTATGCCTACAATATATGCAAGTATAACACCATAATCCAACATGTTATCACACCGATTCCCAAATCCAATACATACATAGAGACTGCACTATACATAATATATACTTGTACAAGGAAAGAATTATGACTTAAATAAAAATTAAGGGCACATCGGGCGCCCTTAATTTTTGAACAAGACTCATGCTTATTGTGCCGGCAATTCTTCGCTATGTTCCATCAAATAAAATGAGACAGGCCTTTTTCTTTGGCAAGCCTTACAAAATACGTATATCGCGCTTCACAGGCCTTTAGCCTGTAAATATAATAATCTACCAGCAATTCTTCGGATACATATTCGAAATTTGCGCTCGTATCGATCCATTCATCACGCGCTTCCAACGCGGCTTCCAGGATGTCCTTCTCCTCTGCTGTAAGCTTTGCCCGCGCAGGGATTCGTGAAAGAACGGCGTCCTTGACTTTTTTGGGCTTCAGACGGTTCCCGCTGTCCTGCCTTTCATATTTTACGATCTCGGTATTCACGGATTGCACCTTCTTATAGAAATTTCCAATTCACTATAAGTATAGGCACAATTTGACAGTTATATACTTCCGCTTCTCAGGAAGTTAAGAACCGCACCCGTGGTCACCTGCCTGAATTTTCCCCAGTCCTGCCATTTCCCGCTGAGACAGCCGAGCTCTCCGGTGATCTGTTCGAGTTCTTCCAGTTCAACTTCCCTCACATTGCTGACTTCGTCGTCGCTTGCGTCTTCCAGCAGTCTGCCTCCGGTTTCGTCGAGAATGAAAATGTAGGAATAGAACATCACACTCTCTGTTTCGTGTTCAAAACAGATACGCACGACTCCCGCAAAAGAGCGGATCCTGACTTCCAGCCCGAGCTCTTCCTTAACCTCACGGAAAATTGCCTCCAGTATATCCTCCCTGTGGCCTATCCCGCCCGTCGGTATTCTGTAAACATTCTCCGGATATTCGCTGCAAGTAACGGTTATGATCCTGCCGCCGGGCCTGATAACACAAAAAACCACTTCGCCTCTCCTATCCCTTTGCACCACGCTTTTGAGCCTATTGAAATAATTCGGGGCGGCATAGTGTATATTGACGTCCTTTACAGCGGCATTACCCGTACTATATTTTTGACATATGTTCCGGAATTCGTCCCCATTAAATAAATTCATGCTGTTATGTAAGTCCTTTAATCTATTTCCTCCGGAGTACCTCTGCAGGAGCGTCCCCGTTTACTTTATCCTAATACATTTCAGAATGAATTTCTACTATTGTATTGAATTTTTGAAACTCTGGTAATCAAATTGTAATATATATTTTGTATAATATATTGTGTTTTAAAGAAACAATTGCGATAATAGTACCGTCAAACCATTATAAATATAGAAGTTTCGACAATTAAGGCTCGGCTAAAATATTACTTCCGCTTCTTTTATGGAGAATGGAGCGGACTGGTCGCAAGCTACGCTTGCTGCTCGCACATGCAGCCCGGTTAGCGAAGTTTTCCGGAAAAGATTAGCGGAAGTTATATTTTAACGATGCCAAAACAACATATTTGAGGTGTTCGTCAAAAATGGAACCTGAGGTACAAGTCAAGCGTCCAAGAAAAAATAAAAGCAAAAGAGTTTTGATAGCTTTACTTGCAGTTGCGGCTCTGATGCTTTTATCCGCTTCCGTGTTCGCATACATGACTCTTCAGAACGATGGGATCTATAAAGGCGTGACCGTCGACGGCCTGGATGTATCTGGGCTCGACAGACCGGCGGTCCGGCAGCTCCTGGAAGCTGAATTGAGTAAACCCGCCGAGGACATGGAAATTACACTTAAAGCCGGCGACTCCAAGTTGAAGGCGTCATACCCCGAGCTTGGGGTAGAATACGACGTGAAGCGTGCGGCTGAGGATGCATACTCAATCGGCCGGGCAGGAAACGTGTTCGCGCGCCTTTATGATATCGCAAAAGCGGGCATGAAAGGCACTCAGATCAGTGTCCTGCAGTCCTTTGACCAGGCTAAGATCGATAATTTTGTCACCAGATTTTCCGTAAATAAATTTAAAAGTGTAAAGGAAAACTCGCTGATTATAACGGATAGCAGCGTTGTCATAAGGTCCGGCAATCATGGCGAAAGTATAGACAGAACCGAAACGGCAAATCTCGTAAAAGATATGATAGAAAGCCGTAAAGGCGGAACCATAGAGCCACAGGTGATGATAACCAACCCTGCAAAGTTCAACGTCGATGATCTTTACAACCAGATCGTCAGCGAACCTGTCGATGCAGGATATAAAGTGGAGAATTCACAATTGGTCATGGTACCGCATTTAATGGGCAGAGAGATTGACAAAACCGCGCTGGCAAACATCGTTGCCGAAGTTGAAAAGACAGAGGATATTGAAAGAACCCTGCCTGTCACCTTCACCAAACCGGAAATCACATCCGATATAGTTTCAACCATGCTTTTCAAGGATGAACTGGCTTCATACAGCACTACTTTTTCAACAGCGACCGAGAACGGCAGGAACAGGAAATACAACATGGGGCTCGCCGTGGCCAAGATTGACGGACTAATACTGCTTCCCGGAGATGAGTTCTCCTACAACAAGGTCGTCGGGCCCAGGGATGTCGAGCATGGTTATAAGGAAGCCCACGTATATATCAACGGCAGGGTCGAGAACGGTATCGGAGGCGGTATATGCCAGGTCTCGACTACAATGTACAACGCCATTCTCAAAGCTGATCTCAAGGTAAATGAAAGAAGGAGTCATTCCTTTACGGTGGGTTATGTGCCGCTGGGCCAGGATGCGACCGCATATTACGGCGGTACGGATTTCAGGTTCGTCAATTCGACCAAGTGGCCCATCAGGCTGAATGCATCAGTAAGCGGCAACAAGATATCCTTCAAGATGACGGGTACGAACGAAGCTCCCGGGAAGTCCGTCATTATCAGCGGCAAGACACTGAGTCATACCCCCCATGAGATAAAATACTTCGACGATCCGAATCTCCCGTATGGCAAGACGAAAATAAAACAGGAAGGTTCGGATGGATATGTCGTAGAAACCTATAAAACGGTAAAGATGGGCGGCAAGGTCATTTCACAGACCAAGCTCCACACAAGCACTTATAAACCCTGTACAGAAGAGATATGGGTCGGTAAAAAAGGAGCCCCGACAACGACCCCCGGTGCGATCACCGTACCACCGCAGACCGGAACGCCGTCAGAGGCTCCCTCTGTTTCAGAACCTTCTGCTCCGCCGGATACCGAGCCTGTTGTTGATGAAATCGTTGACGAAGGTATTCCCGAATAAACCAGTAGCTGATATAAGAAACCATAAACATCATCGCAGAGGTGGGAATATTGAAAATCTACAAAGCAGCAATCATAGGGTGCGGCATTATTCACAGTCTGCATGCAGACGCACTGGCAAATTATCCTCATGCGGAATTGAAGACAGTTGTCGATACCAATGCGGAAAAGTCGGAAGCATCGGCGCACAAATACGGCTGTAAAGCCCTGGCTGATTACAGGGACGCGCTGGCAGACCCGGAAATAGATGTCGTACATATCTGCACCCCGCATTATCTGCACGCACCTATGGCGATAGAAGCGATGAAGGCTGGGAAGCATGTACTGACTGAAAAGCCGATGGCTATAAACGTCGAAGATTGCATAGAGATGAGGAGCATTTCCGCAGAAACAGGCCGGCAGCTCGGCGTCTGTTTTCAGAATCGCTACAATACTACTTCAAGATACATAAAAATGCTGCTGGAATCAGGAAAAGCCGGCAGGATAGTTGCGGCAAAGGCGTCCGTCACATGGTTCAGAGGGCAGGATTATTACGACAGCGCTCCCTGGAGAGGCACCTGGGCCAAGGAAGGCGGAGGAGTACTGATCAACCAGTCGATACATACTCTCGACCTTTTAAGTTGGTTCGCGGGTAAAGCGGTAAAAATCAAGGGTAACACAGATACAAGGTTCCTTGAAGATGTAATAGAAGTCGAAGACACTGCAGAAGCGACCATACTATTCGAAAGCGGAGCGCGCGGCTTCTTCTTCGCAACGAACAGCTATGCCGACACGCCGGTCGAGCTGCAGCTGGTTTGTGAAAACGCCGTTATGACTCTGTCCGGGGATCTTACTGTAAAATATAAGAGCGGCGAATCTGAAATCATTACCGACGTACATCCCAAAACCGGGAAAAAAGCTTATTATGGCGCCGGGCACGCCGCACTGATAGAAGATTTCTATGATAGCCTGCTTACGGGCAAGCCTTTTGCCGTAGACGGCAGCCAGGGCATAGAGACGATCAGGCTGATACAAGCGCTTTACAAGTCTTCGGGATCCAGGGCGTGGGTTGAGCTGTAGCCTATAAAAAAGCACGGGATCAAAAGAAAAGCTTTTATTTAGGTGATCTTTTCCAGCTCAATATTTCGCTTCACATTCAAAATGCTTTTTCTTCCCTGCCAGCGGCAGAACAGCCAAGAGAATGCCAGCATCTGCAAACTTACTTCCGGATAGCCGATTAACGGGTTAAAGGAGAATTTGGTATAGATAAACCCCTCGATTGAACCTGGTCCTGTGATGACCGCACCTATACCGGTCAGGGCAAACAACATGAAAAATAGTTTCAACCAACCGAGGCGCCGCTCAAGCAATACCTCCCTAAACGGGAAAATCGCCAGAGCCAGAAGCACCCCTCTGCCCAGTTGAAAAAACACACTGGACTGAACCATAGGATCGTCGGACGGTCTCATTACAAGGCTTAAAAGCGGATCGGCATCAAAGTACTCGAAATAATTGGTCAGCAGCATAAATGATACGCCGAACACCAGATACGTAACGAAATGAACAGCAGTAAAGCGTAGGACGAACGGTATGACGGTGACTTTTTTATTTACTGTTTTTTCATGCATTTAATATACCTCACTCTCATTAAGGATTCAGACTAAAGACCACAAGCCTCCGGATATGCATCGCGTCCGCCTGCGCTGCCGTTTTCACGGTTATATCAGCCGGCTGCGCCCCACGTTCCGGGTAAAACCGTTATCCCTTTGTGGCTGAAAAAGCTCATCAACGCCGGTTTCAATAGCTCTTGAATAGCCAGGTTCACATCTCCGACCTCTTCCGGCCAGCTTCCCATATCATTTCCTGCCGTGAGAATCGTGGATATAAGCTCTTGATCGCCGCCAGTAAGAGTCATTACCATATCCCACCAATCACCGGCAAGCTTCTGACCCTCGGGTCCGTTCGGGTCTGCCTTGCGTCCATGCAACTCTTTCAGGCGTTTCAGCAATGTTATGAAAATATCCCCGGGCAAATCGGTCCCTATATGCGAGCCGGCTACAGACAATAGAGTTTTGATTTCTTCCTGCTTAAAATGCTTTATTACATAAGAAAAGAACTTACCTTGCCTTGTCGCGTTTAAAATGGCGATGACCACATCCATTGTAACGTTTTCATTTTGGCTGATTTCGCTGATGGCTATATTCATAAGCTTAACTGTTTCTGTTAAGTACTCGATCTGCTTTTCAACGATCTTTCTTTGCTTATTTAAAACTTCCGCAAAATCCTGTGCAGAATTTATCACCATAAGCCTGTCACGAATTTCATCAAGAGAGAAGCCAAACCCTTTGTAAAAAAGAAGCTGCTGTAAGCGTGAAAGATCGTCCATGCCATAAAGGCGTCTCCCGCCATCGGAGTACCGGCTTGGTGACAGCAACCCGCTCCGGTCATAAAACTGCAACGTTCGTACTGTAATGCCGCACTGCCTGGCTAATTCACCCACAGTAAACAGTCTCTCACAACTCATTTGTCATCACCTCACTTAAAGTATAAAACATTACGTTACGTCACAAGCAAGAGTTTTTTTAATTTTAATAAAAACGAAGGTTTTGATACAAACGGAAAAGGCAGACAGTTTAATCTGCTGTCTGCCTTACCCATGGTTCATTATATGTCCCTATAGAAATGCGCTTAACGGTCACATGCTTTTCCATTATGGATCAATAGGTTTCAACACTTGAAGCGCCGGAATTTCTCAATATGGAAGTTATCCTGCCGACCTTGTCATCGTCTGTTTTCATACTGAATAAAACCTTGCCTCTTTTCAATTCACTTTCGTATTCCTTGCTCCTGCTCTCCGGTATACCCAGATCGATCAGTCCGCCTACTATGCCGCCGGTAACCGCTCCCGATAGAAGGCCCGTAATAGGTCCTGCAGCAGCTATTATGCCAAGGCCCGGTATCACCATGCTGCCGGCTCCGATCAACAGCCCCGCTATGCCTCCGAGTACACCGCCCGACACTACTCCATCCGATATATTATCATTCACATCCCGTCCCATTGTAGCGCCGCGCTCACCTTCATCCACATCGCCATGCTTTACGACGATGGATATGTCATCAGTACGCAGGCCCTGATCCCTGACCTGACGCGCTGCCGTTTCGGCATGATCATGATTGTCGAACAATCCCACAACCGTTTTTGACATAATACATCCTCCTTCTTATGAAGCTTCATTTTTATTATGTGAAATATCATTATTAGCATTGCAGAATAGCCGATATATTATACAACGGCATATGCCGGGTTCCGCCGTGTTTACTTACGTGACAGCGCCGCTCGATGCAATTGTCCGACATAAATTTCAGGTATCTGAATATGTTTTTTTAGTGTATAATGGAGTAGTTTATTATTTCGGGTTTCAGGAGCTAACGATGCAGTCAAAGGGCAGCGTACTGATATTTCTTTTAATACTTGTGTTTCCTGTGATAGCGATATTTTCGGATCACCAGATCTTTTTCGTTATTATGTCAATCATAATTGCCGCTGTTTCCTGCAGACAGATTTACAGCCTGCTGTCCGGTAAAGGTTTCGCCGGGCGTGAAAACGACGAAGAGCTTGAAGATGAACTCGAGGATATGATCGATATCGATATACGCCTTTTGGGAACGGGCATGAGCGTAGCGTACAACCTGCTTGTCATGGTGTATTTGATATATTGCGCGTTCTTTCTGGATACTGTTTTGCTGAAAGGTATTTCCGCTCTTGCAATTATACTTCAAATTTATTTCATCATAAAGAAGGTAGGCAGTAAATTTCAGAGTTTTGACAGAAACCGGTACAAACCGCAAATACTAATATCCAGCTTAATTAATCTAGCCGTGATCTTGCTTTCTTCCTTCAATAAAATCTTATGGTTTTATTAAGTTATGCAGGAATGTCATAAACATCCTGCAAAATATTTTTAAATCTATTGATTATTCCATTATCCCCTGTTATAATTAAAAACACTATAAGGTTTATGGTACTTAAAGAGCCATATTTATATAAAGCGGGCATGCAATGGAGCATGTCGGGTAAAATTGGATTATACTCAACGGTGAGGCATATAGTTCTTATTATGTGCTTTTTTTATATACTTTTTTGGCGACTGAGGCAGAGTTTTTGTAGCAGCGATTATGGAAAGGGTGTTAAATATGAAGCAAAGTGATCAGGGCAATGTACCGGAGGGGCAGAGGCTTTATAGCCCGCAGAACAGGCTGGCATCCAACGGACTGCCCGGAAAGCAGGGTCTTTACGACCCGCAGAATGAACATGACGCGTGTGGTATCGGATTCGTGGTAAATATAGACGGAACCAGATCCCACAAGATTATCAGGCAGGCGCTCACCATTCTCGTAAACCTCTCCCACAGAGGCGGAAGCGGTTCCGAAAACAATACGGGCGACGGCGCGGGAATCCTGATCCAGATCCCTCACAAGTTATTTGAAAGCGAATGTAAAAAATCAGGTACCACACTTCCCGAACAGGGCGGTTATGGCATAGGAATGGTATTTCTAAGCAACGATGCCAAAAATCGCAGTGAAATGATCAAAATCATCGATAGAATAATTGAAGATGAGGGACAGAAGGTACTTGGCTGGAGGGATGTGCCGACAAATCCGGTTTCCCTGGGAAAAACAGCCCTCGCATCCATGCCCTTCATCAAGCAGGTCATAATAGAGAAAAACCCTGCCATCGAGAACAAGCTCGCTTTTGAACGAAAGCTGTACGTTATTCGCAAACGCATTGAAAAGGCGGCTGTCCAGAAAGAGCTCTCCTTCTATGCCGCCAGCTTTTCATCGGGAACTATAGTTTACAAGGGTATGCTAACGGCAGATCAGGTGGATGAATTCTATACCGACCTTACAAGCGAAAATGTCGAAAGTGCAATGGCGCTCGTACATTCGCGTTACAGCACCAACACCTTCCCAAGCTGGGAGAGGGCCCATCCGAACCGTTACATCATACACAACGGCGAAATAAACACTCTGCGCGGAAATGTCAATTGGATGGCCGCCCGTGAGGCTACCCTGGAATCCGAAGTGTTCGGTGAAGACCTTAAAAAGATATATCCTGTGATCAATCCCGATGGCAGCGACTCGGCAATGTTCGACAACTGCCTGGAATTTCTGACTCTTTCGGGCCGTTCTCTTCCCCACTCCATGATGATGATGATACCCGAACCATGGCAGAATCATGAGACCATGAGCGACGAAAAAAAGGCCTTTTACGAATTCCACAGCAGCCTTATGGAACCCTGGGACGGCCCCGCAGCAATGGCCTTTACCGACGGCGCATTGGTCGGCGCGGTATTGGACAGGAACGGACTGCGCCCCGCACGTTATTATGTCACAAAGGACGGGCAGGTCATACTTGCCTCGGAAGTAGGCGTACTCGACATCCCGCCTGAACGGATACTGAACAAGGAAAGACTGAAACCCGGAAGAATGCTGCTGATCGACACAGTCGAAGGACGCATCATAAATGATTATGAATTGAAAAATAAAATATCCCAGGAGCATCCTTACCGCAAATGGCTTGATGAATACGTGCTCAAGCTGGAAAGCCTTCCTGTTTTGTCGCCGTATCCACAGACGAATTACAATACGCTCCTGCAGCGTCAGAAGATCTTCGGTTATACCTTCGAAGAGCTGAGGAAGATCATCGCACCGATGGCGGCGGACGGACAGGAGGCAATAGGCGCGATGGGCACCGACACTCCGCTCGCTGTGCTGTCCGATAAGCCGCAGCTTCTCTACAACTACTTCAAGCAGCTGTTCGCTCAGGTGACCAATCCTCCGATAGACGCACTGCGTGAGGAAATCATAACCGCGACGGAAACTTTTATAGGCTCCGAGGGCAATCTGGTGCAGCCTACGCCTGAGAGCTGCAAACAGATAAAAGTCAAATATCCGGTCATAACCAACGAAGAGCTTGCAAAGCTTCGCGATATAAACAAACCGGGCTTCCGTTCGTTCAACCTTCCGATGCTCTTTAAGGCAGACAACGGCGAGCAGGGAATGAAGCGTGCTCTTGATGAAATATTCAGCGACGCTTCGAATGCCATAAAGGAAGGCGCCAATATACTGATACTCTCTGACAGGGGCGTCAGCAGAAAATATGCTGCCATACCTGCATTGCTGGCAGTTTCCGGATTGCATCACCACCTGATTCGCGAAGGTACCCGCACCAAAGTCAGTATAATAGTTGAGTCCGGCGAGCCCAGAGAGGTCCATCATTTTGCACTGCTGATAGGATACGGCGCTTCGGCGATCAACCCTTACCTCGCATATGAGACGATCGACGGAATGGTAAAAGAAGGCATGCTTAAGGAATCACATCTTAAATATGGCTCGAAGAAATATACAAAGGCTGCAGTGAAAGGTATCGTAAAAACGCTGTCCAAGATGGGTATTTCGACTGTGCAGAGCTATCAGGGAGCACAGATCTTCGAAGCCGTAGGTATAAGCAAGGAAGTCATAGACAGGTACTTTACAAAGACTGCCTCCCGAATAGACGGCATAGGTCTTGACGTGATAGCGGGCGAAGTATTGATACGCCATAAAAACGCATTCGACGAGCGCAACACTGATGAAGTGCTCGAAACAGGTGGGCAGTACCAGTGGAGAAGGGACGGGGAATATCACCTTTACAACCCCGAAACCATTCACAAGCTGCAGCTGGCATGCAGAACAAATGATTACAGGACCTTCGGAGAATATTCCAGGCTCCTGGACGAACAGACGCAAAGGCAGTGTACGATACGCGGACTGCTTGAATTCAAATACGATCGCTCCTCGGTTCCGATCGAAGAGGTAGAATCCGTAGATTCTATCTGCAAACGCTTCAAGACCGGCGCAATGTCCTACGGCTCCATTAGCAAGGAGGCTCATGAGGCATTGGCGATAGCGATGAACCGGCTCGGCGGAAAAAGTAATACGGGCGAAGGCGGAGAAGATCCCGAACGTTTCAAGCCGGACAGTAACGGCGATAGCCGCTGCAGCGCCATTAAACAGGTTGCTTCAGGCCGTTTCGGAGTAACGAGCAATTACCTGGTGAATGCAAAGGAACTTCAGATAAAAATGGCACAGGGCGCAAAACCCGGCGAAGGCGGACAACTGCCGGGCGCAAAGGTATATCCGTGGATCGCGAAGGTAAGACATTCTACAGCGGGCGTCGGACTTATTTCACCGCCGCCGCATCATGATATTTATTCGATAGAAGATCTGGCGGAGCTTATATATGACCTTAAGAATGCAAACCGCGACGCCAGGATCAGCGTCAAGCTGGTTTCCGAAGTAGGCGTGGGAACTGTAGCGGCCGGCGTCGCAAAGGGACGCGCCGACGTAGTGCTCATAAGCGGTTACGACGGAGGCACAGGAGCCTCGCCCAGGAGCAGCATACGTCACGCAGGTCTTCCCTGGGAGCTCGGCCTTGCTGAAACTCACCAGACACTGATGCTCAATGATTTGAGAAGCAGGATCGTAATAGAGGCCGACGGTAAGCTGATGACCGGACGCGACGTAATTGTCGCAGCGCTTCTTGGCGCCGAGGAATTCGGGTTCGCAACAGCTCCGCTGGTAACTCTCGGCTGCGTAATGATGAGAGTCTGCAACCTCGATACCTGCCCTGTAGGCGTCGCAACTCAGAATCCGGAGCTGCGCAAAAAATTCTGCGGAGATCCGCAGTACGTAGTGAATTTCATGCGCTTTATCGCACAGGAAATGCGCGAATGGATGGCCAAGCTAGGATTCCGTACAATTGACGAAATGGTCGGACACAGCGAAGTACTTGAACCTAATAATGCAATTCTCCACTGGAAATCAAGGGGACTGGATCTTTCGACGATACTTTATCAGCCGGATATGCCTGAGGATTCACCGAGGCATTGCATAAAGAGCCAGGAGCATCTGATCGCGGATACGCTGGATACGCAGGTACTGCTTGAAATATGCAGGCCCGCGCTCCAGAAAGGTGAAAAGGTTTCAGCCGAACTGCCTATCAGGAATACCGACCGTGTCGTAGGAACGATCCTGGGCAGTGAAATAACTAAAAAATACGGTGAAAAAGGTCTGCCCGAAGATACTGTAAGCCTGAAGTTTACAGGTTCAGCCGGACAGAGCTTCGGAGCCTTCATACCCAGGGGCCTGTCGCTCACGCTCGAAGGCGATGCGAACGATTACCTCGGCAAGGGTCTTTCAGGCGGCAGGATAGTTGTCCATCCTCCTAAAAGATCGGTCTTTGTTCCCGAGGAGAATATAATCACAGGCAATGTCTGCCTGTACGGCGCGACGAGCGGCGAAGCCTATATCAGCGGTATGGCCGGGGAGCGTTTCTGTGTCAGGAACAGCGGTGCAACGGCTGTCGTTGATGCGGTGGGAGATCACGGCTGTGAATACATGACGGGCGGACGCGTCGTCGTCCTAGGATCGACCGGAAGGAACTTCGCTGCCGGCATGTCGGGCGGCGTCGCTTATGTACTCGATGAAAAGGGTGTTTTCAATAAAAAATGCAACAAGGAAATGGTTGAGCTGCAGAAGCTCGAAGATAAGGACGAGATCGATAAGGTCGGAGAATTGATAGAAAAGCATCTCGAATACACCGGCAGCAAGCTTGCCGAAAGAGTATTGCAGAGCTGGGACGAAATGCTGCCCATGTTTGTAAAGGTAATGCCGAAGGATTATGAAAAGATGCTGAAGGCTATAAAGAAAATGCAGGATTCGGGGTTGAGCGGAGACGAAGCTCTCCTGGCCGCTTTTGAAGAAAATAAAGGAAATGTAAGCCTGGCGGAAGACGACGATTGATTTTGGTTGCTTCTGAAACGAGGCAAGCTGTAAGGAGGCAGTGTTATGGGAAAATCTACCGGATTTATGGAATATAAGAGGATTGTTCCGGCCGATCGCGAACCGTTGGAAAGGATCAAGGACTGGGAGGAATTCCATCTTTATCTCCCTGAAAAGGAGCAGCGCATGCAGGGTGCGCGCTGTATGGACTGCGGGACTCCGTTCTGCCATATGGGCCTCATGATAAACGGGCTGGCATCGGGCTGTCCGCTGAACAATCTCATACCCGAATGGAACGACCTGATGTACAAGGGCAACTGGCACGAAGCCGTTAAGAGGCTGCTCAGAACGAACAACTTCCCCGAGTTTACCGGAAGGGTCTGCCCGGCATTATGCGAGGGGTCCTGTACGGTCGGCTTGAACGACCCGCAGGTTACTGTCAAAAACAACGAATGCTCCATCATAGAAAAAGCTTTCAAGGAAGGCTGGATAAAGCCGGAGCTTCCGGAGATACGAACGGGCAAAAGAGTGGCTGTTGTCGGCTCCGGCCCTTCGGGACTGGCCTGTGCGGACCAGCTGAACAAGGCCGGCCATCTGGTGACGGTCTTTGAACGCAATGACAGGATAGGCGGCTTGCTGATGTATGGCATACCGAATATGAAGCTCGATAAAAAAATAGTTGAGCGCAGAGTCAAGCTGCTTTCAGAAGAAGGGATCGAGTTCAGAACCGGCGTTGAAGTCGGAAAGGACATAGCATCCGAGAAGCTGCTTGAGGAATACGACGCCGTCGTATTCTGCTGCGGCGCTACAAAACCGAGGGATCTTCCTATCGAGGGGAGAAACCTGAAGGGCATCTACTTCGCTGTGGATTTCCTTAAGGCAAACACCAAAAGCCTGTTGGATTCGAAGCATGCAGACGGAAATTATGTAGACGCCAGGGATAAGGACGTAATAATAATTGGCGGCGGAGATACCGGCACGGATTGCGTGGGAACCTCGATTCGCCACGGCTGCAGGAGCGTTATGCAGCTTGAAATCATGCCGCAGCCCCCGGTGGAAAGGAAGCCCGACAATCCATGGCCTCAGTGGCCGAAGATCCTCAAGACGGATTACGGCCAGGAAGAAGCGGCCGCACTGTTCGGCAGCGATCCGAGGCATTATTGCATAACGGCAAAGAAGTTTGTAGGGGATGAAAACGGAAACTTGAAGGAAGTCCATACGGTTGAGGTGGATTGGCAGAAGGATGCGTCGGGGCGTTTTATCCCCGTAGATATCCCGGGAACCGAAAAGATTTTCCCGGCACAGCTCGTACTGCTGGCAATGGGCTTCCTCGGACCTGAGGAAACAGCTTTCAAAGCCTTGAATGTCGAGCAGGACAGCCGCTCGAATGTAAAAGCCGAATATGGAAGTTTCTCTACCAATATAAAGGGTGTATTTGCTGCCGGAGACATGCGCCGCGGACAGAGTCTGGTCGTATGGGCCATAAACGAAGGCAGAGGCGCTGCGCGCGAGTGCGACAAATATCTGATGGGCAGCTCTATGCTGCCGTAATCCTCTTAAAACTGCCATAGCACCTTCCATAATATCTCTATGGAAAAGCATCAGCAAGCAATATCGCTGATGCTTTTTTTACACTGGCTGCAGGGTCAGTTGGGAAAGCCTGCCGATAAAGCTGCTAATACAGCGTAATACTGCCGCTGTCGGTATAGACGTCCATCGATACGCCGCCTCCGGCAACATCGCCATAAACCTCGCCTGTGGGCGATCTCTTCAATGTTCCGGGAGACGGGTTCATTTTATTGCGCACTTTGCCGCCGGTCGATCTGGCGATCAGTGAATAGCCTTTATTCTCAGGCATTTTAAGTCGTATGTCTGCATCCGAGGATTTTACGGAAAGCTTTCCGGCGCTGTCCAGGCCTGTCAGCTCCGCTTTTATTCTGCCTGTCGACGCGTAAAGGTCCGATCCGCTGCCTATCCCGGTATTCCTGACTGTCAGCCGCCCTGAGGACAAATCGCATTTAAGGACGCCTTCGGAGTTCTCAATAGTAGCGTCACCCGATACCGACGTAAGATCTACCGGGCCTTTAACCGCCTTAAGGTTGATATTTCCGCGTTTACATTCATAGCTGCCGCTGCCCGAGAAGTCCTGCATATCTATATTTCCTTTGTCGACCGATACTTTTATACTGTCCGAGCTGCTTTCGGAAACAGTAATCTGCCCGTTCACCGTCGAAAGCTCGGCGGACCTCAGCCCATCCAAACCGGATATGTCGACTGTGCCGTTATTAAGCGAGATATTCAGCATGTTTATTGCCTCAGGTATAATTAACTCTATGTCGTCTGCCATGCCATACAGTGGTTTTATCTCCTTACTCTGCCTTTGGTCCACATTGACGCTGTATGCGACGCTCTCAACCTTGCTTTTGCTCATATCCAGCAGCTCGCCGAGGCGCTCCTTCGACGCAGGCCCCTTGATACGCAGGGTCTCCCTGATAAGAAGCTTGTCTCCGTTTCCGCGCGTGACCCGGATATTTCCGTTATCGATACTGACTCGCAGCCGTATCTGTGTATCCAATTCAACTTCCTTATCCTCGCTTCTCTCAACGGTCAGACCTATTACAGGCCTTCCGGCCGTGACCGCGTTCCAGTTTTCGCCTGCGGACAAACAGCCGGCAAGCCAGATTATAGTGAATAACAGCAATGCTATCGATGAAAATCCCTTTGCCAACCTGATCAATGCCCTACCATCCCTTCTCAAGGTCTCTTTGCGCCAGATAATTAGTCAGATTGAAGGACTGCCAGTTTTTATTCATCCTCAAAAGCGCATCCTTTCTCTGCTTCAGCATTTCGACGGCTTCTGTCGAGATGTTCGGATCCTTATCCTTCGCCAGTTTCTTCAGATCATCGACTACGACGCTCGAAAGGGTTCGGAAATAGCCGATATCTATCTCTTTAGTAGTATAGTATCTCTCGACGTTGTTCTTTGCAATCATTTCATCAACATTTATATAGTTGACTAACGTGAACGCTATCACTACAGCGACTATATAAGGCTTCAGGAGCGGCAGCCTGTCGATCCATACCCTGGCTAGCGTGATAACGAAGAGCACAAGCAGGAAGACCATGAAAGCATGGGTCATTATGCGTAGGAAAGTAAAGCCGTAAGCCTGTTCGTACAAAGACATCCTGTAATGCGCCGATATTAGCATTACAATTGTACAGCCGATCATTATGCTGTTCAATGCCCTGAAAGCCAGATTCAAACCTGCCGCGCCCTTTTTGGTGTATGTGAGCGTAACTGCCAGTAGGGCTATATTGAGCAGGGAAACAAGAATCAGTTCAAAAAACCCGCTTCTAGCATATTCCGCAAAGGTGAACCCGTCCGGAAGCCCGAACCTGCCGAATAAGTAAGCAAACTGGATGACTACGAATATTACGTACAAAATATCAACAGTAACCGTAACAGTAATTATTATGACAGGATCCCAGACCTTTTTCTGTTCGGACGTTTTGAAAACGATACCGTTCATTGTATTATCGACCGGGCGCTCTTTATGGCCAAGACTCCAGAGATAGCTGAAGGAGAGGAAGAAAATAACGAGTGCGACTATCGTTCTTCCTATTATCTCACCAGCGTCAACATTTATAAACAGATTAGGCAGCTTATCCACAAGCTTCCCGAATACCATGTCTGCTGAAGAAAGAAGCGGGAGCAGAATCAATACAAGCGGTACGGATATTGCCAGGCCGATCAGTACCCTGGTTCCCGCAGATCTACTGCCATTACCCCCTGATTTGCTTTTAAACAGCGAGACGAGCAGCCTGAACGGCTTGAAAATATGCAGCAGGCACCTGGCGATCATGCCGAATACGATGTCGACGATTATGCCCGGGCTGTGCCATTTATACGTGTTTACCCCCGTTATCAACAGTGTCTGCAGAAGTATTAATATGGGCAATGCGAGAATATCAAGCACCATAAGCGCCTCATTACCGAAGAGCGCATATGTAAGCGATATCAGGAAAACCGGGATACTGAGGAACCACCCGAATTTTGCTTCCTTTGTAAGCACAGGGCGCGTATAGGCAAATAGTAGTGAATAAAAGCCGATCACAAAAAGCGGTACCGATATGCCGGGATATTTGTCGTAAAACAGCCAGACAAAAAACATTCCGAACAGTAAAGCGCCGGCTGCCATAAGTTTGTCGGACCTTTGGAAAATCAATTTATCGGACTTTCCGTCCATAACTTTCTTGTCCTCCATTTTCTCACCGGTACCCGGTTCCTTCGGTTCATTTATTCCCTTGGCTTCCTTGGTTTCCCTCGGTTCATTTGTTTCACTTGTTTCACTTGTTTCCTTGGGTTCCTTAGGTTCCTTGGATTTCTTCATTTCATTCATTTCATTCATTTCGTCCATTTGATCCACCCTCATTTCAATCTTTATCGGTATATTCGCCGTCTCCGTCATCGGCAGGGTCTTTACCGGGCACGTACTCGAGTATGTCGCCGGGCTGGCAGCCCAACGCCGCGCACAGCGCTTCAAGCGTGGAAAAACGTATCGCCCTTGCCTTGTTATTTTTAAGTATGGAAAGATTAGCCATGGTTATATCAACTTTTCCGGCCAGCTCTGTAAGTCCTATCTTCCGTTTCGCCATCATTACATCCAGATTGATCCTTATTCCCATATGTCCTCCCGCCTCATATCGTAAGATCGTTTTCTTCCTTGACTATAACGGCCTGCCTGAAAACCTCCGCTATAATGAGCAGGAAAAAGCCCCCGATGATGAATACCATCATTAAAATGATCGTTAAAAAAGAATTGAAGAAAAATATCTTTACAAGATAGAGAAAGGCTACGACAAAGCAGCAGACCGATATGAGCTTGAAGCTTTTTACGTTGTCCATGCGGAAAGGGTCCATGCGGTTGAGTGTCTTGAATATTTTCCTGAGTTCGTTTACGATAATCAGCGCCAGAATACCCGTAACATAAAGAAAAGGCAGCAGAAACGCGTACAATTCGCTTGTACTGCCTGCCAGCCAATCCATATACAACTGCAATATCAGCGGGAGCCCTAGAACGATAGCTATACCCCCGAAAAATATGAGATCTATAAAGCGTTTGACTATTCCCGATAAGCCATTTTCACCAAGGATCTTCATAGAGTTACCACCCTCCAAGTAATAGATAACATTTACAAGGAGAGTATACTCTATTAGTTATCAATAGTCAATATAATTTTATCGTTTATCAATAAATTTATATTGATAATTGATATTAGACATCCGCTTCTTCGCTTTTTTTGAGTTGTCTTTTCGCTGCAATAATTACAATGATAGCGCCAAAAGCCACAATAGCAAGTCCTGTAATAAATCCCTTCACAAAATCGGCGTTTGAGAATTTGGTTATTATACCGTCATTCGCAAATCCGAGCAGTGTAAGGAGCATAAACACTGCGCAGAAGAAGACGCCGGCAAGCTTGTTTATTAGCTTCTGCTGTTTTGATATACCCACAAAGATTCCTCCGAACAGACCCCGTACCTCGTAATAAAGCCAGGGCAGCAAAAAAATCAGATACAAGTCGACACATTCCTTAAAACCCTTCTTGAAAAAGACTACTCTGACCATAAAGTCGATCAGGATAAGAAACGACGCCAGGTACAACGCCTCAAAACCGTACTTTTTCTGCAGACCTATAATTCTTTCATCAACTATTTTTTTCATTTACATCATTCCTCCCAAAATAAATCGTTCAACGTTCTGTTCAATGCCTTGCAAATCTCAATGCAAAGATTCAGCGTGGGATTGTAATTCCCGGATTCGATCATACCTATCGTCTGCCTTGTCACGCCTACCTTCTCGGCAAGCTGCTCCTGTGACAATTCACATTCGACCCGTGCCATTTTCATTTTTTTATTTTTCATAAGCCCATTCTGATACTCCTCTCACAACTTGATGAACCAATTATATGTTATGTTTTACTAAATGTCAACTAAATCTTGCATGTTATATACTATATTTTGCGTGCAAAAAAAATAAAAAAAAATAATGCCACCCTTACGGGTGGCCACTGAGCAACGTTATTCTAATAATTAACTCTTTACTGAAGCATAGATCAATACATTATTTTTACTGCGTCCTGAATAATCTTCCGCACCGGAAGACTGTTCGGACATCTTCTTTCACAGCTGCCGCAAGAAACGCACTGATCAAGTTTGAACCTGGGATTCCACTGCATATCTCTGAAGGATTTCCTGGCATTTTCCGACCCAAGATATTTATATAAGTTGTAGTATGAAAGTGCCGCCCCAACGTCTATAAAGTGCGGACATGGCTGGCAATAACCGCAACCTGTGCAGCGTGGCTCATCGTTTGGTATCATTTTTCTTACCGCTTCAACAACACTATCCGTCGATACCGGATCGGCTTCGTATTCCTTTTTCATTCTGACTGCATATTCAACTTCCTCTACGGAAGTCAAGCCCAGCAGAATACTTACGTTATCGAGTGAAAGCAAATATTTGAAAGCAAGTTCCTTAAGTCTTTCATCTGCTGCCAGGAAACCCCCTCCCAGCGGATTCATTGCAAGCACCTTGATACCCTTTTCCCTGCAGTATTCGACAGCCTTAAACCTTGCCCTGTTCATTACATTAAGCGGTAAGGTAACCGTCTCAAAATACCCTGTTTCCAGAAAACCGATGATCGTGTCGGCATCGGCATGGGTTGTTATACCTAGGTGCTTGACCCTGCCGGCTTCTTTTTCCTTCAAAAATCCTTCATACCATCCATTCTCTTTAAACGCTTCATTAAACAGTTTATTGTTGTGGCAGATCCATAAATGATAATAATCAAGGGCATCCACATTCAGCCTCTTTAAAGACTGACTGAAGACCTTGCTGAACTGTTCCGAAGTCCTTACGCCAAAGCCTTTACTTTGTTCAAATTCACCAAGTTCAAGTCCGCCGTTACTGGTAGCGCATTTTGACGAAAGCAGTACCCTTTTACGATAATCCTTATTATCTATTGCATTCCCTACCCAGACTTCCGAGTTCTGTTCTTCGTTTTCCAACCTGTACAACGGCGCGGTATCGATATAATTAAAGCCCTCGTCCACTGCCTTCCTGATCGTCTCGGCTGCCGACCCGCAATCCTTCAGACGCATTGAACCGATAAGAATTTTACCCAGTTCCATATTGTATCCTCCTTCTAATATTTCAGTTAGTGATTATATTAGTTTAAAATAATGGAATTACGACATCTATTTCAATACGGCTTCTATTTTTAAGAGCACCTTTTGTATCATCGCGTCCCAGTAGTACCAATCATGTATACCAGGCCCTTCCTCGTATTCCACTTTTACTCCCTTTGTAATCAGATAGTCCCTGAATTCGATGTTGGACTCATGTAACTCATCTTCAGTTCCGCAGCATTGGTACAAATAAGGCATTTCTCTACCTTCATTCACATTTTTGTCAACAAGTCTGAAGAGGTCATGAGGGCTGGCAGATAAGTTATCAAGGTCACCGAATATTACTTGAAACTCTTTTTTACTGCATATGTTCCGGGGGGACTCTACCAGCTTGCAGATATCGAGGCCGCCGGAAAGACTGGCTGCAAAGCAATACTTCTGTGGATTAGACAGAGAAATCTTGTAGGCTCCGTATCCTCCCATCGAAAGTCCGGCAATGAAATTTTCATCTCTTTCATTTGATATACTCAGCATTGAGCAAATTTTCCGCCGAAGCTCTTCCGATATATATTGCTGGTAGTTCGCCCCATTCTGCATATCCGTATAGAAGCTCCTGCCCCCGTCCGGCATTACTACGGCTATGCCCATTTTTTCCACATATCTTTCAATTGATGTCATTCGCATCCAAATTCCAGGGTCGCCTGAAAGTCCATGGAGAAGATAAAGGACCGGTACCCGGCCTCTATTGTTTTCAGGAATTATTATGTTTACTTCTGTAGCTTTATTAAGTGAATCTGAAAACAGTTTTAAATTTATAAAAGCCATTTATGGCTCCCCCTTCTGATTCCAGCGGTATTAAAGCTTCGCATAAGTTGATAAAATCAAATTGGAGACATTCCTTACCGCAGTATCTATATATTGCTTTCCCATGTCACTGGTTGCGTCCCGCGGGTCATCCATAACAGTTTTATCACTGCTGCCCCTTCCAAAGAAGGCTACCCCATCCACCATTCCATAATCCACACTCTTGATTTTCACAGGTTTCGGAGGCAGCTTTGTCAGGTCGACAGAGTCAGGGTCTAAAAACATATTAACAGCTGTCTCGAATTTGGTAGCATGACCGGACTGAAAATCGACCTCATTATTTTGTGCAAGTCCCATTACCTGGATCACCCTGCTGCAGGATTCGCCATTGAACTCGGCGCATAACCGGTCTAATGACTGTACCTGACCTGTAGCACCGTGTCCGTTCATAATCGCAATGAGCTTATAGTCCTGCTTGACAAGCAGCCTGACATATTCCCGTACCGTTATTGCAAAAATATCCTCACGGACATACATGCTTGGCATAGTGTTTTTGGGGAAATCCATCCCTATAATGTATTGCGACGTATCTTCGAATCCAATTGACGCAAGCATCTCCGGAGAGCGTTCCCGCTCTGTGCCCAGAAATAGTGTCGGCAGTACAACCCCTCCGATTTTTTCAGCCGTAAGCCGAGCAACCTTCTCGATAAGGAGAGGATCCGTGCCTATAGGAAGAGCCGGTCCGTGCCATTCCAACGGTGCGACCGGCAGATAAACTACAGAAAACTTCTCCTTTGCAGCAATAATTTCATCCGGCCTGAGAAGTTCATATCGGATACTACGCATATTAATTGCCTCCTGTATGATATCGCTTTATTTAATCAATATACATCCCCGGTATATAACAGGGATTCCCTCCATAACTACCGAATCAAGTTTGTTCTATATGAAGTCGGGCAGATAGAAGAGGGAATCCTGTATATACTTATTGCTACAGTTTAGTAGTACTACTTTTGGGAAGCTTTCCACGCCTGTACCTGAGTTTCGATCTCAGAACAGATTTTATCGATTCCTGCCGCCTTGTCCTTTTTTTTCATTCTTGCAAGAACATCATCAGTGTCTGCAGCACCAACCGTCAGAAGCTTATTGAATTCTGAAAGCACATTTTTATGCGCCGCTACCTCAGTCTTGATGTTTTCGATATTCAGCGAGAAGCCCAGCAGCTGTGACTTAATGAGTTTAGTGTTGAAGTCCTTGATCTGGTTCCATCTATCCGGGTTTTCATTATCCCAGGTATAGAGCTTGAAATTATCTCCGGCTTCCCAGTATACTATCGGATTATACCCGATCTCTTCAGCACTTCCGGCGCCCTGTGGAAGCGAAATTACATTGTCGCTCTTCATGACATAATGTCTGTCCTTAACACCGAATGCAAAGGTGTTGATAAATTCTTTATCGCCGAATGCCAGATTCACTACCATCATAGCTCTCTCCGGATTCGAGCAGTGGGACGGAAGAGCTGTCAGTGCCCCTGTCAGGCTCGAGGTCTCCTTTATGCCAGGCATCAGCTCGGCACCATAAAGCTTCATACCGTATGTCTGTTCATAGGATTCCTTTTGACCCGGCATAACGCTGCCCAGGATCATAAATGCCTTCTTATTTTTTATAGCATCCTGGGCTGTACCCTGCGTAGTGATAGAATCTTTATTGATATAGCCCTTTTGGAACCATGAGCGCATAAGCTTGCACTGATTTATATATTCCGGGATATCATAGAAGGGAGCCACCTTGCCCGTATCGTAGCTATACGCTATACAATCATCCAGCGCGATAATCTTGGTATGGTTTCTAAAGCCTATATCCTCGCATTCCTTTGTCGAAGCATACAACAATGATGGATCGGAATCCGCACCGATATAAAAGGGCGTTACGCCGGGCAAACCATCCTTAGCCTTTGCCAGTAATGGTTCCAGGTCTCCAAGGTATTTAATATCTGAAGTATCCACTCCGATTTTATCAGCCATTTCCTTATTGAAGTAAGCACCCCAGCCACACCCCATATCTTTATTGGCCGGTATCGCGTATATATTGCCGTTAATTTTAGTCGCATCCAAATAACCATCCTGCATTGAGGCCGAGATGTCCTTACCGTACTTTTCAAGCAGTTCATTCAAAGGCAGGAAGGAGTTCTTTTGGACCTCCTGAAAAAATCCATTTGAGCCTGATGTAAAGATCAAGTCCACTTTTTCACCGGAGGACAGTAAAATCGGGTATTTAGTAGGCCACTGTGCCCAGTCTGTGGGCTTAAAATCCAGTGTGCAATTAAGCTTGCTTTTAGTCATTTTGTTTAATTCGTCAAATACTGCCTGCTGATCTCTTTGCGGAGTACTTGGATAATAGAAGTTCAGTGTGGCTTCCTCCAATTCCGCACCGCCTCCGGTCCCCACCGCAGCTTGTTCACCGGTACTTACAGCCATCGAAGACGAAGCTTCCGCCGCTTCGGTATTTTTGCCCGTACCGCAGCCGGTAAATACTCCTGCTGCTGAAATTAATAATGCTAGTAGTACGGACATTGCTTTGACAGTTATTTTCATAGTAACCCTCCTTTTATTTTAACCGGCAGTGACTTTCGACAATATTATATCGTTATGTTTCATACCGGTTTAACTACTGAATCGACTATTCGATCAGCCCTTCACCGAACCAACTGTAAGACCCCTTATAAAGTATCTTTGCAGGAACGGGTATATCAAAATTACCGGACCTACTCCAAGTATAACCATAGCCATACGGACAGACTCTGATGGCACATCGCCCGCTATACTCTTCTGAATATTCGTGGCTGAGGCCGAGTACATCGTGGTGAGCTGGCGTTTAATGAAGTCCAGGTTCATGATCGCCTTCTGCATGGTATACTGCAGGTTATTCAGCCTGCTGTCCTCAATGAAAAGCATGCTGTTGAAGAAATCATTCCAGTAAAAGATTGCGGAAAATAACGCAATTGTAGCCAAAATCGGCAGAGAAAGCGGCAGTACCAGCTTGAAGAAGGTTTTTACCTCCGATGCTCCGTCAAGCATTGCCGATTCGATGACTTCCGCCGGAACATTCTGGCGGAAGTAAGTCCGCATGATTATTATATAGAATCCGTTTCCCAACCCAGGCAGTATCAGAGCCAGCAGGGTATCCTTCACATGCAGCAGCCTCGCATACACATAATAGAAAGTCGGCACGCCTCCGCTGAATAGCAGCGTAATCAGAATTATTACAGTGAAGAAGCTTCTGAAGGGAAAATCCCTCCTTGAAATCGAATAGGCGTACATTCCGTTAATGATAACATTAAGCAACGTGCCTGCCAGCGTTACAACTATCGTGACGGCATAAGCCCTGCCGATCATGCTTACATCGCTCAGCAAAAAGGAATATGCATCCGTGCTGATAATCTCAGGGAAGAACCTGTAGCCGTTGTTGACAATAGAAGACTCGTCTGTAAGCGAAACCGACAGTATCAGTATTACCGGCAGTATGCATGCCAGGCTGAACAGTATAAAGATCAGGTTCAATATAATATTTGAGGCGCCGGATATGGAATTACCTGCCTTTTGACGCTTCATGGCCATCAATATAATCACTCCTTAAAATAATGCATCCTGCGGACTTATTTTCCTTATTACCAAATTGGACAGCATGACAAGAACAAAGCCGACCACTGACTGATACAGGCTTGCCGCGGTAGTCATTCCCATATCCGGCATCGTCATCAGCGACCGGTATACATAGGTATCGATAACATCCGTTGTAGAATACAGGGCGGGATTATTCAGCGTTACCTGGTAAAACAAACCGAAATTTCCCCTGAAAATATTGCCGAGGCTTAAAAGCGTCATGACTATTATGACCGGCGTAAGCATCGGAATGGTAATATGAAAAATCTGCTGCCGTTTATTCGCCCCATCGATCATCGCCGACTCATAAAGGGCAGAATCGATGCCGGTCAGCGATGCAAGATAAATGATACTTCCCATTCCCGCCGAAACCCAGAAATTAACCAGCGGCAGGATTACTATCCAATAATTGGGCTCCTCATACCATGCAATCTCCTTAAGATGTAAAGCCGGCACAAGCACCTCGTTTACAAAGCCGTACTCAGGGCTTAGAAGCGCATAAACAACGTACCCCACCACAACATAGGACAGGAAGTAAGGAAAGATGATAATGGTCTGATAAAGCTTGGAGAGGAATTTGCTGCGAAGCTCGCTTATTGCAATCGCCAACGCCACATTGATAACCAGTCCGACAAAAATAAAAACTAGGTTATACAATACAGTATTTCTGGTAATACGGAACGCATCCGTTGCGAATAGGAATCGAAAATTTTCAAGTCCTATGAACGGACTTTTAAACATACCCAACGAATTGTCGATCCGTTTGAATGCCATGATCAGGCCGACCATCGGCAAATAGCTGTTGATCAGTACGACCAGCAGTCCCGGAACGGTAAACAGCAACAGTCCCCAGTACTTTCTTATGTTTTTAACGAACATTCCCTTTTGCAAAGCCGTCGGTTTAACGCCGTAAGTTGCGGTATTTCGCTGTTCCATTGATTTACCAATCCTTTGGAGAAATTGTTTGTTGCAACATAATCAATGTAACATAATCCGCGGAACCGCTTCTATACAAGAGACATACCTTTTTGACACTATTCCGACCTACAAAGACTTTCTGAAGCTCTTTCGATATTCCTGCGGCGACATACCGGTTATGCTTCGAAACACTTTTGCAAAGTGGGAGAATTGGCTATACCCGAGTCTGTCGGCTATATCTCCTATCTTGTCGCCGGTATCCTCCAACAGCTTTTTTGCCGCCTTAATCCGGCAAAATGTGATATAGTCGGAAAGTATCTTTCCGGTTTCCTTTTTAAATACCCTTGAAAGGTAATCCGGATTGAAATGCAGCGCCAAAGCGACATCCTCCCGTGTGAAGCCGCAATAAATATTCTTTTCAATATAGTTCTTTATTTCACTGACAATAAACGACTCGGATTTTCTAAATTCACTATAGTACCGTTCTACTTCTCCGATGATTGTGCAAGCCCATTTTTCCGCCTGATGTACTGTACCCGCTTCCAGCCCTTCCTTCACCAGCGCCTTCGAAGGCAGTACGCTGTTTAAGGATATTCCGTTTTGATGCAGCAGCGCATACAACATGCTCATTATCCCGTGGTAAAAAGAGTCCAGCAACTCGCGGGATGCATTTTCATTATCGGCATTATGTAGAAAATGATGTATCTGCTTCAACAGTTCTTCTTTTCGTCCAAGCTCAAGCAGCAGACTCCACTCGGAGAATTGCGGCGCCCTGTTCAGGCGCTTGACATTTTCACAAGCCTCTCTTTGCAATGTAACGCTATTGGACCTGCTGATATTTTCACGCTCCGCCTCCACAAGCTTTTGATAAGCTTCCGCAGTCGAGCATATACCGACCGGTTCGCCAATATAGCAGGACAGGTAACACTTCAATTCCTCATTGCATGTTGCGATCAGCTTCCGGCACACCTCCTCCAACTCCTTTTCCTGCGCCGGATATGTCTTTTCAGTATCCATACGATAATATATCGCTACTGTGTCCCCGTTTTGATCCTGAACAATTACACCGTCCGCCGGCTTGAAAAGTATTTCGGAAGCCATATTTCGTATAGCCAGCCCGATTACATCTCTCTTTCCGGCATCATAGGTATCCGTCCATTGTTCCGCCTTCAATAAAACCAGCCGGATATAGGACCTATCATTCATCGGAATCCCATACAACCGGAATGTATCGTAAAAATCCTTTTCCGCAGACACAACCCTGCCGTCCAGAATGTCCCGCCAATAATGCTCAATAAATGCGGGCTTTTGAGATTCCCACATGTTGAAATACTTACGATAGACTTCCGTCCGGTCGATCTGTTCCCTTTCATTTTGAATTACCTGCAGCGTTTCCGACACAACCTGTTTAAGGTGCTCATGTTCCACAGGCTTGAGCAAATAATCATCGCAGTTGAGTTGCACTGCCTTCTGAGCATATTGAAAGTCCGCATGCCCGGTCAGAATTATGGTTTTTGTTTCACAGGAATTCTCCCGTATCCATTTTAGCAGTTCAATTCCGTTGCACCCCGGCATTTCTATATCGCAGATCGCAACGTCAATATGCTCGGAACTGATGATCTCCTTTGCGGAAGCGGCGCCATATGCCTCATAAATATCAGTGATTCCTATACCCTTCCAATAGATACCCTGTGTGATCCCCTTTACCGCGAATTCTTCATCATCCACAACAAGCAGGCTAAACATTCCCGTCGCCATCCTCTCCTGATTTACCCGTATTGATCGGGAGCCAGAGCTTTACGATTGCCCCGCCGTCCTCACCATTACCCAGCAGGAGCTTTGCAGTATCACCGAACGTTATATTAAGGCGGTTCATTATGTTCCGGATCCCTATATGTTTTCCGCCTCCGCTTTCGTCTCGTTCCTGATCGCTAAGAATGCTGATATTCTCATCGGAGTAGCCCCTGCCGTTGTCCTGTATTCGTATAATATATGATTTATCGGGAAACTCCGGATCGGGTTCCGCTGAGATCCTGATCCTGAGAGTCTGCCCGTTGTCTTTGAAACCATGAACAATGGAGTTCTCGACAAAAGGCTGAAGCAGCAAGGGAGGGAGCTTTTGCTTCATGTACTGTTCAGGAACCGATATTTCCGGTTCCAGACGCGCCGTGAACCTGATCTTCTGTATCCCAAGATAATTTTGTATGAAGTCCATCTCATACCTGAGTTCCGTCATGGAATTACCAACCTGTAGCAGATAGCGGAAATAGTTAGAAAGATATATGGACATTTTCTGAACCGTTTTTACATCGTTCAATGCCGCAAGACTATAGACAATATTCAGACTATTTGCAAAAAAATGTGGATTGATTTGCATCTGCATGCTTCGTAGCTCCGATTTTCTTGATTCCAGTTCTGCGTTTGCCGCCTTGAGATCTGAATTCGCCGCCTTAAGCTCCGCATTCTTTGCTTTAAGCTCACCTTCATAGATATCGATTTTGAGCTTCTGTATCTGTGAAACCATACTGTTGAAGGTGTTTATAACAAGCCGGAATTCTTCAGGCCCTCTGTTTTCGAGCCTCACGTCCAGTTCGCCCCGCATGATGCGATTCATGCCTTTGACCAGTTCCTTCACGGGCTTAATAATGATACCCTGCAAAAATGCAAAATAAATCAGCATAATAACAAGCAGGCTTACAGGAAGAATAACAATCATAATTTTAAAAAAGTCAAAATTCTTGGTCAGCACCTGTTCGTTGATCAGTTGTGCATAGACAATTCCGGCATTATTGGCCGGTTGTGCGATAACGAGATATCTATCGCCGCTATCGGGTACGCTGACTGTCTGAAAGCCTGCCTTACGCAAGTTATCGCACCTGGCAATAATGGTTCTGTCGGGTATTCTGTTATTAGTGGAAAATAAGATTTTCCGCTCTCGGTCCGTGATTACGGTCCCGATTTTTTCATTCTTTTCGGTACCATATTTTACAAGGAATCTTTTTATATCGATCCTGGCGCCGATAAAACATCCGGCCGAATTACTGATGATACAGACCAGACCCGGCTCATCTTCTGTCATATCCACCTTCCATTGTGAGTCCGTGCCTTTTTCGGCTGTCATACGTGCCAAGCCGATCAAACCTCTGTTTATTCTTTCGTAATCCCTTTTGCTGTCGGGTAATGACGATGTGTAAGAGATCAGTTCATCATTATTCTGTGAGTAGACAAAAAGACTGTCAACCACCATACCAAAGTAACTAATGTCTTTGCTGAATTTCCTGGATATATTTGACAGGCTGTAATAATATTCAGTGCTTTCTTTTTCACTAAGGTTGAAATTGACGATATCAGCGTTTTCCCCATTGATACTCATGGTACCGATCAGATAATCCCTGACCTCGCCGAGAGAGTCGTCCATTTTTCCGACTATGGACGGCAGCAGCTTCATATAGGATTCCGCGACTTGATTACGTACTGTCCGGATTGCATAAAAATTGTAATAAAGGAGTGCAATCTCAAGCAGCAGCATTATTACGAGAAATAATAAAGAAACCTTGAAACGAAGAGTTTTTAAGAATGTCATATCAATTCGCATAAACCCTTCCGTCATAATTGGCAGTTACAAATTGGATTATTGCATACTTTATGTAAAAATGTCAATGGGTAGCTGCAGACTATCGTCCACAACACTGATACATTCAATTTAATATGGCAATTGCCAGTCTTCTTCCTGTCGGAGTCGCTGCCAGCCCTCCTTCGGCAGTTTCCTTCAATGCCGGAGGCATAAGTTTTCCTACCGATTTGGCAGCCATGATGACCTCATCCGCCGGTATGACACTCTCAATTCCGGCCAGAGCCATTTCCGCGGCAGCTAAAGCTTGTACGGCTCCCATGGCGTTCCGCTTTATACAGGGGACTTCGACCAATCCGGCTATCGGATCGCATACCAGACCCAGAGTATTTTTCATGGCAATTGCACAGGCATTTGCAGCCATTGAAGGATTCCCGCCCATTACCTCGGTCAGAGCTGCCGCCGCCATCGCCGACGCACTACCGCATTCAGCCTGGCAGCCTCCTTCTGCGCCTGAAATACCCGATTGCCTGGCGATAACCTTTCCTATTCCGCCGGCTGTAAACAAGCTCATAATAATCCGTTCTTCAGGAATGCTTCTTTCCTCCATCACAGTCAGAAGAACGGCGGGAATAATTCCGCACGAGCCTGCTGTAGGTGCAGCCACAATTCTTCCCATACTTGCATTTAGTTCGGATACAGCCAGCGCTTTTACAAGAATTTTGTCCAGCAGTGGATCGGCAAAGGCGAGTCCTTTATCCGCTGCCTGCTTTAATTTCAAAGCGTCGCCTCCGCTGAGGCCGCTGGCCGATTTAAGCCCCGGCTGTAATCCATCATGCGCCGCCTGCTTCATTACAAGAAATCTTTGCCGCATTTTATCTAGAAGCTCACCCGGAGCCTTTTCCATAGTCCGGCACTCATATTCCAGAACAATATCGGATATTCTTTTACCGCAGGCGGCCGCTGTTTCCGCCAACTCTTTGATACTCGTCATTTCCCGCATGTCCATCATTCTTCCGTAACAGGTTTTATTGCTATTGCCTTTGACACCTTGGATATTTGCTTTATTTGAGCTGCAATTTCATCAGGTATTGACTGGTCCGCTTCAATTATCATAATTGCTCTACCTCCCTTGATGGTACGGTATCCCTTAATATAAGCTATGTTTATTTTCACGGAAGCCAGTACGCGGGTCACAGCTGCTATTATACCGGGCTCGTCCTTATAAATCACCGCCAACGTATGATATTGCCCGGATAATTCAACACCAATTTCATTTATTCCGGTTATGAGAATATTTCCTCCTCCGATTGAGGCTCCTTTGACGGTAATAGATCTGCCGCTCCGTCCCCAGGCCCGGATACAGACAGTATTTGAATGTACCTGGCCCAGGTCTGCCTCTTCAAAGCTGAGTTTCATTCCACGCTGCCCGGCAAGAAACAGACTGTTTCTTATGCGTGCATCGTCAACGCCGAAGCCCATCAAGCCAGCCGCCAATGCACGATCTGTACCATGCCCCCGGTATGTCTTTGCAAACGAACCATGCAGAAGGATTTGCGCTTTTACAGGCTCTTCCTCGAGGATAAGCCTTGCCACTTTTCCGATCCTCACCGCACCTGCGGTATGGGAGCTGGAGGGCCCCACCATTATTGGGCCGATTATATCGAATACATTCAAGGCATTTCCTCCAGCCTTTCATTTCCAATGAGACGTTCCCACATGTTCAGGTAGGTTTCCCTGGTGAACTGAGGACGATAACTCTGCTTTATTCTCATGGCTTCCGCCGCTCCGTTCCACAACAGATCAATAATGGTCATTGCCATTGCCTTAGCCGGCAGAATATACGCGGCTTCTTCGCTCATAATCCGGAAATCACGGCTATGCGCCTGACCCTTATATCCGCCCATAGTCGGCTGAATTACAGGGATGATGCTGCTTAGATCACCTATATCCGTTGAGCCGAACATATCGACACCTTCCTCGATGTTATCGACACCCGGGAGTTCTACCGCATTGATTTTAAAAAGCTCCCCCATGCCGAAATTCTGGTTCAGGGGAAGATATCCCGGCAGTTCCATAATTTCTACCTTAGCCCCGATCGCATATACTCCGCCCCGGATGGCCATGTTTACCTTCCTGTTTGCTTCCATCACCGCCTCAATGCTTTTTCCCCTCACATAGGTCTCCATTCTTACGTCCGCAGGCACAATGTTCACTAAGTCGCCGCCTTTGGTAATAATCGGGTGAACCCGTATATGGTCTTCATCGCGGAAGGTTTCCCTCTGTGCATTGATGCACATGAGTGCCGCCATGGCTGCATTAAGCGCATTGATCCCTTCATGTGGCGCCGCTCCGGCATGGGCCTCCTTGCCTGTGATCCGAACCATTTTACCGACAAAGCCCGTGCTCCCTCCATGTACAAAGACATTGCATGCCGGAGTATCTGCCTGACAGTGAACCATCATCGCCATATCGATATCATCAAATGCCCCCAGACGTATAAGCTCCTGTTTACCTCCAAGAAAGCCTATCCTTCCTTGTTCCTTAAGGCCCTGCCTGAATTCAAGCTCGGAGAATTCTTCAGCGGGAACAGCCATAAAGGAGATATCCCCGTCAAGGTACCTCATTGCTCCGCTCTTTACAAACCCCAGGGCTACTCCCAGCATGGCTGCGATCTGGGCATTGTGCCCGCAGGCATGGGTTGCCCCTGTTATTTTATCCGCTTGGGGGTGCAAGGGACATAATACAGCATCCATCTCGCCCAGCACTGCCGCTTTGCATAGGCTATTCCTGCCTTTGAGAGTAGCTTTCACACCTGTTATGGCCATACCGTCTTTATATTTGACCGATAGCTGGGAAAAGACGCTCTTTACCAACTCCGACGTTCTGTATTCCTTATATCCCATTTCCGGATTTGAAAGAACCGACCGTCCTATACTGAGTATGTCTTCCCTATGATCATCAATAACCGCGCATATTTCCCTTTTAAGCTCGTTTTTGGTCATCATGCCGTCCTTCCCGCTATGAATCATTTTTAGGGCTTATGCCTTTTCAATAGTGTAGAAGATAAATGAGCATTCACTCAACGTATGGCGTAATTCAAGAATGCCCTCGCAAATTTCAATCTTATCCATAATGCATAAGGGCTCCGAAGATTTATTCAATTCTTCAATTTCATATTTACGCAAATATTGCGGTGATCCCATCCCCTGCCATTTTCTAAAAGCGTTCCCATTATCTTTGTTTACCAAATATCCCTTAATTCTATATGTTCCATTGATATTTTTTAAAAGAATAGCCTCATCATATCTATTTTCCTTAAGCTTCCATTCACCGCCTGTAAAATCGGAAGATTCTACTTCGGGCATGTTCCAGGTCAGTATCTTGCATTCGCCGTATAAAGATTTTGTAATACGGATGGAATCAACATTTGTAGGAATTTCATTATCGTACATGTCCGAAAGATATTTGAACGCGTGATATACGGGCTTTTTGATGCCATGCAGGTTAATGAGGCCGTATTTACCGCTGAAAGGCATCAATCCCGGACCCGATTCCTCGAATATATCAGAAAAAGTCCAGTATGAAAATGAATCAAGCAACCCAGCCGTATCTTTGATAGTCTGAAGGGCAAAAACCGGATTGAATTCGGAATCCTTGCCATATACATCTTCATGTACCGGTGTAGCATTCCATTCGGTGTAATGTATTTCAGCTTTATTGAATAAGGAATTGCGGACCTTATCAACAGTATTTTCTCTAATATTTTTTACAAAAAGATTTTGTGGAGTGAATATCGCGGTTTCCTTCCCGCTTAAATCCAACGCTGAATTCGCGCTGTAGTGATGTGATGAAACAAAATCCAAAGCTACGCCGTTCTTTGCACAGAAGTCAATTATCTCCTGTACCCATGCATTTCCTGCAGATGCCGGTCCTCCGACCTTCAGCCTTTTATCTATTTTTTTAACTGTTTCAGCGGTATTTCTATACAAAGTAAAGTAATCTTCCATACTGCCAGCCCAAAAGTAGTCAAGGTTGGGCTCGTTCCATACCTCAAACCGCCAGGTGATTACTTCCTCCAAACCGTATCTTTCTATACAGTGCCTGATAAAAGCATCTATCAGGCTGTTCCATTTGTCATAATCCTTTGGCGGGCTGATGTAACCTTTATATTTAAAGCAATACTGTGAGCCGCTTGCAAGCTGTTCCGGCATGAATCCGAATTCAACAAAAGGTTTAATACCAATTTCAATAAAAAAATCATAAATCTTATCGAGATTCTGAAAATTAAAATAAGGTTTTCCTTCCTGATTCTCATTGTAAATTCCTACGCCGTCGCATAAAACCCCATGAAATCGTATGTACTTAAAGCCTATATCCATTTGTATCTTACGAAGGTGTTCCCTGTAATCCTCCCTTAAAGCAAGGTACGCATGACATGATCCTATGCATTTTTGAAAACTTCTGTCGAATGCGATTGCAGATTCGAATAAATCAATCGATATTGTTTGCATTATAATACCCCCAGTTATACTTCCAGCATTATGTTATAAGAATACAAATTATAATAGTGATTTGATATACATTTTGACGATATGCTTGACACTTTAACGATTTGTTTGCGAGAAGTATGGGGATTGTATCCGCAAAAGCTCAGAGAACGCACTGATATTTTGTCCGGATTGATTTAATGCCCATGGAGTCTGATTTGCACAGGCCATGCGCCCGATATGGAGGATCATTTGAATAAGAAGCTGCGCATTAAAGTATTCACTGTTTCAGGTCGGTCTTGATTGGAATTGTGCCCCGCATTTTCAATCATATATAAGGTAATATTGCTATCCTCTTTTGCCCATGGCCCTGCAACCTTCTTTATATTGCCAAGGTTATCATCAGCGCCGCATAATAACAGTACCGGCTGCCTGAATCTGTATCCGGAATCCTCGTGCAGACAACTGACGATCATATCCATCATTACATCGACAAAAGTTTGTTTATCGAGCTTATTAAAACAACTGTAAATATAGTTCCTTACACTTTCATTATCTGCACTTGCCTTGGTCATCTGAATTTTAAGCATTTCCCATGGATAACATGCAAAAATGTACCTTGAAGATTTGAGCATCATCCTTTCCATACCTGACAGTTTTCCAGTATTTCTGGTACAATCGATCAACACCAGTTTTTCGACCAATTCCGGTGAATAATAGGCGATTTCCTGCGCTAAATTACCTCCCATCGATTGCCCGATCAAGGTTGCGTTGTCTATGTGATACAGTTCATATAGCTTCCTGCAGTCGCTTATCATATCGGAGAACAGAAATCTCTTTCCGAGTTCTAATTTGGATAGACCATGCCCGCGGGCATCCCATGCGATAATATTATAAGTTGAATCAAATAAACCGAATTGCGCTTCAAACATAGTATGATCCATTCCTGCCCCGTGGAAAAACAGTACCCATTTGTCACCGGAACCTTTCCTGTACCAATAGTGAATACTACAGCTCAGATTCTCCAGAAAAAGATGCCGTAACTCTTCCATAAAATCAACCCTCCTCATCAATTACACTCATGAGTTAAATTACTGCATATAACAAGAAAGGACAGTACTCCGTCTAAAACTAGCAACAGATTTTTAGAAGACCCACCGCAAAGAAAAGGTCACACCCGATATAAACGCCAGCAAACGCATAAAATTTTAATGTTAAAACGCTGAAAAGCCTTGCGGCGCAAGGCTTTTCAGACAATTTTGGCGGAGAAGTGGGGATTCGAACCCCAGCTAGAGTTGCCCCTACTAACGGTTTAGCAATGCGGTCACCCGCTTTTTCATCCTTTTAAAACTTTTAAAGTCTTTTATCAAACGATACAGAATAGCGGTTTTAGAAGTGCTTGCCTCGGAAATCGGTTTTCATTCTTTTGTTAAAGTTTATCAAGTTTTTGCTTCTTTTCTGTCCAAAATTCTGTCCAAAAATAAAAAAGCATCCCTTAGGATGCTTCAGAAATGGCACGAGTTACATTGTTTTTCCAATTACTTGTGTGTTGAACTCTTATTATATCACTGCTATGAATATTAATTAATTCTGTGCGGCTCAGTTTACTAAATTCTTCCCAATCCTTCTTGAAAACATAGATAGCGTTTCCGTATCTCACATTCTCAAGTATAACCAAGCCATTCTGTAAAATTGCTCCGAAATAAAGACTAAATCTATTTCTCCCACGTATGTAGTTTCTTATGTTTAGGGTTTCAAAAAACTTAATTCTTTCTTCCAGATCCCCTTTATCTATATTTGAGGTGTTTCTAATAGTACCCAGTATCGCTGATGAAGCTCCTCTGACTCCTGGAGGTAGCAACTCCCAGTCTACATACAGTGTTTCGATATACTCCTCAGCAGTGGAATCTGCAGCGAATACATCACATATACCTACATTCTCCTGTAACACATTACAGTGATAAAGCAGGTCCTCTTCAAAATTAGTATCTTCTTTAGACAAGATCGTATCTATTGAAAATTTAAAAGTAAATAAATCGTTTGTCTGATCTATTAGTTCAATATTTATATTCAATAGTTGCGGTAAATAATAGTCTCTTTGATATACCTGCCTTGTCCAAGTTATGTCATGAGAGCCATTGCTCCAGTCACCGTAATTGGGCACCTCTGCCGTATAGCTTGCTGAAACCATAGGAAGATGCTTGAGCACTATTTCCCTTCCATTTACATTATATTTAGAATATCGCCCAGTTTCTTTCTCAGGGATCAATGATTCTTCGAATGATATAGAACCGGCATTTGCAGTTATGCCAATATGTTCATAAATACCAGATTCGATATCAGATAGGGGTATCTGCTTAGCACATCCTACAACTATATCGCTTGATTCAATCATATCAAGCTTGCTCATTATTTCGATCGGTACCTTCCTAAAATTTTTCTTCCATCTTTTCATAATAAATATCACCTCCTTTCCTTTATGTAAAATTATATCACTATAAGTCATAAAATGTTATGTTTTTACCAGAATATTTTCCAAAAAAAGAGCTCGCCATTATGACGAGCTCTTTTTTGTTTCCCTCTTCTTTTTATTTACTGCCGCCTCAAACAGCTTTGCCGCCTGCCGGTCCCGACTCTCCACAGCATGTGCATATATATTTGCTGTCGTTGTGGGTTTTGAGTGCCCCAGTCTTTTGGCCACTGTGGGAATATCCATGCCCTGACTAATTAGATATGTTCCACTCGTATGCCGTAGGCCGTGAAAGTTCAAATGAGAGAGGTTATGCCTTTCAAGAAATTCTGGAAACCAATCAGAAGGTTTATTAGGATTCATCGGTTTCCCGTTCCATCTTATAAATAAGCGGTTGGTATCCTGGCATAAAAATCCCTTGCTCTGCTGATCGGCTTTGTATTCCACCAGTAGCTTGATTAACGAAGCGTTCACAGAGATCTTGCGATAGCTGCTTGGATTTTTTGGGCATTTCGTGAAAGTACCCATTCCAGGGAGGTATTGGCTGGCCTGACGCACTGAAACAATTCTATTTTCAATGTCAATATCCTTCCATTCCAGACCCATAATTTCGCCCATTCTTGCCCCGGTTATAAAAGCAAGCATGATGATTGCTCTATATTTTATATCTTCCTTTGAAAGAGCTTCGAGCATTTCCTCGATCTGTTTTTCCTCATAGAACTTCGCTTGATGTTGTTGTACTCTCGGAGCATCCACACGCCTCGCCGGGTTCGTTCCCTTGAGAACTCCCCACTTTATTGCCTTTTCAAAAATAGCACTTATAAGTCTATGATGATGTAGTATTGTCTGATCAGAAAGCGGCCCACACTTCTTTTCCTCGGTTATACCTTCCACCGTTATGCTCATGTACTTATGGTCCTTCCGGAGACCATTATAAAACTCGATCAGATCCAGCGGCCTTATTTTCTCCAGTTTCTTATCTCCGAAAGCCTTGTATATTCTGGCTTCAAGCAGTTGTTTGTATCTATATACAGTTTTCGGTGCAAGCTCAACCTCAGCGTAGTCCTTCAACCAGCGTTTTGCAAACTCCTTGAATGTAACCTTCGAGGGCTGCTCAAAGTCTCCGCTATCCACATCGGTAATAAACTTTGCCATGAGCTTCTCGGCCTCGCGGTCGGTTTTAGCCTTAACATATGTTGATTCATCCCGGTACCTGAGCCGATAGTACCCTTCTCTAAGCTTTGTTATGTTTCCGGCCATCATCATCAACTCCTTTTAAAAAGGCGGCTACATGCCGCCTCCTAACTTATATTGATACCTTTATGTAGGTTAATTCCAATGCACTAATTGCTAATTTTGCCGCATTGTCACCGGCTGCACACCTTATTTCTTCAACAAACCGTAAGTACTCGTCTTGTGTAGCTGTACGTGCAAAATCAAGAAGATTCATTGCCATTTCAACGTAGTTATCACTCATAAACATTAGCCTCCTGTCCTGCATGTGACCTGGCAGCATGAAATATTTACTGTCGGCCTTATCTTTGGTTGATCGTCCTTGCCGGAGGCTCCAGGCTATGCTATAATTAAAGCGAAGCTGAGCCGCAAGGCTTTGTCTTTTGGGGAGGAATCCGGGGTCTCTTGGTGGGGATCGGGTTCCTTTTTATTGTTTTTTCTTTTCGGACAATTCTTTTGATAAAACCATCGAGATGTACGCATTTACCGATATTCCGTATTCACCAGCTTTCTCCGATATTTTGTTTGCCAAATCCTCTTTTAGTCTCAAGGTAATTTGGGTCTTTTTAAGTGAACTCACTATGATTCACCTCCTTAAAAATATTGTACAATGAATTCACTGTGAAGTCAATATGAATCTTAATTACTTCAATGTGAGGTGGTATAATAGTATAAAAAACTTGGGAGGCCACTATGGCGACTGATAAAAGGCAGTTTACCCTCCGTCTCCAGGATGAGAACTTCGATAAAATTAAGTACCTTGCTGACAAAAACAAGCGATCCATAGCCATGCAAATAGAGTTTCTCATAGAGCAGTACATAGAAGATTACGAGAAGCAGCACGGCCAAATTATCTGCGATTCCGATAAATAGTATTTGATTGTGGATAAAGTTATGCACAACCCTGTTGATAAGTGGCTGGTTACGAATAATTTATTATTTATGTTTACCGCTTGTTTGCTCCAAAACAGGCTCTATTTGCCCTCGAATCCTTCAAAGGTAATAGCATACATTTTCATCCGTATGGTCTATAAGTCGAAAACAGAATCGTTCCCAGAGGTGTACAAGAGTTTTCGGGGAGGACAGTACCCCCTCCCCGGCGTTTCACACTCTTAGCCCTGTTCGTCCAGCAAGGTAATAGTCTTGGCTTCGGTCCCGTCCACATCGATCGATCCCTGGTATGTCAAGTAACCGGCCTTTTCAACTCTAACCGGCTCGTTGATACCTGTGGGAACGTTATTGAACACAGCCACACCATTCGCGTCGGTAACCTTCGAGATCCCGTCGAATGTTACCGTAGCACCTGCTACAATAGACGACATATCGTCATGCACTGTGAAAGTAACAGTCTGTCCGTCTGCCTTCTGCAGCCAGATCTGATACGGGTATGTTTCTGAATTGGTCCGGTCGAACGTCGCGGGATCAATGGTCCCGGAGAACTGCACAGACGGCACGATCTCTTCATCCTTTTTGAAAGCAGCCTGTAGTGCACCATCGCCGAGCGCATTTTTGACGACTATGATAAGGTCTTTGCCTTCCCTGTTCTGACCCACATACGCGACATTCTTCAAGTAACTATTTTTCAGGTTCACAGTCCTCGTAAGTTTAGAGAATGTGGCATTGGTGTCGTCCAGAGACATTCCGGCGTAGAACTTTTGCAGGTTTGCTTTGTCAAGCTTCAGTGCATTGACTGTGAGCTGCGGGGCTATCTTGATGAGATCAATAGCACCCTTGACAGGAGCAATGTCACCGTCAGCCTCATGCTGCCGGAACTCCGCGTTGTCGTTGAACTCTCCGCCGTCTTTGGTTGCGCCTACGCACGCCTCATCCAGCTCACCGTAGTTAAAATATACTGCTCCGGGCCCCAGATACTCTTTTGTGGGTTCACCGAGGGGAGCGTTTCCCTTTATACTCATACGTATCACTCCTATTGTTTTGGCAGTTTTTCATTCGCTGGCTGCAAACAGGTTGAGCATGCTCTTTATTCCGTCCCACACTCAAGACGGTGTGTTTATAGCCTTAGGCCTGTATTAGTCCTTATCACACTGACTAGTTGCGCACCTAACTCATTGATGGCTTGTCGATTTAAAAGCGTAGGGTAATTGACGTTTACAACGATCCCAGCCGAATTGCCATTTAGCGGCGTCACCCGCGCACCTCTCTGGAAGTCAAGAATCTCTGGGCCATTCTCGCCGACAATGGCAGCGCCAGAGCGCTGCACTACTCCGCCGGTTGCCATACCCGGCAGTACACCGCCACCACCGGAGCCGCCGCCACCACCGGAGCTTCCTCCACTCATACCGCCGCCCGATCCTGATGCTGAAGAGTTAAGAGATTCAGCAATTTTAGCAGCCTGTATTTTCGCATTAGTAACATCCTGAATAGCCTTGATCTCCGCGTCTGCCTTTTTCTTGATAAGCTCAATTTCCTTGTTTATCTCGTCCTGAGCTGCTTTGAGCTTATCAGCTTCTGTTTTCTTCTTGGCATCGGCTTCCTCCTGGAGCTTCGCCGTATATCTGTCAAGCCATCCATCCATAGAGGCGGACTCTTTATCGATCCTGTTTTTAGCTGCCGTATATTTTGCATTTTCAGCGTTTTCCTTCTCGATCCTCTCAGCCTGTATCACCTTGATGTTTTCATCGAGCTTCTTCTGAAGCAAGGCCTTCTCATCGTTCAGGCTCTGCTCAAGGCGTTTCTTTTGCTCTTCAAAGGCAGCCTGCTCAATTGCTTTTTTATTATCAGCTGAGTTTTGAACGTTTGCTATGCTCTGCTCTAAGGCTGCAATCTCAGACTCACGCTGCTGCAATACCTTCTGCCTCTCAAGGTCTGCCAGAAAATCGGTCAATTCTTTTTGTAAAGACTTGCGTTTTTCGGCGTCTGTCTCGGTTGCTAAAGCCGCCTCTAGCTGAAGCCGCTTTTCGAGGTTACGCTGTTCTTCGGCCAGCTTGTTTTCTTCATCTGTTTGGCCTTTGATCGCATCAATCTGTGCCTTGAGAGCTTGAATCTTCTCTGCCTTTTCAATATCAATAGAGCGAAGATTGGCCTCGTATTCATCGTCCAGAAGTTTAATCTTCTCGTCATAGGCTTCTGTGGCAAGCTCGACTTCCTTGTCATAGGCTTCGCGTGCTATATCTGTCTTGCTCTCGGTCTTTTCCTCGTAAACGCCATACTCCTTCTGAATAAGGTCAATTGCCTTACTGTGTTCATCCTCTAAAGCCTGTTTACGCTTTTGTATACTATCGTTCAGGGCTTTTTCCTTTGCTTTGGCTCCGTCAATGGCCGCGCTTAGCTCTTTATCTATCAGATCGATGTTTTTGTTGTAGACAGACGTTGCCAGATCAAGTTCATTTTTCTTGGCATCAGCTAACGCCTGGTACTTCGATTTCGTGGCGGCTATCGCTGCGTCTCTATCGGCCTCTACCATTTTTATCATTTGCTTTGCCGCATCTTCCGTCTTTCCGAAAAGGGTACTCACGAAGGTACCAACAGCTGAAAACACCGTTTCAAGCCCAGAGAATAATTTCGTTACCACACCGAATACCATCTCGATCACAGGCGATAAAGCTTTTATCGCCGCAGTCAGTCCAGGCATAATGGATGCAATTACTTTGGAAAGCAGATTTATTAGAGGTGTCAGCCCGCTTTTTATAATCATTACTACCAGGTCGAGTAACGGGGACAAAATAGGCATAAGGGCATCAAGTAGTTTAACGAGAGGCGGCAGAAGCGTTTTGATCATATCTGTGAGAACCGGCGCCATCTTCTGCATAAGCGGCTTGATTATATCCATGAGCGGCGGCAGGAAGGAAATAAGCTGCTTAATTACATCATCTAGCATCGGCATGAGTGGAGCAAGCGCCTGATTCATTAGCCCGCCCAGTCCTTTCTGTAACTGCTCTACGCTGTCGCCGAAAGCTTCACCGGCATCCACAGCCTCATCGGACATTACAAGCCCGAGATCATGCGCCTGTTTTCTTAGCTGTTCCACACTGTCTGCACCGGCATTGAGTAGTGGGCCAAGTTCCATACTGGACCGTCCGAGCAGGTCATTAGCCAGTGACGCCCTCCTTGTAGTATCATCAACACCCTGCAGAGCTTTGACTGTTTCCTCAAACAGCTGTTGCTGTGATTTCATGGAGCCATCGGAGTTTTTTACGCTTACTCCAAGCTCGTCAAAAGCACTCGAACCTTCAACAGCTTTATCTGCCAGAGCTTTCATCCCCATGGACATATTATCAATGCTCGTACCGTTTTGACCGAGGATATAATCCCACTCCTGGAAGCTCTGTTTTGACATGCCCATCTTCTGAGACATATCGGATATGCGGCTGGAAGCATCCGAACTATTCTTCGCTAAAGCCATTACTCCAGCTCCGGCCGCAGCCATACCAGTAACAAGGACAGTACCAGCTTTTAACGCTTTACTCCCCATATCCGCAAGCTTACTTCCTACGGACTGGCCCTTTTTGTCGATGTTGTCTAGTTGCTGCTCAGTTTCCTTACCGCCCTGAATCATGACCGAGCCAAACATCCTGAAAATTTCTATGCCGCTCATAACATCACACCTTTACAATATTTAGAACTGATAGAACAATAACCGGAACAAAGAACACAGCCGCGGCTATTCTATAACCTATTGGCGGTTTCTTTTTAATCAGGGTACTTATAATACAGAGAAGTACCAGCACAGCAGAATACACACACAGCACCCGAGGTATGGCAATTCCTGCGGCGCTCATAATAGAGAAGCCGAGGACCGGAAGTAGTAAAAGTATAACTGCAATTTTCCCGGACAGCTTATCTGTTTTGTTGAATGCCAGCGCCACCAAAACTATAAGCATGAGAACAACCGCATATACGCTTAACCATAACATTTTGACCACTCCTTAAAATTTATTGAATTCAGGGGCCAGGGTACCCAGATCGAACCGGGCACCCCTCCCGGTAGCAGCTAAGAGTTTACCTATTCGGCAAAGTCAGTGTAGTCATCTGGTACTACATGAACAGTTTTATAATGACTTCCCACTGTATTTCTGCCACTTTTAAAATACAAAACCTCTCCTGTGTCCGGATTCATAAACCAATGATATAGTCTTTTTCTTGGTGGACTGTACGGGTTCCCTATGATATAGCCCGGAGGATATACTATAACTTTCATACCTGATATATCAGTTTTACTTCCGACCTCGACTATCACGGTGTACGCTCCCCTTCTGGGATCAGCTTGCCTTCTGGAGTTCATCCTTCAGCGCATCGATCTTTTTGATCTCTGCCTGATACTGCATCATTGAAAGGGCATCCCGGCGTGCCTCTGCTGTGTTATAAAGCCTTACATACTTACCGCGAAGGATCTCCACCTTATAAGTCTTTTCAGCAATGTCCACTTCGAGCATGTGCTTGTTTGCGCTCGTCATAGCTGTGTTGCCGGCTTGTACTATAAGTATCTGCTCAGCTTTTGTAAGCACCAGGTTAATATCCTTTTCGCCGGGATAAAGAGTATTGATAGCGTGAGCATAAGCCCATGCCTGTGCTGTCTCGTTATCCATATGCTTCTGAAGTTCCGAGTACAGGATCTCTTTTGTACGTCCTGAGAGTATCGTATCGCTCGAATGAGCAGATCCCTGGTGCTGAGCGATTAGCACCTGCAGGAAGGTGGCGATATTCGCCGGTACATTGTAAGCCAGTGCGTACTCCTGCATTGCAGCTTTTCTTTCTGCCGCTATCAAAGCAGTCAGTTCCGTAATGTACTTGTCCTCAACCGCCTCAAGCTGAGTTTTCAGATCGTTGAACTGCTTAAGCAGGTACTCATTGTTGTACTTGGCACGCTCATCAACGCCCATGTTTTTGAGCTTGTCAAGCTCTGCCTGCAGCTTCGCGGCCTCTGCCTGGTAGCTGCTAACCTTTTCTTTAATTACACTCAAAATCCCCATAATCAACACTCCCTAAAATCTTTTAATAATTTTGAATTCTGAAAGCCTTATATTGTCTAAATTATCAAGGCTTATCTTGCTTTGGCGTTCCTCGAACATTCGCCGCTTTATTGCATCATCCGGGCTCAGTTTACCCTGCTGCTGCTGCTCCTGAACCTGCATTAGCAGCTTTATTTCCCTCGGATCCTCTGTCTCATACTTGCCATCTTTAAACCGGCATAGCGGCCGGTCATGCTCTGGATCCCACACTGTACCGTATCCATAAAAGATCATTCCCGGCCACCATCCTTTTTGCTAGAAGTCATCATCACAGCCGTTGGTGTCCTTGCCCCGTGGTTTCTTTTTTCTAGCCATTTCAATCACTCCTTTATTAAACAGTCTTTGAGCTGTTGCTGTTTATTCATCTGCACCTACATCATCAACAATTTTCACTGCAAGAGATCCCATAAGGTTAATGCTATCCTTGAACATATTGAGATGCTTGCCGAGCAGCTCAAGAGCCCGGACTTTGTCGTAAAGCTTTACCTCACGCTCTATAATGACTCCGTCCTGAGTAGGTATTCGCTTTACCCTAATTGAGGCTATTGCGGCGGTATCATCCCTGATCGATCCGCTTTTCACATCTGCCTCATCGAGGTTAACCACATCAGTGATGTTGCAGAATGCTATTCGAGCCAGTTCCCGGAGGATAACATCCTGGGTAACACCTGTACGTTTTGAACGCTCTGCCATAGCTTTATCGATCGCAGCCTTAACGTTTTCCTTTTCCATGTTTGAATCGGCCTGTTGCTTTGCACTTCTGGGACTGTATCCTGCCCGGATCGCTGCCTGGGTACCGTTGAGGTCTATGAGGTATTCCTCAACAAATCGCCGCTGCCGTGCTGTTAACCTCTTCATTCTGACCAACCCTTTCAATATCTGCTTTGCTCATTTCCTTTGCCTTTTGGCTTGCCCATGATGGGCTTATCTCTGTATAATCAAGAAGTATTTCGTGCTTATACTTTCGCATTTGTCTGCTTATATTCGATATATCCTGCTTTATCTTGAATCCTTCCTTCAAGCCCTTTAGAGAAGCTCCCTTTTTCCTCTGTAACCTGATGCATTTTATCAGTGTTTCCTTGGGGATAGTAAACCTCACTGGCTCTATCTGCTTGCACTCATAGATCGCAGCTACAGCCCTATCAGGATCAACGGGCTCAGGCGCTAATATCGCCAGTAATAATGCGATATAGTTGAGATCTGTATCATACCGAGCAGGAATGTCTAAAGTGAACCTATCAACCGCATTCTGTAACGCAAGGTATGAATAGCAACCTGCATGTCTGTGACTTTCGGTATATATCATTGCTTCCATTCATATCACTCCTGTTATAATGAATCCGGAGTGCTATTGCTGCAGCCGGCTTCGTCCGGCTTTTTTTCTGGCCTGGTATAAATAACTCGCCGGTGTGCATCCAGGTACTGTGATTTATCATCAAGTGCCTTTTTATTCATGCTTATAGCCTCATGCATATCCACTATCCTTGCTTCAAGTGCTTTTATAGTGCTTTCATCGAAGCCGTTCCACAGCCCTGACGCTCTACCACTTTCAAGCCTTTTAACAATATCTGAAGCTATCTCAATAACCGTCTCACTATTGTCTATCTGTACACCGTTGAAGTATATAACTGAAGGCTCTAGGCTTATTGAAAGAACATTTTCGGGCACATCATCGTCAGTTATCTGATATAAAATGCTTATTTGCCGGAGCATTACGGTACCTTTTTTCATGTGTTTTCACACCTTCCTGAATGATTTATTATTGTAAACGCTTGTATTAAGCGGTTTAAGCATGCCATACCTTGGGTATTCCACAGCCTCTTATATAGGCTGAAAGTCATGTTTTGTCATGTTGTTTTGTTTTTCTCAGGACCCTCATAACGGACGAAACTCACAAATTCCTCACAAAATTGAAAAATACAGTCGCCGTCAGCGGTCATTCCCTCCACAGATGTATCCCCGTTCTCTTCAACCAGAGCAAAGAGTGATAATGGTGCTGAAAACTCACCGTTTGGTCCCGTAAATACTACTTTCCATCCTTCAGCCGGTATAATTTGAAGTATCCTTTTTGCCTGTTTCATATTCACAGCCTCCTAATCAATAGTGGAGAAAGTGGAAAAATTGAGGTATTTCTTATAACTTTTCTTTTTTTTCTCTCATGTGAAAGTTTAAGAAAAAGAGGTAAAAATTCCACTTTTTCCACTCACTTTATCCGCTCAATAGAATCTTTCTGTGTAATTCCGTAAAAAAACAAATTTCCAGCTGTGCCCTTACGTTTCGGGTATCCACGCGCTTCAATTGCAGCTGTGAACAACTTCCGAGCCAGCTCCGGTTCGCTGTTATTTCTACACCAAATGGTGTATGCGGCGTAAAGCTCTCCACAGAGAATCTTACTTTTTGCATCTCGTGCCATACAATCATCAAGAAAGTCGCGCAGAACGTCCTGTTCCTCTCGGTACTTATCGGTCCACTGTTTAACTACCTGAGGACTCTCAAGCCCTTCCTTTTGCCACAATGTGCAGCCTTCTACGGCCCAGTTCAAAATCCCGGGCAGCTCTGCCTTCAGCTTTTGTAGCAGCTTTTTGTCGCGCTTATCTTCTGGAATAGTGATGGTAAATGGAATAACGCGAATTCGCCGCCAAATACCCTCGTCGGTACCGGCGATCTGTGGCAGGTGATTTGTTACAAGCATGATTTTCGCGTTGTTTGTGAATTCTTCTGAGTCCTTATACAGGCCGCGACCTGTGACTGTATCGCCGCCGGTCAATATCTTTATTAAGCCCTCGGAAAGTTTTGCGCCGCGCTCTGGCTCTCCGGTGATTGCCAACCTGGCACCACGCAACCTTACAACCTCGGACGCCATACCATTTGTACGGGACAGCAGCGCCTCAACGGGTATTGTGACAGCATATTCCGATAGCAGGGCCTTTATGGTTTCGATGAAAGTACTCTTTCCGTTCGCGCCGGTTCCATATAGAATGAATAGACACTGCTCCTCGGTGCAGCCAGTCAGAGCATAGCCAATAGCCTTTTGAAGATAGTGTTGCAGTTCCTTGTTTCCGTCTGTAACCTGATCTATGAACTTCGTGAACGCCGGAGCCATCGCACCTGGCCTATACTCAATCGGAAGGATCTTTGTAATGTAGAAATCAGCCCTATGAGGCAGAATATCCTGCCTGTAGAGATCGAGAACGCCATTTCTCAAATTCAATAATCCCGGGTCGGTATCGAATTCGGAGATGCTTTTGGTCATGCCCGGCTCTGTCCTGACCAGCGCCTCCAGCGCCTTGATCCGCGCGTGGGTTTCGTTTTTTATAAAATGTTTCTGCAAGGCTGTCCGGGTCTCTTCGGTCTTGAGCTGGAAAGCTTTCAGGTTCATTTTTCGAGACCAAGTTTTGAATCCATGCACAAGCTTTCCGGATATGTCAGGTCTCCAACGATCCCCAGCATAAAAGAAATATTGCTTATCCTCAGGGATGTACACCATTTTTCCGATTATGGTTTCGGCGTACGCCTCCGCGTTGCCTGAGTCTGTGTATTTGAAATTCTTGAAAATTTCCTCGACGTCGTCGTCTGCGCTTACAAACAGGCTTATGAGTTCAACGAACTCTGACCACTCGCCCGCCGTGACCGTGGCCGGAAGCTTCCCAGTGCCGTCGGCGAAGGCACTATTGAATTTCTCTTTGTCAAGCAGGTCAGCCTCGTTGATCTCCACATCACCCTGAGCCGTCTTAAAAAGAAAGACTTTTTCATCATCAACCTCGTCGGCAAGATTTAATATATTTTCGATACCTGTTTTGAGCTTTGCATTAAGCTCACTGAGTGCTTTCAAACGCTGCATTATAAACGCACGCCCCTCTACATTGCTATGCTTTGCTTCTCAAGATTCTCCATCCACCTATCTATAGAATCGCGGAAGAAAAACACATGAGCACACTTACCGGTGCCGATTCTAAAGTGTGGTATACGATTTTCGCGCACCATTCTCATTAACGTTCCGTATGCCATCCCTAAATACTCAGATACTGCAATAGGATCCATTCTAACTCGCTCGTCCATAATTCATTCCTCCAATCTAAAATAAAAAGGGAGCCAACAGGCGCTGCACAACAACGCTTGCTGGATCCCTTACGCGGACTACACCCGTGGACTTCTGCCACCTTGGGACTCTACCGCATGACCACTTACGCATTTTTATTAACTTATATACAGTTTAATATACTTTTAAATCTTTTTCAATATTCAAATACCCGACTTATCCACAGGATTACAGTTTTAAAAAACTTCTGTCTATTTTCTGTCTATTTCACACCATTACATACAAAAACCACCTTCAAGAAAATCCTTGAAAGTGGCTTGTGTGGCGGAGAAGTGGGGATTCGAACCCCAGCTAGAGTTGCCCCTACTAACGGTTTAGCAAACCGTCCCCTTCGACCTGCTTGGGTACTTCTCCAAGTTCGAAAATAATATACTATATAAAATTGTTTGTACTGCTGTGGCGGAGAGAGTGAGATTCGAACTCACGGTAGCCTCGCGACTACGCCGGTTTTCAAGACCGGTGCCTTAAACCAACTCGACCATCTCTCCATCCTTAATCGAGCGACGTACTATATTCTACTATATGCCTGCCGCTTTGTCAACACCTTGATTCTGTAACATTCTGGGGCATAAAGGCATATCCGGAGCCGGGCGGTTCATAAAACCTCCCGGTCCGGAAACTATCTTATTACTTTATAACTTCGATTCCGCCCATATATTTTCTCAGTACTTCCGGAACAACTATTGAACCGTCCGCCTGCTGGTAAGTTTCGAGGATACATGCCGTGGTTCTTCCGATTGCCACTCCGGAACCATTCAAAGTATGAACCAATTCAGGCTTTTCGTTGGGTCCCCTCCTGAATTTTATATCTGCCCTTCTGGCCTGGAAGGACTCGAAGTTACTGCAGGATGAGATCTCAACATATCTGTTGTAGCTGGGCATCCATACTTCAAGATCGTACGTCATGGCAGAAGAGAAACCGAGGTCTCCGATGCAGAGCTTAACTACCCTGTAGGCAAGTCCGAGCTGCTGCAGAACTTCTTCCGCATCGTTGGTGAGTTTCTCGAGTTCTTCATAGGAGGTTTCAGGAGTGGTAAACTTGACCAGTTCAACCTTGTTGAACTGGTGCTGACGGATCAGACCCCTTGTATCCCTGCCTGCGGAACCCGCCTCAGCCCTGAAGCACGCAGAATATGCAGTATGCATTATCGGCAGATCCTTGACATCCAGTATCTGCTCCCTGTACATATTGGTAACCGGCACTTCCGCGGTAGGTATAAGGAAGTATTCTGTGTTTGCTACTTTGAAAGCATCTTCTTCAAATTTGGGCAACTGTCCGGTGCCGAGCATGCTGTTGCGGTGCACCATAAACGGCGGAAATACCTCAGTGTAGCCGTGCTTCAACGTATGCAGGTCAAGCATGAAATTCATCAGTGCACGTTCAAGCCTGGCTCCTGCGCCTTTGTAAAAAGTGAACCTAGCGCCGGTAACCTTCGCAGCCGTCGAAAAATCCAGTATATCATGTGCCTCGCCAATATCCCAATGAGCCTTGGGCTCGAAATCGAACTTGACAGGAACTCCCCATTTTCTGACCTCGAGGTTGTCTGCATCGTTATCTCCCAATGGCACGCTTTCATTCGGAACATTAGGAATCGTCAGAACAAGAGCAGCTATCTGATCGTCGACTTCCTTTATCTGCTGATCGAGCTCCTTTACTTCATTCGAAAGAGCTTTCATCTCGTCCATGAGAGAGGCTACGTCCTTACCTTCCTTTTTATATTGCGGTATCAGCTTAGAGTCTGCATTTTGCTTACTCTTCATCTGTTCCGTCTTAAAAATCAGTTCGCGCCTTTTCACGTCCAAAGCCATAAATCCGTCGATATCGAATTTACCTTTGCTTTTGAGCAATGCTCTTTGTAGAAGCTCCGGGTTACTGCGTAATTGTTTTATGTCCAGCATTTATATTCTCTCCCCGCTATTATTAATCACATTAATGGTAAAGTAATTATATTATAAAAATGCTTCTTTGTACAAGTTTCCCTTAACTATACCTGTTTATAAAACTTTTTGCGCTCCTAAAGTAACCGCTTTCAGGGTACTCCTGTACAAGCTGCTTCATGTGCGCGACAGCTGCCGCCTTGTTACCGGATTTTTTTTCAGCCCATGCGAGGTAGAAAAGGCAGTTATCTGAGAAAGTCTCTTTCTTTGCATATCCGAAGGACAGGCCGAGCTTCGCCGCAGCCTCAGTATATTCAGCCTGCCTGTACAATTTATAACCTTCGTCGTACAATAACTTACCGGCTTCACTCTTTACCTTAATAGTCAATGCGTTGAACGCCTCGAGGTCCTTACCTTCAAAAAGGCTCAAATCTACCGAAACAAGTAATCCGGCAGCTATGGTAACATTTCCTTTAAGGTATTCGGACAATACGCTGTGAAAGTTTTCTTCTGCTTCGCTTTTTTTCTGTATTACAGAATCCTGCACAAACTTTTCCTTTTTCAAATTGCTTATCATATTCTTTAATACATGCGTTTCATTTTCAAGCGCACTTATTTGATCATTCAGTTTTTGATTCATTTCCTGTGCACTTGAAAAATTTTGCTGATACTTGTTCTTCTCATTTTCTGTATTGTATACCTGGCTCTTGTAATCGCTCAGATTTTTGTTCATTTTGATCTGGCTCAAGCCGGCAAATACAAGCACAATAAAAGCACTGGTAAAAAGTATGACCGCATAAAGCCATACATTTGATTTTTTATTTTCTCTCATTTCTTCATCCCCTAAGAAACCTTTTCTTGATCACTCGGAATAGCTGTTGGACGTGTGCGTCTTTCTTGCGGTATCAATAGCCTTAATTTCTTCAGCCGAAAGCGCATATTTGGATTTGCCGCCCGTAACCGGCTTCGCATATGTCGAAGAACTGTCCCTCGAATATAGGCTGCTCAGTACAAGGCCATCGTCATTGTTATCAAGCAATGCAATGGAAAAGCTGAGATCGCTTCCGACATTGTCGAAGGCGTTATAACGAATTACTCCGACTTTCTGAACGCAGTAATACATATTCCTTCTTATAGTATTCAATTGATATTCTATATCCCTGTTCTTGTCGGCTATGCCATTTACCTTGTCTATACAATCGTTTAGTACATCTTCAATACTTGCCCCGCTCAAACCGTTCATGAATTTATTGTATTTGGATTTCAACTTCTTTATCTTGGAACTGTTCGCAAGGTTCATTACAAAAAGCAGCAATATAATAAAGAAATTAACCCCGATCAATATAATCCATTCATACGAAATCCCAAGCAACTCTTCCATAATAGATTCTCCTTCTTAAAACCTTTTGTATCCTTTATCCCAAGACTTTGTTTCACGTGAAACATTTATTATTTTGGGCTTCACGTTCGTAAGTAAGTCTATTTTCCATTTCAGGCGGATTTCTGTTTCGGTAATGATATTATATTTCCACACCTCAAATAACGCCTTAAAAGCCATTCTGTGGGGTGGCTATTTTTGGCCGCTTTTTTCTATTTTTTCCACCAATGCTATAATCCTGTCCAACTCATCCAATGAATAGTATTCTATAAGAATTTTGCCGTTTTTCTTACTATTCATTACTTTTACCTTGGTTCCGAACACTTCTCTGAATCTTTCTTCTATGGCCCGATACTCCACATCGGACGTTTCTTTTCTTTTTTCAGTTTTTTGCTTTGTCAGGCGTTTTACCAACAGTTCGGTATCACGCACATTGAGTTCTTTCTTTATTACCTCTTCAAGAGCCTTCAACTGGATGGCGTTATCGCTCAATGACAATAATGCCCTTGCGTGACCGCTGGTGATCTCACCGCCAATTAGCTTTGTTTTTATTTTCTCCTGCAGAGAAAGCAATCGAAGTGAATTGGCAATCGCAGGCCTGCTTTTTCCTACTGTCGCCGATATTTCCTCCTGCGTCATTTCGAAGTCAGTGATAAGTCTGTCATAGGCCTCGGCCTCTTCAATTGGATTGAGATCTTCACGCTGCAGGTTTTCAATAAGAGCAATTTCCATGACCTGCTTGTTTGAAAGGTCCCTGACAATAGCTGGCACGGTCTGGAGTCCGGCAAGTCTGGAAGCACGCCAGCGCCTTTCACCTGCTACTATCTTATAAGTGTCGCCTTCACGCTGAACTATAAGCGGTTGAACGACGCCATGCTGCTTTATCGATTCAGCTAGCTGTGAGAGCTTTTCATCATTAAAATACTTACGCGGTTGGCTGCTGTTGGGTTCAATATCAGTGATCCTCAATTCTTTTACACCGGTATCATCTGTTTCTGCAGAAGTAATAAGGGCGCCTAGCCCTTTTCCCAATCCTTTTTTCATAACCTGCCTGCCTCCTGCGAATAATCTATTACTTCCTGGGCTAACTCAAGATAACATTCGGCCCCTTTGGATTTCGGATCATACAATATTATGGGCAGTCCGAAGCTTGGAGCTTCACTCAGGCGAACATTCCTCGGTATGACTGTACGGTACACCTTGTTTCTGAAATATTTTTTTACATCTTCTACTACCTGGATCGAAAGATTTGTACGCGCATCGAACATCGTCAGCACTACTCCTTCTACATCCAGTGAAGGATTCAGATGCCTTTGCACAAGTTTTACAGTATTCATTAGCTGGCTCAATCCTTCGAGCGCATAATACTCGCATTGTATAGGTACAAGTATCGTGTCTGCAGCTGTCAGCGCGTTCAAAGTTAGAAGTCCCAATGACGGCGGGCAGTCGATCAGAATATAATCGTACTTCTTCCTTATTTCTTCGATAGCCACCTTCATCCTGGTTTCTCTTGAAATTACAGATACAAGTTCTACTTCTGCTCCAACGAGTTGAATATTTGAAGGGCATATGAAAAGATTTTCGACTGCCGTCTTCATAAGTGCATTTTCAATATTTACATCGTTGATGATAACTTCGTAGATGGATTTATCTATGACCTTTTTATCAATCCCGAGTCCGCTTGTGGTATTCCCCTGAGGGTCAATATCTATAATCACTACTTTTTTACCCTTATGAGCAAGGCAGGAACTTAAATTTACTGCAGTTGTAGTTTTACCTACTCCGCCTTTTTGATTAGCGATTGCGATTACCTTGGCCAAAAGATTCACCCCTAACATTGCAAAAAAATAAAGACCAGGAATTATTCTTTCTTCTTCTTAAGCACGTTCTAATTATAACATAAAGTGATAAAATGCAACAAATGATATTTGACGTCAAATATCATCGGATAATTGATAATGAATATCAATTATCACTCGGTATTTGATCGTTAAATCACTCTCCATCCTGAAAAAATAAAGGAGGCTGATCAGCCTCCAAACTGCTTAATCTCTATATTTCAGGTATTTGTTTCACGTGAAACATGAAGCATTCTACTTTTAAATCATAAGGTGTATCATACATCGAGATTCGTAACGTATTTGGCGTTTTCTTGTATAAAATCCTTCCTCGGTTCGACTTTGTCTCCCATAAGTATCGTGAATATCTCATCCGCAGCAACTGCGTCGTCGAGTTCAACCTTTAGCATGGTCCTGGTCTCCGGATTCATTGTCGTATCCCAAAGCTGTTCCGCACTCATTTCACCCAGGCCCTTATACCTCTGTATATCGCAGTCTTCCTTTTTCCAGTTATTTTCCTTCTGTATTATTTCTACTTCTTTTTCAGAAAAAGCATAATGCTCTTCTTTCCCCTTATAAACCTTGAACAGAGGGGGTCTTGCAATATATACATGACCGTTCTCGACCAGCGGCTTCATATACCTGTAGAAGAAAGTTAGAAGCAGTGTCCTGATATGCGAGCCGTCGACATCGGCATCTGCCATTATTATAACTCTATCGTAACGTAGCTTTGCGATATCAAAGTCCTGTCCGATCCCCGCACCTAAAGCAGTTATTACCGGCAAAAGCTTTTCGTTTTCATAAACCTTATCTATTCTAGACTTCTCAACATTCAGCATCTTGCCCCAAAGCGGAAGTATTGCCTGATATTTTCTATCCCTGCCCTGTTTTGCAGAGCCTCCTGCCGAATCACCCTCAACTAAATAGATTTCACAGTTCGCGGGATCCTTATCCGAACAGTCAGCTAATTTCCCCGGCAATGTCGTCGACTCAAGCGCAGTTTTTCTTCTTGTAAGCTCTCTTGCTTTCCTTGCTGCTTCCCTTGCCCTTGATGCCGTAAGACATTTATCCATTACTATTCTTGCTACCGACGGATTTTCTTCAAAATAATCTGTCAGTTTTTCAGTAACGACATTTTCTACAAGGCTCCTTATTTCACTGTTTCCAAGCTTTGTTTTAGTCTGACCCTCGAATTGGGGTTCAAGCAGCTTTACGCTTACTATCGCAGTAAGACCTTCTCTAACGTCTTCGCCCATGAGGTTCTTGTCGTTTTCCTTGAGCATATTATACTTTCTTGCATAATCATTTATTACCTTGGTGATTGCTGTTTTAAAACCTGTCAGGTGTGTTCCGCCCTCTGTAGTAGCTATGTTATTTGCATAGCTGAATGTGTTCTCTACATAGCGATCATTGTACTGCATCGCTATCTCACACATGGAAGAGTCCTTTTCTCCGTAAATATAAATCGGCAGATCGTGAAGTACCTCTTTATCCTTGTTGATATACTCTACGAAGGAAACTATTCCTCCTTCGTAATGTAGCATTTTTTCTATTCTTTCTTCAGGCCTGTCATCGATGAGCTTGATTTTTATACCTTTATTTAGAAATGCCATTTCCCTGTATCTGCTGGTCATCGCATCAAAATCGAAGACCGTATCCTCAAATATTTGGGGATCGGGCTTAAAAGTCGTCTTCGTACCGGTTTCACTTGTTTCTCCGATTACTTCAAGAGGAGTAACGGTCTTTCCTCTTTCATATCTTTGCCTGTATATCTTTCCGTCCCTTTTTACCTGTACGTCAAGATATTCGGACAATGCATTTACAACTGAAGCTCCGACTCCATGTAGTCCTCCGGATACGGTATATGCTCCGCCTCCGAATTTTCCTCCGGCATGTAGTATGGTATGGACGACTTCGACTGTTGGTATTCCCATTTTTGGATGAATTCCGACAGGGATTCCGCTGCCGTTATCAGTGACAGTTATCGTATTGTCCTTGTTTACGACTATCTCGATCGAATCGCATCTTCCGGCAAGCGCCTCATCGACGCTGTTCGCCACGATCTCATATACCAGGTGATGCAGACCTCTCAACGAAGTGCTGCCTATATACATTCCAGGTCTTTTTCTTACTGCTTCCAGTCCCTCCAAAACCTGTATCTGGTTTTCATCGTATTTTACATTTTTGTTATTTATCTCGTCCATAACTTCCTCCTGCCGTTTGTACATTGAAAAATATAATTTCTATAAATTGGAAATATCATCTATATACTCGGAACGCTTGTGAAGAGTGACTGAAGAAATTGGAGACAGGTATATCTTACTCTTCTTATCTATTTCAGTTATTATAAAGGTTTTTGGAAGATCCTCCGATATAGCCTCGACAAATCCTTCTTCCTCGGCTATTCTCAGGAATTCCTTCGTATCCTTGGACAAAGTAGTCGTTTCTATATCGAGTATTGCGATCACATTTTTCATCGGAATCACAACATCTCCACCAATATGAATAAACATATGAATCCTCCATCTTCATTTGTCCTATATATTCTATCGTAAATAACAATACAGTGCAAATGATTGCCATTGTGAATCTTTATATTTTAATCATTTATTATTTTAAAATACTACCGTTATCGATGTGAAATACAGATGCAGCAGGACTTTCATTTTTATAAAAGCTCAGGTCCGTGCACGTGATGAAAGTTTGCAAACCTGATATGCTTTCCAGAAGATATTCTTTTCTCCTGTCATCGAGCTCCGACAGGACATCATCAAGCAAAAGTACGGGAAAATCACCGCTTTCTTCCTTCATCAGATCGATCTCGGCAAGTTTCATTGAAAGAACTGAAGTTCTTTGCTGCCCCTGAGAGCCATAAACCTTTGTACTTTCACCATTCAATATTATATCTACATCATCTCTGTGGGGTCCGACAACAGTCGTACCTTTACGAATCTCATTTTCCCTGTTTCTCTCGACTGTAAAAGAAAATATATTTTCAATTTCTTCGTCTTTACATTCGTCAGATATTTCAAAAGACGGGCTGTATTCAAGCTGCAGTTTTTCCTCATGATTTGTAAGCTTGTCGTGCCTGGCCGATGCGAACCCGCAGAGATCACCTATAAATTTTCTTCGGGCTCTTATTATGCGCGAGCCGGTCTTTACAAGATGTTTGTTCCAAACCTCCAGAGTATCTTCGAGGCTTCTATGTACACTTATACTCTTTAGCAGGTTGTTTCTTTGAAAAAGTATTTTTGCATACTGCTGCAGGTCATAAAAATAGGAGGGCCTCAGCTGGCTCAGAGTTATATCGATAAATCTCCTTCTTTCAGCCGGACCCTGCTTGATAATGAACAAATCTTCAGGTGAAAATATTACTGCGTTCAGGTGGCCCATCAGGTCGCCTATTTTTCTTACCGGAATATCATTTATCCTTATTTTTTTACGTTCTTCATTATTAAAATTGATCCTGATTTCTTCGTCTATAGTTTCCTTTGTGAATTGCAGTTTTATTTCAAATCCGGATTCTCCGTTTTTTAACAGCTCCTGATCCTTAGAAGTCCTGTGAGAACGACCGGAAGCACATAAAAATATAGCTTCTATTATGTTGGTTTTACCCTGGGCATTATTGCCGTATATTATATTGAACGAGTCGGAAAAATTCATATTCAGACAATCGTAATTTCTGAAATTCCTTAACTTGAGATTCCTTATCTGCAAAGATTTTTCCTCTCTCTATTCAATAATAAAGCTTTGTCCCTCAAATTCGACCACATCTCCGGCCCGCAGTTTTTTTCCACGCTGCAGCTCCGTATTTCCATTCACCCTGACTTCCCCATTCCCTATCAGCACCTTTGCATCGGAACCGCTGCCCACGATGCCTGAGAATTTCATCATTTGTTCAAGCTTGATAAATTCAGTGCTTATTTTTACCTTCTGCATCGATACTACCTGCTTTCCTATTTTCTGATCGGAAGTACCAGATATGCAAATTCATCACCCTGTAAAGGCTTTATAGTGCATGGACCAATACTCGTCGTAAAATAAATATTGACCATTTCGTTGTCAATTACTCTCAATGCCTCTACAAAATATCTCGGGTTGAACGATATTTCCAGTTCACGGCCTTCCATTTCAGTCCTGATTTCTTCACGTACATTTCCAACCTCTGTATTGGAGGTTATCACTATTTTATCATCGGATATATTCAGGCGAACAGGATATCTTCTTTCGTCGTTGGTAATAACGAGAGATGCTCTTTCGAAGCAGGCCAGCAACTCTTTTGTATTCACGGCTACCTTTGTTTCGTGTTCTTTTGGTATTATACCGTTGTAATTCAGATATTCTCCCTCTAGCAGCCTTGAAACCAGTATGCAGTTTCCCATATCGAAAAGTATCTGGTTATCTGTAGTATAAATATAGAGGTCATCATCGACGGATTGTATTATTTTCGATATCTCGTTTAGAGTTTTGCCTGGAATCACCAGGTTCCTGTCTCCGGTTTCGCTTTCAGCAGACATCGTACGCAATGCCAGCCTGTAACCGTCTATCGAAACTATTGTAAACATACCCGATTTGTATTCGAAAAGCGAGCCTGTAAGGATGGGTCTGTTCTCATCGGAACTGACTGCGAAAATGGTTTGCTTGATCATATCCTTTATTACTCTCTGGCTCATCTTTATTCCGTTTTCCTTATTGACGGAAGGTATTGCCGGGAAACCCTCGGGAGCTATTCCCTTTATTTCGAACAGTGAATTTTCGCATTCTATTGAAACCGCATTGTTTTCTTTAACCTCTATCATAACTTCGGAGTCAGGAAGTCTCCGTATGATGTCACCGAACATCCTCGAGCTCAATACAATGGATCCTTTTCTCTTTATGTCGGCCTCCACATAGCATTCGATACCAATCTCGAGATCATTTCCTGTCATCTTAAGTTTTTCGTCAGCTTCAAGCAGGATACCTTCAAGTATGGGAAGGGTCGTTTTAGTCGAGACCGCCTTCTGCACTACGTTGATTCCCTCAAGAAGGTTATCCTTCGAGCATATTATCTTCATGGTATGTACCTCCGTCGCTTTTATTTAAATATAATATAAACAAAATCAGTAATAGTAGTAAGTGTTGTTGATTCGGTGTATAACTCCTGTAACTCGCTTTTCATCAGCTTTTGGGGTGTTGATTCCTGTGTTGATAATTTTTCGGTTTCCTGAAGTTTTATAAAACTTTCATCAGATATCTACACTCAATCCACAAGGATTTTATCCTCATATCAACAAAAGCTGGGGAAAATGCAAAATCATTTTCCGGTTATGTTCCTTTTGAGTTCATCAACGGTACGCCTGGTCTCTGTATTATTCTGTATGTCCTCTTCTATTTTTTGTATTGCATGAATAACCGTAGTATGGTCCCTGCCGCCGAACTCATCGCCAATTTTGGGAAGGGAGATGCCCATTATGTCCCTGCAGAGAAACATAGCTATCTGTCTTGGATAGGAAATATTGCGATTTCTCTTTTGAGAAATGAATTCTTCAGGGCGAAGATCGAAATATCGTGATACTGACTCAATAATATGTGTTGCGTCTATGACTCTGGCATTGGATGCAGAAAGCAGCTCTTTCAGCGCTTCAGCACACAAATCGACCGATATTTCGGTTTCTGTAAGCGATGAGTATGCAATAACGCGGTTCAATGCTCCTTCAAGCTCACGTATGTTTGAAACGACCTTGTCGGCTATGAAAACAAGTACATCGTCGGGAATGAACAGGTTTTCCATCTGGGCCTTTTTCTTGAGTATGGCGATCCTTGTCTCCAGATCGGGAGACTGTATATCAGCGGTAAGACCCCACTCGAACCTTGAGCGCAGTCTGTCCTCCAGAGTCGGGATATCCCTTGGCGGACGATCGCTCGAGATTATTATCTGCTTGTCGGCCTCATAAAGGGCGTTGAAGGTATGGAAAAATTCCTCCTGGGTTCTTTCCTTTCCGCCTATAAATTGAATATCGTCTATCAGAAGTATGTCTATACTTCTGTATTTGGTACGGAATTCCTCATTCCGATCGTCTTTTATGGCATTAATCAGTTCGTTTGTAAATTTTTCCGAAGAGACGTAAAGTACCTTCGAACTGGGATTCTGGCTTAGTATGTAGTGACCGATGGCATGCATCAGATGGGTTTTGCCGAGACCGACGCCTCCATACAGGAACAATGGGTTGTAAGCTTTTGCCGGCGCCTCTGCAACAGCGACCGAGGCGGCATGGGCGAGCCTGTTTCCGTTTCCTATTACAAAGGTGTCGAAGGTATACTTTGGGTTGAGTATGGAGTTGACAATTTCATCGTTATTCGTGTTTTCTGTTGCTTCTGTGCGCTTTCCGGAAGTTTCCTGCGCCGGTACCGATATAACGATTGTATAGTCTTTTGATGTTAGCTGCCTGACTGCATTTGAAATGAGTGTTATGTATCGCGATTCCAGTATGCCTTTGTTGAAGTCTGTCGGTACTCCAAGCTCTATTGTGTTTGAATTGGCAGAAATGGGTTCGATAGTTCTGATCCAGGTGTTGTAGCTGATCTCTGTCAATTCGTTTTTCAACAGGTCCAGAACCCTGGGCCACAAACCGGATATCGGATTATTCATGGTGCTTCCTCCAAAATGTTAGTTTAACCCTTCTTTTGCTTAAGACGGATGCCACGGAACGCATTGCACCCTGAAAAAAATTACATAAGTTGCGTAAGCAAATTATGTATTTGAAAGAATCTGTTCTTCATTTGTCATTTGTCATTTATTTTGTATAAAGCCTTCAAGCATTAATAAATATATCAGACTTCACAGAAATATTCAATTGAAAAAAGGACTACTTATCCACAATTAGGACGAAAAATCTTCAATTATCCACAGGCAAGCTCACAATATTCTGTGTATAAAAAAAGTGCTAGAAAATATTACTTCATTACTATAGTTGAAAAGTAAAATAGTTTCTTGACATAGATTAAACTTTTATAATATAATTGGTGTGCTGTCCCTTTAAAAGGGCGTATTCAAAGATAATGTTATAAAAATGGAATATGAGCAAATACTTAAATAAGGAAAACGCACGGACGCTTTTCTTCAGCAAGGAACGGGGGTGTTAACTGTGTTAAGGACATATCAGCCTAAGAAAAGACAGAGATCGAAGGAACATGGCTTTAGAAAGAGGATGAGTACTGCAAACGGCAGGAAAGTACTGAGAAGACGCAGACTAAAGGGCAGGAAAGAGCTTTCAGCGTAAGACCGCATAAAGTGTGGTCTTTTTCTTTAATTTTTAGTTTGCAATGAGGATTAAATGAAAAAGACGGTACCGTTGAAGAAAAACTATGAATTCGTTCGTATATACAAGAAGGGTACATTCTTTCCGGGCAGGTACATCGTGATCTATGTGCTCAAAAATCGCTACGGTACCAACAGACTGGGTATTACAGCCAACAAAAAGGTTGGCAAGAGCGTTAGAAGGAATAGGGCGAAAAGATTGATCCGGGAAAGCTATAGGTTCTATGAGGACTTTATATTCCCGGATCTGGACGTCGTGTTTGTTGCAAGAGGCGTAGATACTGAATATGGCCTTGCGGAAGTAAAAAAGGAAATGAAATTCCTTTTAAAGAAGGTCAAGGCCTTTGATCAGGAAAAATGGGATGGATTAAAAAACTCATGATCGGTCTGATACGCGTGTATCAGAAATATTTGTCCCCGCTTAAAGGAAGAAAAACCTGCAGGTTTTATCCGACCTGCTCACAATATGCCATCGACGCCCTTACAAAATATGGAGTTTTCAAGGGCAGCTGGCTGGCTTTAAAAAGATTGTCAAAATGCCATCCGTTTCATCCGGGAGGATATGATCCGGTGAAATAGGTATTTAAGCTTATAAACAGAAGGGAAAATAATTATGTGGGATTTGATTGCAGGCCCGCTCGGGAAGTTTCTTTTATTCATATATAATATAGCATTTCACAACTACGGTCTGGCGATAATCATATTCACCCTTATCGTAAGGCTTGCGCTCATGCCTCTAACTTTCAAGCAGTATCAATCGTCAGCCAAGATGCAGAAGCTTCAGCCCCAGATGGAGGAAATAAAGAAAAGGTACAAGGACGACAAGGAAAAGCTAAACCAGGAAATGATGAAGCTCTATCAGGAAAACAACTACAATCCTGCGAGCGGCTGTCTTCCGATGCTTATCCAGCTGCCGATCATAATGTCGCTGTACTGGGTAATAATCCAGCCGTTGAAGTTCATGATGGGCAAGTCTGCCGATGCTATTAATAAAATAGTTGAGGTTGCAGCGAGCGGGCTCGGGAAAACCATGGAGCAGATGGGTACCCAGAAGGAACTTTCGGCGCTCAGCTATTTCAGTGATAATCCCGATAAACTGTCCCAGGTCTCACAATACCTTAATAAAACCGAGCTTATAGATTTCAATAGTTTTCTTGGACTGCATCTGGGTGAGACTGCAACGTACAAGCCGGATATATTATTTGGACCTCAGGCGGGAATTTTTATACCGCTGTTCATTCTGGTTATAATTGCAACGATTGCTACTTATTTTTCAAGCAAGCTTGCAATGCCCAGCATGAACAATGCCAATTCCCAGAACGGCGCCATGGGCTGCACCAATAACTCCATGCTGCTGATGGGGCCTGTCATGACGCTGATGTTCTCGTTTACGCTTCCTGCCGGCGTTATACTTTACTGGATGGCGGGTTATGTGGTGGCAATACTACAGCAGCTTTACGTAAATAAGCATATATTGAAGAAAAATCAGAAGCCGGAACAGGCTGCAATAGAAGGCAAGAAGAAGGCCAACGGCGGAACTGCCGCTATCGGGTCCGGCGAATCGAATGCGGCGCAGGTAACAGACGGCTCCGCGGAAAACGGCTCTGCCGCTGTAACGGCTGAAGGAACCGAAGCGGGCGATAATTCAGGAGACGCAGCAAAAGATTCCGGCAGCGGTAAACAGAATACCGAAGCGAGAAAACCCGTTAATAAATCCGGTACGACAAGTAGTAACAGTAAATACAACGGGAAGAATAAAAAGGGCGGCAAGAAAAAATAGTTTGATTCACTGACTCATGATATTATAGAGCTGAAGGAGGCTGACTATATAGATGGGAGAGATCGTAGAGAAGACCGCTAAAACGGTGCAGGAAGCTATAAACATTGCATTGGAAGAGCTCGGGGCGCAACGTGAGGATGTTGAGATAAATATAATAGAGGAAGGCGCAAAGGGCTTGTTCGGAATAGGCGGTAAGAACGCCCGCGTGCAGGTAAGGCTCAAGGGCTCCGGCCGCGAGGACGGTGTGGAATTTCTACGCAGCGTTTTTGATAAAATGCATGTTTCAGTAGACATCAATAAAACCGAGGATGATGAATCGATCCTTCTCAAGGTAACGGGCAAGGACAGCGGCATCATCATAGGAAGGCGCGGAGAGACGCTCGACGCATTGCAGTATCTTACAAGCCTGGTCGTCAATAAAAAGAATGATTCGTACAAGAGAGTGACAATAGACATAGAAAACTACAGGCAAAAGAGAGAAGAAACCCTCGTGAAACTCGCCGACAGGCTTGCGGACAGGGTCGTACGATATCGCAGGAACGTTACGCTCGAGCCGATGAATCCTTACGAAAGAAGGATCATCCACTCTACCCTTCAGAACAATGATTATGTCGAGACATACAGCGTTGGTGAAGAGCCGAACAGGAAGGTAGTTATCACCCTGAAGCAGGGAGCGGGCTCAAAAAGACAGTAAGCTTAACTATAGAGCAGAATAAAACAAAACGGCGGAGGACAATTTAAAATTGTCCTCTTTTAAATTGTAACACTTTGAAAGCAAATAAGAAATGAAGTGTTTCAAAACACCAGTTGAGATTCGATCTAGATATATGATATAACAAAATATTGGATCGCAAGATTTTGATAAAAACAGGGAATGAGGCGTACGATGCAGGACGGCAGCAGTCACGCAGGTTGTGTTGAGACAGGAAACATCGATATTTTTGGAAATGATACGATTGCCGCGATATCCACTCCCTTTGGCACCGGAGGAATAGGTATCGTCAGGGTCAGCGGACCGGCCGCGCTCGAAATTGCGGCGCGCATTTTCAGGAGCAAAAGACAATTCTGTGAGATAGGCAGCCATACCGTGACGCATGGCAAAATTGTCGATCCGGCGGACGGACGTATATTGGACGATGTTTTAGTGATAAAGATGAAAGCTCCTAATACATTTACCGCGGAAGACACCGTTGAGATAAGCTGTCACGGCGGCATAGTAGTATTGAAAAGCGTTCTGTCGCTGGTGCTGCGCCAGGGTGCGCGTGCTGCGGGACCCGGCGAATTCACCAGGCGCGCGTTTATCAACGGAAAGATGGACCTGGCCCAGGCGGAAGCCGTTATAGACCTCATCAATTCCAAGACCGACGAGGGTTCGAGAGCGGCCGCGGATCAGCTTGAAGGCAGGCTTTCCGCGAGGATCTCGAGCGCACGTAAAAAGCTGATTGCACTTATCGCTCATATCGAAGCGGTGCTGGAATACCCTGAGTATGATATAGAAGAGCTGACTGCCGAAAAAATACAAGAAGAAGTAAAAACGGTAAAAAAGGAGCTCGCCGGAATAGCCGCGGGTTATGACAGGGGAAGGCTTATCAGGGAGGGTCTGACCGCAGCGATAGTCGGTAAACCGAACGCCGGCAAGTCGTCGCTGATGAATGCACTTTCGGGAGGCGAACGCGCTATCGTTACCGATGTGCCCGGGACGACCAGGGATGTAATAGAGGAGTATATAAATGTTAATGGAATACCCGTCAGGCTCCTTGATACTGCGGGTATCCGCACCACCTCGGATCCGGTTGAATCGATAGGCGTGGAAAGAGCGAAAAATGCAGCGTCCAGTGCAGACCTTGTCATAGTCGTACTGGACGCCCAGACAGGAATACTGCCAGAGGATAAGGAAATTATCCGATCGGTGGGAATGAAAAAAAGAATCATAATAATAAATAAGACCGATATATCAGAAGACAGAAGTATTGTGGAAATGAAGCGGCAGCTCGCGACTTTAGGGGAGATTCCCGTCATCATTGCATCGATGCTGGATGGTACAGGCCTCGATGAACTTTTCGAAGGGATCAGCGGATTGTTCCTGGAGGGCGCAATCGAACAGAACAATGAGGTACTGGTCACAAATGCGCGTCACAAACAGCTTCTCGACACTGCGATAAAATCCCTCGACGCGGCTGAAAACGCACATACAGGCGGACTACCTCTCGATTTTGTTACAATAGATATTAAGGAATGCGCGGATGCGCTCGGACAGATAACCGGCGAATCCGTAAGTGAAGATGTTTTGCAAGAGATATTTTCACGCTTTTGCATCGGAAAGTGATTGGAGGAAACATGAACTACATTGCGGGGGAATTCGACATAGCCGTGGTCGGGGCGGGACATGCCGGCTGCGAAGCGGCCCTGGCGGCGGCCAGACTTGGAATGAAAACGGTCGTTTTTGCAATAAATCTGGACAGCATCGCCAACATGCCTTGCAATCCCAGTGTCGGGGGTACCGGTAAGGGGCATCTGGTGAGGGAGCTCGATGCTCTCGGGGGAGAAATGGGCAAATGCACCGACAAGACGCTGATACAATGCAAGATATTGAATTCGGCAAAGGGACCTGCTGTTTATTCTCTCAGGGCTCAGGTGGATCGCAGGCGCTACCAGATGGAAATGAAAAATACGCTTGAGAATCAGGAGAACCTTTATATAAAGCAAGGCGAGATAGTAGAGCTTCTGACAGGCGAGGCGAACCGCGTAACAGGCGTAAAAACGCATACCGGCGCAATATATCGTTGCCGGGCCGTTATCCTGACTACCGGCACCTACCTGAAAGGAAAGATAATCATCGGTGATGTAAGCTACAGCGGTGGTCCGGATGGCTTGTTTCCTGCAAACAGGCTGTCGGACAGCCTAAGGGAGAAGGGCATCGAACTGATGAGGTTCAAGACCGGCACGCCGGCAAGGCTAAACAGAAAGACACTGGATTTTTCAAAGATGTCCGAACAGCCCGGGGATGAGGTTATCGTACCGTTTTCATTCGAAAATGAAGGGATCGAGCGTGAGCAGGTCTCATGCTGGCTCACTTATACCAATAAAAACACGCATGAGATAATTCGTGCCAACCTGCACAGATCGCCTCTTTTCGGAGGTATGATCGAAGGCGTCGGCCCCAGATATTGCCCGTCTATAGAGGACAAGGTGGTGCGGTTTGCGGACAAGGAGCAGCATCAGGTGTTTGTCGAACCAATGGGACTCGGAACACAGGAAATGTATCTCCAGGGCATGTCGAGCAGCATGCCCGAGGATGTGCAGCTCGAAATGATCAAAACGCTTCCCGGTCTGGAAAACGCTCATGTTCAAAGGAGCGCTTATGCCATCGAATATGACTGCATAGACCCGACCCAGCTCAAACTCAGTCTGGAGTTCAGGAATGTGGACGGACTTTTTTCAGCCGGGCAGATCAACGGCAGTTCGGGGTACGAAGAGGCAGCCGCACAGGGTGTCATTGCAGGCATCAACGCGGCACAGAAGCTGAAAGGCAATCTGCCGCTGATACTGGACAGGTCGGATGCATACATAGGGGTTTTGATAGACGACCTCGTAACGAAGGGAACCGCCGAACCATACAGGATCATGACTTCGCGTTCGGAATACAGGCTCCTGCTGAGACAGGATAACGCTGACCTGAGGCTCACGCCGAAGGGCTATGAAGCCGGCCTGATAAACCGGGAGAGATACGACAGGTTCATTCAAAAGAAGACCATGATAGAGGAAGAGGTCGGGCGGCTGAAAAATACCTATCTGCCACCTTCAGAAGAGGTTAACTCCTTCCTCGGATCGATGGACAGCACGCTTATAAAAGCAGGAATAAGTCTGGCCGAGCTGCTGAGACGTCCGGAACTGACTTATGACTCGCTGGAGGCAGTGGATAAGGAACGCCCCGAAAGCCTGAAATCCGGCGGATCGAAAAAGTATAACGCGACCGCGCAGCAGGTAGAGATCACTATAAAATACGAAGGCTATATCAAAAGACAGCTCATGCAGGTCGAGCAGTATAGAAAGCTCGAAAGGAAGCAGATACCGGAGGATATCGATTACAGTGATATCCACGGACTCCGGATCGAAGCTAGACAGAAGCTTACGAAGCTGAAGCCCGCATCGGTAGGTCAGGCGTCGCGCATTTCGGGAGTTTCGCCGGCGGATATATCGGTGCTGTTGGTATACCTCAGCGCAAAAGGCGGCAACTACCGGTAATCATACAAGGAAGGTGCATGGATAAATGGAACAGCCGATCGAACAACTCCTGATGGAGGGCGCCGGAAAATTCGGTGTCAGTCTTGACAACGCCATGGTAATGGCATTGCTGCAGTATAAAAGAATACTGCTCGAATGGAATGAAAAAATGAACCTGACCGCAATAGAAGAGGAAAGGGATTTCATTATAAAGCATTTTGTGGATTCATTGAGCATCATGCCCTTCGTGAAGGACGGGCAAAGCCTCATAGATGTAGGTACGGGCGCAGGATTTCCAGGGCTGCCTTTAAAAATAGCAAACCCCTCTTTAAAAATAGTTTTATTGGATTCCCTTGAAAAACGGATAGGATTTCTGAATGCCGCCATAGCTGAACTGCAGCTGACCGGGATACGTGCAGTCCACTCAAGAGCGGAGGATGCGGGGATGTCGGCGGAATTCAGGGAAAAGACTGATGTCGCCGTAGCGCGGGCGGTCGCTTCACTTCCCGTCCTGCTTGAATATTGCCTGCCGCTGGTCAAAACAGGCGGAATATTCATTGCAATGAAGGCCGGCAGCGAGGAGGCCGGTGCTTCAGGCAAGGCTCTTGACATCCTGGGAGGCAGGATTGAGGAGATCAAAGAGTTCATTCTCCCCGGCAGCGATATGAAAAGGAGTATCATCGTCGTAAGAAAATTACGACAAATACCGACAAAATATCCCAGGAAAGCGGGAAAACCGTCAAAAGAACCGTTGATTTGAGTAAAGTAATACACTAATTTATATTAAAAGCACGAACGATTCCAGTCATATAAAAAAGGAAATTAAAAAAGGTCCGGCGAATAATTACCCGTATAACATAAGGAAATATATGTAAATATACGTGGGTTATGTACCGCCGCGCTTGCATATGGTACGGGCCCGGAGGAAAAGGATGGTGCTGTATGCTTGAGAATAAACTTCAGTTCTCAAAACATGAAAAGAAGGACGACATCAAAAACATCTCTTATCTAAGTATCGATTCAGTAAGGCCAAATCCATACCAGCCAAGAAAACAATTCTCGAAAGGCTCGCTTGAGGAATTACGGGAATCAATCCAGCAGTATGGAGTAATTCAACCGATCAACGTAAGAAAAATTTCGAACAACAATTACGAGCTCGTTGCGGGGGAAAGAAGACTGCGTGCTGCTATAATGGCGGGTTTGAAGGAAATCCCGGCTATCATCATCAATGTTAACGATAATGATTCCGCGGTCATGGCGCTGATAGAAAACCTCCAGAGAGAGGATCTCAGCTACATGGACGAAGCCGAAGGGTACAACAATCTCATAAACGAACACGGTTTCACGCAGGAGGAACTCGCGCAGAAAATCGGCAAAAGCCAGTCTACGGTGGCTAACAAAATAAGGCTTCTGAAGCTTTCACCGCTGGTTAAGAAGATCCTTGCGGACAACAGCCTTACCGAAAGACATGCAAGAGCGCTTCTGAAGCTTCATGACGAACAGCTGCAGCTCAAGGTGCTCAAACATGTGTGTGAAAGGGGTCTTAACGTGAAAAAGACGGAAGAGCTTGTGGAAAAGGTTATCGATAAATGCCTGAATCAGGATAAGGACAAGCCTTCCGAGAAAAAATTCACAAGAACGATCAAGGATATCAGGATATTCGTAAATACGATCCGTCAGGCGATAGATCTAATGAAGAAATCCGGCGTCAATGCAAAAGCTGCCCAGATCGACCGGGGCGAATATATCGAATTTATAGTAAGGGTACCAAAAGCTTAGTTTTTGAAATTCGGCTGGGCTGCTCCGTGCGGGCAGCCTTTTTTATTATTACTTAACGTCCCGGAAGGACATATTAATACAGGGTAAGAATGAAAAAAGTGGACAGACTTGTGAAAGTTTATTAAAATATATAAGGCACCAATTTACAGCGAAAGAGGTTATTTTCATGGCGGACACTGAAGGAACGAATGTGCAAAGGGTTATACCGGTTGATATAGAATCGGAAATGAAAAAATCTTTTATAGACTACGCAATGAGCGTTATTGTCGACCGTGCGCTGCCTGACGTAAGGGATGGATTGAAGCCTGTGCATAGAAGGATCCTCTATTCCATGTATTCACAGGGATTCACTTCGGACAAGCCATATCGTAAATGTGCAACAACCGTAGGCGATGTGCTTGGTAAATACCACCCTCACGGTGACGCTGCCGTTTATGACAGCCTTGTCCGTATGGCGCAGGATTTTTCACTCAGATATACTCTTATAGACGGTCACGGTAATTTCGGTTCCAGAGACGGCGATCCGCCGGCTGCAATGAGGTATACGGAAGCCAGGCTTTCAAAGATCTCGAACGAGCTGCTTGCGGACATAAACAAGGATACGGTTGATTTCAAGCCCAACTTTGACGAGCACGAGATGGAACCAATAGTTTTGCCGTCCAGATTCCCGAACCTTCTTGTCAATGGTTCTTCGGGAATAGCTGTCGGTATGGCTACGAATATTCCGCCGCACAATCTGACGGAGGTTATCAACGGAATTGTTGCAATGATCGAAAATCCAGATATAACTATAGATGACCTCAACAGGATAATTAAGGGACCCGACTTTCCTACGGCGGGAACCATAGTAGGCAAGCAGGGCATCAGGGATTATTTCAGAACGGGCAGAGGCAGGGTAGTCGTCCGGGCAAAGGCTGAAATAGAGACGATGAACAATGGCAGACAGCGCATCATTGTCAGGGATCTGCCGTATCAGGTCAATAAAGCCAGACTGATCGAGAAAATTGCAGAGCTTGTCAAGGACAAGAGGATAGATGGGATCTCGGATATAAATGACGAATCGGACAGGATCGACGCCGTAAGGATTGTTATCCACCTGAAGAAGGACGCCAACGCAAATGTCGTACTGAACCAGCTGTACAAGAATACGCAGCTGCAGGATGCTTTCAGCGTCAATATGCTGGCGCTTGTTCCAACGGCTGAGGGCAAATTCGAGCCGAAAATCATCAACCTGAAGCATGCGCTCCAATATTATCTGAAGCATCAGGAGGAAGTCATCACCAGGCGCACGCGCTTCGAGCTTGAGAAAGCCGAAGCGAGGGCTCACATTTTGGAAGGCCTGAAAATTGCAATAGACAACCTCGACGAGGTCATTAGGATAATCAGGAGTTCCAGGACTGAAGCGCTGGCGAAGGAAGGACTATCTGAGAGGTTTGGCCTCAGCGACCGCCAGGCTCAGGCTATTGTCGATATGAGGCTGGGCAGGCTAACAGGACTCGAAAGAGACAAGCTCGAAGCCGAATATCGCGACATTATGGAGAAGATAAATTATTACAGGAGAGTGCTTGCCGACGAGAATCTTCTATTGAATATAGTAAAGGAAGAGCTGCAGGCGATCAAAGAGAAGTACGGCGATGAAAGAAGAACCGATATAACTATCGATGAAGACGAAATAGATATAGAGGATCTTATAAAGGAAGAAGAGAACGTTATCACACTTACGCACTTCGGCTATATCAAGAGACTCCCGGCGGATACCTACAAGAGCCAGAAGCGCGGAGGCAAAGGCATAGCGGCGTTGAGCACACGCGAGGAGGACTTTGTTGAAAGACTGTTCATAACTTCGACGCATCATTATATAATGTTCTTTACGAACAAGGGCAGGGTCTACAGGCTCAAGGCCTACCAGATCCACGAGGCCGGCCGTCAGGCAAAAGGTACTGCTATAGTCAATCTGCTTGAACTGGAGAGCGACGAGAAGATCACCGCTGTGATCCCGATAGCCGAATATCAGGAAGGCATGTATCTGATAATGGCCACAAGATACGGTCATGTCAAGAAGACCGATGTTATGGAATATGATAACATCAGGAAAGGCGGACTTACCGCGGTTACACTGAGAGAAAACGATGAACTCATCGACGTAAGGCTGACCGACGGAAATCAGGACATTATCCTCGTTACGAGGGACGGTATGTCGATAAGATTCCAGGAAAGCGACGTCAGACCGTTGGGCAGGGTTTCGCAGGGTGTTAGGGGCATAAGCCTGGACGAAGACGATTATGTAGTCGGGATGGGTACCTCAAGACCAGACACAACTCTGCTGGTAGTCACAGAAAACGGCTTTGGCAAACGAACAGAGCTAGAAGAGTACAAGACCCAGACAAGAGCGGGCAAGGGTATCCTTACGTACCGGGTAACGGATAAGACCGGAAAGGTTGCCGGTATAAAGCTTGTAAATGAGACGGATGAAATAATGCTCATCAGCTCAGACGGCACGATAATAAGATTGAGGGTCAGCGATATCAGCATCCTCGGGCGTGCAACCCAGGGCGTAACGCTGATGAGGACATCCAACGGGAACAATGTCGTAAGCATCGCAAGGATAGAGACAGAGGGCGACGAAAATTCCGAGGATGAACAAGGAGACGCGCCCGAAGAGGACCGGGCCGATTCGGCCGTAGCTGGTGAAACGCCGGACGATGAACAATAAGCAACAAGTAATAAGTAATAAGTAAGTCGATTTAACGGTATACCCAATTACCGGGGCTGCGAACAGCGGCTCCGGTTTTTGTATATGGCTTATTGCGCCGGCACATAAGCTTCATTAATATGCTGCGCAGCATATTAATTGGCTGTAATCGACAAGGTCAATTGCCGGTTCCGGGGGCGGTTCTTGATTTTTCACCATGAAACCGGAGTAAAACAGGAGTATGCAACGATAAAACCGAGCATAAAAAAGAGAACCAGGAATAAATCAGCGTGATACAGGTAAAAGCTAATATGTGTGGGTTGAACGGGGCCTTGCGCGGTG
>JAEXNT010000003.1 GCA_023439545.1 Bacillota bacterium
ACCCCCTAAAGAGGCACCACCTTTTACATCATAATCTTTTGAAAAACTAACTTCCATCATTGGTTTTGAAAAAGTAACTTCCACATCACTAACCTGCAGGGGTGGAATTTAAATTTTCAAATGAGCAATTAACATAAAATTGTTAAGGAGGATACAATATTCTTGACATGTGTTTCCATAGGCAATATAATAAACATATGAACGCTTGCTCATATGTTTGTGTGTCGGACAATAAACTTCTTTTGCTTGAACATAGAGCAAATAGAAAAATATACATTCACAAAACTTATTATTGCAACAAAGAATATAATCAGGGAGAGTGTAAATAATGACCGGCTACGAGCAAAATGAACACCGAGGGAATGACGGGCAGCATGGGCACGACGAGCGGCTCTGGCATGAAGAACAGCACGACCAAAACGAGCAGCATGAACATCACGGTCACTCCGGGCGCCAACACGACCATGACATATCCAATGTCAGCAAAGGCCGGCTTCTTTTTGTCATTGCCTTCAATTTTGTTATCGCATTGTCCGAGATCGTCGGAGGATTATTGTCGGGAAGCCTGTCGCTGGTCTCCGACGCGTTTCACAACCTGAGCGATACGGTTTCCATCATCCTGAGTTATGCGGCCATAAGGATAGCTGAAAAACCGAAGGACAAGAAAAGGACGTACGGATACAAGAGGGCCAATATATTGTGCGCCTTTATAAACTCCGCTTCCTTGACCGGCATAGCAGTGTTTTTAATAGTCGAAGCAGTAAAAAGATTTGCGGCCCCCTCCCCTATTGCGGGCAACATAGTAATAATAGTGGCGGTCATAGGATTGCTGGGAAACCTGTTCAGCATACTGCTGCTCAAAAAAGGCTCAAAGGAAAGCATGAACATCAAATCATCCTATCTTCACCTTCTGGGCGATACACTGTCGTCCGTCGTCGTGATTATCTCCGGTATACTCATCAGGTTTACAGGGATATATTGGATCGACCCGGTCATGACAATCCTGATAAATGTTATAATCCTCAGATCCAGTTATTCTGTGCTGAAGGAAAGCATCGGCATATTCATGCAAAGTACCCCGGTGGATATCGATATTGACGAGGTATGCTCGAGCCTGGGCAGTATCGGGGAAGTGAAGGAAGTGCACCATATCCATGTTTGGAGGCTTGACGAGAACAATATTGTGTTCGAAGGGCATGTCCGGATCGAAGACATGCCGGTCAGCCGGTCCGGGGAAATAAGCGGAAAGATACAGCGTATGCTGGAGGAGAAGTACAAGATCAACCATTCTGTAATACAATTCGAAAGTGAAGCTTGTCAGGATGGGGTCTGCAGTATCTGAGGCGCACTACGGCAGCCAGCAGGGCAAGAGTGCGTTGGCAAATATCAGTACGACGGATTTCCTCAATTATGTAATGGGGAGCAGTTATGATAAATTCATTGACCTGGAGAAAAAGAATGCGGATTTTGCGAACGCAGAATTCAAGGAAATATTGAACTTCTGCAAGGAACTCTTCGATAAAAGGTTGGTAGATACCACGCGACAGTCAAGAAGATGACCGGAAGAGGAAATACCCTGTTTGACGTGGCGCAGATAGGCATGCCGATGGATTACATGAGGGCTCCCCAGATGGAATACAACGGAAACGGCAAGCTTTACAGGCTTTCTGGGAGCAGCGAACCGGGATCCGTTTCCTTCAGCTCGTATGCGATGTTCTCCATAAACAATAAATCCAAGCATAAGAATGAAGCCTGGGAGTTTTTAAAATACCTGCTCTCGGACGAGGTCCAGTCCAGGATGGAGCTATCCGGATTCCCTGTAAACAAGGCCGCACTTGACACTATCGCTTCCCAGGCCGCCAACCACCTAAAGGCGCCATCATGAAGGTCGTAACTCCTGAAGGTGAAATGCAACTGAAACCTCCGACGGAGGAAGACATCGCGGCGATGAAAAAGTGCTCAAAGGAGTCAACAGATATAATGGTGCGGACCGCGAGGTGCTGAAGATAATACTCGAGGAAGCCGAACCCTTCTTCAAAGGGCAGAAGACCTTCGATGAAACGGCGGAGCTGATACAGAACGAGTCAGCACATACATTAAAGAATACGCCTGGTTCCGACCTCAGACTTCTTCATTGAAAAAACGCCCGTCCTCCGGATAGGCGTTTTTCTATGGAGCTGGTGGACGGAACGACGCGCCGCTTCGCTGATTACAAGTCAATTTGAGCTTCACAACTAAGCACACCCTTTTAACAATGATCTGTGATCAGAGATGTGGGTATTAGGTGAGATATGGTTTTTTACGATTGCCTTTTCTCTTTGTAATCTTTTTCTAAAAGGCTATACATATCAACATCAATGTAAATACCCTTATGCCAAATGTAAACATATTCTCTTAAAAAGCCTTCTTTAACAAAATTGAATTTTGATAATAAATGACCCGACGCTTTGTTTTCTGGATGTGTCCAGGCTTGAACTCTATGTAAATCTATCTTGTGAAAACCGTAGTATAATATTGCGCCCAGTGCTTCTGACATATATCCTTGATTCCAGTACTTTTTAGACAGCATATAACCTAGTTCGGCGGGACGTTTAGGTTCATCAATATGTCCAAAACCACAGTCACCAATCAGTTTGCAATTTTCTTTAAGTTCAATACCCCAGCGAATATCGGTCTTCTCTTTAAAAGTATTTCTACACCAAGTAATATATCCCATGGCTTCTTCTACAGTATCTGTATTTCCTTCAAGGTACTCAATAACATCACTGTCTGAAAGATACCGGTATATATTTTCTGCATCATCAATACAAAGTTCTCTTAACAATAACCTTTTAGTCTCCAATACAGGAAACTTTTCAAATGTACTCAATACTATCCCACCTTGCATTTTTAGTTACGTAGAATTTCGATTATAATTATAAATGCAATATAAATAAGCAAATTTTCATTTTATTACCACTATTACGTTATAGAGAATATAGTAACATCTCTTTTTGATTCCATCAAAATTAAAAATAACTATATTCATTTATTATTCTATGTTTGGAGCTGGTGGACGGAATCGAACCCCCGACCTGCTGATCACAAGTCATTATAAGTAGATCCTTGAAAGTATTGATATGAAGCTGTTATGGTTAAATTACGATAGGTCTTCACAACTGCGCTTCACAACCTGAATACATTGTTTCAGTACCGTTTATCAGCTTGTAAACTATTTAGTGAATGAGATACGGGTTTGCCTGTCGCACACTCATAGATTCACCTTAGAAAATCTTTCGTGTATTATGGATTTTATACAGTTACCATTTCCTGTTAGTGATATATTATAAATAAATATTATTTAGTAGTTTTGGTACTAAAAATGCTTATTATCTTGGTTTATATCTGTTTTGAAACTCCTGTTTTGCGGCCTCGGTGTATTTTTTAACAAATGCCAATTTGGCCATTGAGTATCCATTCGGCTGTCCATTCGGCATGCGTTCAATAATACCTTTTTCAATATCCTCAAGTATATTTAGTTTTAATTTACCATATTCAGTTGCAATTTCAGGATTTGCTATAAGAAAATCTCTAAAATATAGTTCATCCCAATTCCCCAAATATCTGACATGGAGGAGGCAAACTTTTTCTGCATACCCGTCAGAAGAAAACCCTTTACCAAGCAATAATCTCATTGGGTCGTCATTTCGGGAAAAAAGCTCAACACCATATCCAATTATTTTTAAATCATCAATCAACCTTGTAACATTACAACAACCGTCAATTTCTAACAAAATATCTATTATCGGCTTTGCTATCAAACCTTCGACCGCACTACTTCCTATATGATTAATTCGTGCAATATCTTCGGCATTTACAGCGTTTAAAATGTCTTGCTTTTCACTTTCGAACCAATCTTTATAATTTGCGTTATACTCTTTTAAAATTATTGGGAACGTTTTTTGCCATTCATCAATTGACAGTTCAGATACTTTCTTTTTCATAATGGATACTCCTCGTCTATTATATAAGTAATCCTAAGTACACACTTTCATACTATCTTGCAAGAATAGTATCAATTATTTCCCATATAGTCAATTCACTGATGAATGCAGTTTTATGTAGACTCAAGCATTATGGAAGCGTATAAAATAGAAATTATATATCAATGTCTATATATCTCACGATTTGACAACTTACTTGAACCACTTCCAACCACTTATAACATTTATAAACAATGAATACCGTTATTTTTTCTATATAATTTGAAAATACAAAAATCCCCTATCCTTACGGACAAGCGGATTTTAAGTTTGGAGTTGGTAGACAGAGTCGACGCGCCGGCTCGTGCCGCAAGATTCGATTCCGCCCCTTACATTTCTGCATAGAAAAAACGCCTATCCTACGGATAGACGTTTTTTCTATGGAGCTGGTGGACGGAATCGAACCCCCGACCTGCTGATTACAAGTCAGCTGCTCTACCTGCTGAGCTACACCAGCGCATCCTTTTTTCTGACGCATGAATCATGTTACCACAAATCAAAGCTGTTGTAAATAATTTTTACGAGGAATATGAAGGAAGTATGAAGGAAAGGGAGTTGGCAATCACCCTAACAGGTTCGGGGCGGAACCGTCATTTGTACTTCCGGACTGCGGGACCGGATCCGAAGCAGTGTCGGCAGGGGTGTTTGACGCACTGCTTGTATTATCGTCATCAGCTTTATTAGCGCTCCCAATATCCGTGCTGTTCTCTGCAGCATTATCGCTGCTGTTGCCGGTAGCATCCGGTTGTCCGTTTGTATCATCCTGCTGACCGTCGATACTGTCCGGTTGTCCGTTTGTATCATCCTGCTGACCATCAACCACAATACCGGTATCCTCTGTCTTGACGGAGCTCTCATCCAATCCCGGGGTCGCATCACCCGGCGATCCCTCGCCATTACCGTCCGGACCGGCTATATCTATACCGCCCGATGTAGTAGATTCTCCGGAACCGGTACCGCCTTTAGTGTCCCCTCCAATGCTTCCTGGCGTGGTTGTATCGTTACCGCCAGGGGTGGGCTCATCGATACTTCCGGGCGTAATTATATCGCTCCTGCCTGGGATGATGATATCAAACGCTCCAGGCGTGATTTTGACCCTGCCCTGTATTAAATCGATCGCACCCGGTGTTAACTTGTAGGTTAACTTGGGGATTACCCTGCTTATTGTATCCTCCGGACGCGTCACGGTTATGTGGCCGGTTACCGTAAGAGCCTGCTCCCAGAGCCCATAGCCTGCTGCTATAAATGCCATTGATACAATTACGCTTAAGAACAAAATAATTATTTTGGCTTTCACTTTTCATACCTCCAAGGCATCAATCAGGCTGAGTGAACAAAAAACCGCTTGTAAAATCAACGGATTTCGGACCATCCTCCGCCCCGGCTGTGATGTCATACTGCTGGCCGACCGCTGTTTCCAGGTTCCCCGTTGAAGGGTTCAGCAGCTTGCTTTGTTCGATCGTGCTGGCGGATACGCTTCCGTCGCCATTTTCGACCGTATTGTTCTTAAGCTCCGCAGGCACGCTGCCCCTGTTGACTATATTGATCCAGAGATGGCCCTGGTAATCGCTGTATTCCGGCGAATACACGAACGCATCCTCGGTCTCTTCAACTTTTTCCGTTACCGCCTCTTCTACGCTGCCTTCTATCAAAAGCGTCCTGGGATCGACCAAATTGACCGTGATATCTCCTCTTCCATTTACTACTTCATAGCAGGAATCGGAGCCGAATTGCACATCGAGCCGGCCGGTCTGAATGAGAGTCTCTATATTCAGGTTGGTGCTCCAGTACGAATAACCGACGCCCACCAGATTCAAAACTACAATGGAAAATACTATTAAGATTTTCACTGCTGTACGAGGTTTTCTTCTTCTACTTTTCAACATTTATCATCACCCTATATCAAAATTGCTGAAACCCGCGACTCACATCAGGTTGTTCTCATAAAGTGCGGCTTCTGTTCTGTGCCTGGGACCCTGTTTGGATAAAATACAGCTTGTTATCAGCCTTTCCCCTACCAGAGGATGATCATCTGCGATTACCACTTTCATACGATCTGCTCCCTGCAATTCTGATTATTGGTAAAGGCGATTTCTATCCGGGTCCCTTCCCCAACCTTGCTGTCATAGTGAACTTTCCCATTAAGGAAGTACACCAGTTGATTTACATTGTGGATTCCAAGTCCCTCATTTCCCTTAAGTTTTATTATATCCATGTTGAAACCTATGCCGTCGTCCGTAATATCCAATACGGTTTTATCGGCCCCGATTGACAGATCTATGTCTATTGTTCTTGCTTTGCCATGATGGACCGAATTTCCTATGCTTTCGCAAATTATCCTGTACACTGCCTTCTTCTTTGAAGCCGGCAGCAGCGACGTATCCCCGGTTATGCTGAAATTGACCCTCGTACCGCTCAGGTTGCATATTTCATTAATCCTCTCCCTGATGTCGGAGGCGAAATTGTCCGTCCCGTTCTTTTGCCAGCTTAATCCGTATATTGCCTTTCTAAGGTCTTTCATTATATTTTTCAGCGTGTCCCTCATAAACATCAACTGGTCATACACCTGGTGCGTTTCAAGTTCTTCGTACTGCTTCATCAGCGAAGAGATACCGCACGACGCTATAAAAAGCCTTTGAAGTATGCTGTCGTGTATCTCGTTTGCGATCCTGTTCTGCTCCTCGGCTATCAGGAGCCTCCCGTTGACCTTCTCCAGTTCGATCTTCTCCAGCACGATGGCGCTCAGGCCGGAGAGTATCTTGAGCTGCTCTATATTTTCCGTGTATTCCTCCGAGTGCCTAAGATGCATTATATCGATGCCAAGGATCCCATAGGACATATAGTTCGAATTGACAAATACCAGCAGGAACCGCCTGCCTAAAATGTCGAACTCAAATGGCTTATCAAAATCCTCCTCCCTGAACGTGAACTTTGACAGGCATTCTTCGAGCTGTTCCCGGGTAATCACACGGCTGCTTTCCGTCGTAATTATGATCTCCTGCTTCTCCCTGGATAACGAATAGAAAAAGACCATATCCGACTGGGTAATTTTTGCCGCATACCTGTTAACCATATCGAACAACTGCTCCCTGTTGTTCTGGGTTGAGAAAAGGCTTATGGTCTGATACAGCTCCATTATGTATTCCATTGATTTTTTTACTTTTCTATTTGCCAGGCTAAGCTGTGAATAATATCTTGTAAGCAATTGTATCGCAACGGTTACCAGAACGAAGCCCAGAACCGTATCGAGCATGGCGCCGATCGTCGCGCTCAATGAAGCTTTCGTCCTGACGGACTCTACGTACGCTATCCAGTTTACAACAAGCAGGTAAACGGTGAAATTAATCCAGCAATACCTGCTTTTAAGCTCTACAGACGCTATAAGAACCGTATTTACGCAATACCAGATGTACGGGCTGCCGATCCCGCCGGAAGGAATAAGTAAAATGATATTACCCATAGTTTCAATAATTATCAGCAGCAGGATTTTGTCCTTCGCTCCCTTGCTTTTTATATACAAATTGCCCAATATGGCCGAGGATACAGTGATACAGAGGATAATAAAAAGCTTTCTCGTTATAGTATGGTTCGTTACCCCAAAAAAGTAAAATGATGATGTAAAAATAAGCGATATATACCTATAAAGAAATATAAGTCTATTTATCTCGGGCAGCTTTCTGAATTCCTTAAGTTTTTCATTAATTACAAACACTAGCATTCACCTGTATCCTGGATACACAGTTAAGTTATACCATATAGGTATATTTCTAATTATTTCCTTTATACACAGATTATAATACATTAGCAGGGAAAAAATTCATGTTGCTTTTTGTCCGAGAAATATAAAAATTATTATCCTGTTTTCCGTATTTTTCTGCCATAAAGATTACCAAGCAACAAATATCGAAGGCTTGTCCACTATTTCCTGCCCCTTTTTTTTACATCCGGTTAAATATTGCAGTATTTGAATAATGAACAGGTGTAAGAAATGCAGATATGCTTGAAGGACTAAGACAGATAAGACATGGAGTTTGAAAAGGCTAGATGCCCAGTATGGTATTCAGCTGCTGCATATTGATGCCGGTAGGGATGCCTTCCCTGTGCCAGTGGTTTTTGCAGCCGCAGTAATCAAGCAGGACGCATTGCGCGGGGATATCCATATCGTCCAGCAGCCAGCCGCCGGAAACAAGATTCAGCACACAGGCAACACCAACAACGCCTGTATCTGCGTTCAGCCAGGAATAGCCGCCGTGGTTTGCAGATATCGAAGACTCGTGCGACACCATCTCTACCCGGAAGCCTTTTTCTCTCCCCATCCGCACAAGGCTGAACACGTTGCAGCCTTCAGTACACCCTGCGCAGCGGAAGCCTTTTTCGTCCTGCCGCCCTTTGCACTCTCCCTCCGGCAGGAGTCTCATGCACAAGGGAATAAGCACGGCTTTTTCACGCGTTTTAAGGAACCTTTCTCTGAAAGCCCTGTTCATTATTTCTGCTCCGACCATGTTCAGATGGTATTCGTCCCTTCTGCGCCCGCAGAATATAACATCCTCGCGCCAGTAATGCTCCGGTCTGAACTCGTTCAGATACCTGTCAACATTTTCGGTATACTTGCCGAGCGCTTCTTCGCTCCTGTCACCGAACCATGCCGCCAGAGTTATTGAAGTGGCGAGGATATCTTCAGCCTCTTCCCTTTTCAAGGTTTTTAAATATTGCTCCCATCCCCTCAGTCTGATCACTTCCCGGTGGAATTCGCCCGCAGCGTCAAGCCAGTCCAACAGCAGATCAAGGTGCTCCAGGGATACATCCAGCTTGAACAAATGATCGTACAAGTCCGGTGAAAGATATATGGTCGACAGTATGCCCCTGATAAAATCTATACCGGGTTTAAGTGTTCCACCCTGCCTGCGGAGCTTCGCAAGTCCGCTCAGCAGCTGTGCAGGAGTCTTCTCAAAGCTTGAAGAATCACCGCTGTAGATATTCCAAAGGGTTCCCAGGACCAGCAGCTCGAATGAGTATTCCCCGCGGGAACGCAGCCGCTGCGTCGTATTTATGGCGCAATACGCCGAATAGCCCGACACGGCAGCCTTCAAAAGCTCGTCGCATTGTCCGAGCACCTCATCCGTAAACGCAGCCAATTCACGGTAAAACAAATCAGAGCTATCTTCCGTAACTCTCAACGAATATGTTATTGTATACATTTTCCTGCCCCTTCAGACTTCCATTCTCAACTATATAATACTGTTCTTCTGTTTCTTTGGTTTCTTTTTGGCTTTCGGCGCTTTATAACCCTCCGCGGCCCCGACTTCTTCCGCGATTCCGCCGGAATCTTCCGTCTGGCCAGGGGCTTCCGCGACTCCGGCTTCTTCCGCCTGGCCGGGGGCTTCCTTCTCCGAGATCAGCTCCATATAATGCTTCACTAGCTCCGGATAACCGGTCAAAAATTCGCGGGCAGATTCATTCAACGTATACATGCCCCTCGATACCTTGGTGAACCAACCGTAGTGGTTGTCTCTAAGGATATTGGGCGTCTTTGCGCTCGTGCCCAGCTTCCTCATCTGAGCGGGGGACATATCACCGAATCTCATCAAACAGCAGGCAACATGGGCAGCCTGCTCCCGATAGGCAGTCATGAGCTTTGTCCTGTTAGCGCCGCCGGTATTGTAATGGCCGCTCCTTCCGACAGTTTCCTTTATTATATGGCTGCGCACCTTTTTATTGGAGCGCAGGCTCCTTAGCCGGTCAAAGGTATTGGGGTGGAAATGTACTTCCACCTGGTCCTCTTTACGGTTCAGTGCAACGGTGATCAATCCGAGCTCGAGGCGCCGCAGCAGCATGCACATGTCGCGCCAGCCGGCATTCCGCATCCCGCCCTTCGGCAGCGGAATCGCTACATATACCGAATCGGTCACACGCTGTCGCCTAACAGCCTGACTGAGGAGCTTCAGATTGAATGACGTCTTCAATTCGACTACTAACAGGTCATCGCCCATTATCGCCGCAAGATCGCAGCCCTTCACCTCTCCCTGTACCTGGTAGCCCAGCGCTTCGAGATAATCGTGCACAGGTTTGTAAAGATCGGTCTCGCGTATGTTTTCCTTCTTCGGCACACCCATCACCCCTGTTTTACTTCGACCAAGCTTATATTTGCAGCAAAAATCCACCCGCACGGCCGGCGGATGATCAGGTTTTCCACTTGGATAACGCATCGGCCAGAGCTGAATTTATTGTTTCATCAGATTCCTGATGTCTCAGGAAATTGCTGACTTCCTTCTTGTTGACCTGATCTCCCTTCCGTTTTTTAAATGCCTCGAGTTTTTCACGGTAACCGCATGTACAATAAAAGGCCTTGTTTTCGCCCTCGCCTCTAATCTCCATCTTTTTGTGGCACTCAGGACAGCGCGCATTTGAGATTTGGGACACAGCTTTACGAAAACCGCATTCACGATTGGGGCAAACAAGCATTTTCCCTTTCTTGCCGTTTACGTCCAATAGGTTTTTGCCGCAGTCCGGGCATTTTTCCCGGGTCACATTGTCATGCCTGTATTCTCCTGCGCCCGATATAACGTTGGCAACGAGCTTTGTCGCATAATTCCTCATATCCAGTACGAATGCTTTGGAGTTCATCCTGCCCCTGCTGATCAGTGAAAGCTGCTGCTCCCATTTGGCGGTAAGCTCGGGCGATTTCAGATCGGAAGGCACGAGACCTATCAGCTGTATCCCCTTGGAAGTCGGAAATATTTCCTTTCCTTTTCTTTCTACGTAAAATGTGCTGAAAAGCTTTTCGATTATATCCGCTCTGGTCGCAGGTGTCCCAAGTCCGCTTGTATTCTCCAGCATTTCCCTAAGCGCCTTGTTTTCGACGAATTTGCCCGGATGCTCCATAGCCGTCAGGAGAGTAGCCTCGGTGTACCTGGCAGGCGGCTTAGTCTTTCCGTTAACCAGTTTCGCAGAAACGATTCTGCCGCTCTGGCCCTTGCTGACGTCAGGAAGGGATTGATCGTTACCCAAACGATCTTCAACGTCGATATCCTCGTCCTCATCCAGACCGTCAAAGCCTTCATATACGGCCTTCCAGCCCAATCCTCTGATTATTTTGCCCCTGGCGGTAAACAGCTCGCCCTTTACATCCAGTTTCACGGTAGTTTGCTCGTATTCAAAAGGAGAGCACAAAACAGCAATGAATCTTTTTACTATGAGATCATAAACATTCCTCTCTTCGGTATTCAATGCCGCAAGGTCCACATACTGCTCGGTGGGGATGATGGCATGATGGTCTGTGACCTTGCTGCCATCGACAAAGCGTTTGGTAACATTCATCCTGTTCCTCAGGACACTCTGCGCAAGCCTGGCATATGGTCCGATCGATATTGCCTTAAGTCTTTCCGGCAGCGTCGGTACGATGTCCTCGCTGATATACCTGGAATCCGTCCGCGGATATGTGACGAGCTTATGCGTTTCATACAGCCTTTGCATGATGTTCAGAGTCTGCTTCGCAGAGTAACCGTATTTCCTGTTCGCATCGCGCTGAAGTTCCGTAAGGTCATACGCGAGCGGCGGGAGCTCCTTTTTCGCTTCCCTGGCGACTTCTCCGACCGTTCCGGCCTGTCCTGACACTTTTGACAATATACTGTCCGCCCTTGCCTTGTCAAACAGCCTTGCCTGTCCCGTTGTCCTGTCCTGCCACTGCAGATTGAAGCCGTTAAAGCCTGCGCTTATGGTCCAGAAATCCTTGGGTACGAATTTTCTGATCTCGTCTTCACGTTCGACTATCATCGCCAGAGTCGGGGTTTGGACCCTCCCGGCGGACAGCTGGGCGTTGTATTTGCAGGTCAATGCCCTGGTAACGTTAAGCCCGACTAGCCAGTCTGCTTCCGACCTGCTTTGTGCGGAAAGGAAAAGATCATCGTATTCCCTGCCGGGTTTCAGATTTGCAAAGCCTTCCTTTATAGCCCTATCTGTCTGGGAAGATATCCATAGCCGCTTCACGGGCTTTCTGAAACCCGCCTTCGATATTATCCATCGTGCTACGAGCTCTCCTTCCCTGCCCGCATCCGTGGCAATGACAAGTTCGTCTATATCCTCCCTATGCAGCAGGTTTTTCACAATATTAAATTGCTTCGACGTCTCCCTGATTACCACAAGCTCCATCTTTTGCGGCAGCATCGGCAGATCTTCGAGGTTCCAGGTCTTATACCTGTCACTGTATACTTCGGGGTCCGCAAGAGTGACAAGGTGTCCGAGAGCCCACGTGACGACATATTTTGAGCCTGAAATGAAGCCGCTGCCATTCTGCCTGCAGTCCAGCACCTTGGCCAATTCTCTGGCCACAGACGGCTTTTCAGCCAGAACTAAAATTTTTCCCATTTCATTTCCTTTCCTTCTTTACCAATTTCATTTCATCTTCAATGAATTCCTTCAGTTCAATTAGTGAAGTGAACTTCCTGTAAAGGAGTTTTTCCAGTTCTTTGTCGGGTTCGATCAGATCGGGCACCATAACGGCCTTCATGCCGGCGCCGTACGCCGACCTGATCCCGTTCGGTGAATCTTCGACGGCAATGCAGTTTTCAGGCACGGAGCCCAGCTGCCTGCATGCCAGTTCATATATCTCAGGGTCGGGTTTTCCATGCGCGATCATATCGCCTGTCACAATTGCATCAAAATAGCGTGTAATGCCGGCAGACTCCAGATGCCTCATCGCTCCGGCCTTTCTGGTCGAGGTGGCCAGGGCGATCCCGTAACCGTTACCGCTTAGAAATTCCATAATTTCGAATACACCAGGTTTCACAGGAAGGCCGTCCCTTTCGATCATCTCCCTGAACTCCTGCGAAGCACGGTCCATAAACTCTTCACAGGGGAATCCGTCCCCGTAGCATTTTGCAAGAAAATCCCTCGTATCATTATGATTCAGACCTACGCAGCCTTTGATGCCCGTGCTTATATCTGCGATGCCCATTTCCCGCGCAACCTTGTGCCATGCATCTGTAGCCAGCCTCTCGGTATCGAAAAGAACCCCGTCCATATCAAAAACAACATTTTCTGTCATAATCGGCTCCATTCTCAGTTGTTACTATTCTATATAATAACAAAGAATCCCGACTATGTTAATAAAGTCATTGAATCAATTATTACTCCTGTATTCGCGCATGATGCCGCTGAAAATCTCCGCAGTAGTCGGAGGTGTAAAGGTGATCGCATTGGCGCCAGCTTCAATAGTCCTCATTATAGAGTCGTCCGTCGGGCCGCCGGTGGCAATGACAGGAACATCCGGGTAACGCTCCCGTATGCTTTTGACGATCTCTGCAGTTTTGGCAGCGCCGGAAACATTCAGAATAGTCGCTCCCGCTGTCAGTCTTCCTTCGACATCCGTATTTTCCGCAACGATTGTAATAACCAGCGGTATGTCGATTTTTTCACAGGCTCGCCTGATCGTCTCATTTGGCGCGGGAGCATTTACAACCACCCCTATAGCGCCCTGGAATTCGGCGTCGAGAGCCAGGTTTATCAGCCTCTGGCCGCCGGTAAGTCCTCCGCCGACTCCGCAGAAAACAGGAACATCCGATGCATGAATGATGGCATGGGTAATGATGGGCTGGGGCGTGAAAGGGTAAATTGCAATAACGGCATTGGCATTGCAGTTTTTTATGATCGCTACGTCTGTCGAAAACAGGATCGATTTGATAAGCCTGCCGAAGATCCTTATCCCGCTTGCATTTGATATCGCTTCGGGTACATGGACCATATTCTTCCTGAGATTGCCTTGAATATCCGGAACACTGACATGCATAAACGATCCTCCGCCATTCAGTGAATGAACTGATTATTTTAAGTTGTCCGGATGTATTGTGAATTATTCGGTGCTCCCGGCAATTAATGCCGGCAAAACGGTAAGCCCGCTTCTACCTCTGCACCCTAGCTCCCTCGCTTTTCATCAGCGCTTCCACTTCCTTCAGGCTAGCCATCGAAGTGTCGCCGGGCGTCGTCATTGCGAGCGCACCGTTGAGCTGCCCCGTAGTTTACCGCCGGCAGCGGGTCGCCTCTCAGGAAATTGCCTTCGCCGAACTGCAGCACTTTTACCGGAAACCTTTCCAACGGTCCGACAACAAGATCCGCCGGCAGCTCCGGCCCGCCCTGTTCCAAAAGCAACCTGCTCAAAGTCCTCATTGCAAAGCCCCCGTTTGATTGAATCACGAATACTTGTTCAAAATAGTCCTGGCAAACTCCCTGGCTCCATTTATTGCGTCGGGAGTCTGAAAACTCGCAAGATCATCCTCATCCCTGACGGAATACATTCCCACGTATTTCAGCCCTGAGTGCTCACAAAGCCTTTTAATGCCCATTTCAAAAGGCTCGGCGCCATATGCCCGGTCATACCCGTGCGTGGCAATAACAGCAACGCCCTTGCCGGCCCATAGAGAACCCTTGCCTATTCCGTAAAACTTATTCATTCCGTAATGCCTGTCGAGCATTGCTTTCATTTCCGGAGTGCAATACCATGTGTAAATCGGCGTGGCAAGCACGATGACATCCGATTTTATGATTTCCTCCACAATAGCCTGCATGTCGTCACGCTGTATACAGCCATACTCGTCTGAAACCTGCTGGCAGGTGTAACAGGCCTTACACGGGGCGATTTTCTTGCCATGCAACATGGTATAGGATACCTCCGCTCCATTTGCCTGTAGTTCATCGATAAATGGTTTGCACAATTCGGCTGTATTGCCTTTCAAACGTGGGCTGCCCATAAAAATAGCTATTTTCATTATCATCACCATAAATATAGCGCGAGTGATACAGCAATTACTTTATAATCATCGTCACACCAGCAGCTTGGTCATTTTTCCATATCATACCATAAATTAGTAAACTATTCAATGAAAGCAATAATCGCAGCCCCTACGTCAGCCAATAACAGCCTTAATTCGCCTTACACCGGCAGATGAGCTCTCTTCCTTCAATATTGTGAAATTTATCAGCTCTCCGGTATATGAAGCATGGGGTCCTCCGCAAATCTCCTTTGAATAGCCCGGTATCGTATACACCTTGACTTTATCGCCGTATTTATTGTCAAAAACACCTATCGCTCCCTGTGCCTTCGCTTCTTCTGCCGTCATTTCTTCGCATTGAATTTCAACGTCCTGCCGAATTGCTTCGTTTACAATATTCTGAACTTCCGAGAGTTCGTCGGGCGTCAGCTTCCTGCAAAACGAAAAGTCGAAACGCAGTCTTTCAGGTGTAATGTTACTTCCTCTTTGATATATACCTTCACCCAACACCTTGCGGAGCGCTCCGTTCAGCAGGTGAGTCGCGGTGTGAAGTCTTGTGGTTTGATCACTGCTGTCCGCCATGCCGCCCTTGAATTTTTGTTCGGCTCCATGGCGGGACAACCTCTGATGGTCTTCAAATTTTCTATTGTATCCGTCCATATCCACAGAATATCCTTTTTCGGCGGCAAGCTCTACTGTAAATTCAACGGGGAAACCGTATGTGTCATACAGCTTGAACACAATTTCCCCATCGAGGACTTTGTTATCTTCAATCTTTACAAAGTATGACTCCGCCTTTTTCAATCCTATATCGAGTGTTCTTTCAAACAGCGCCGATTCCTTTTCGATTTCACCGATAATGAATTCGCGGTTATTGTCAAGTTCATTGTATACATCGCTATAATTATCGATAACTGTGATTGCCAGCGGGACAAGAATGCTTTTGCCGAACAGGCTTTTGCAGTGTCTTATAGCACGCCTGATCAATCGCCTTACGATGTAACCCTGCTCCGTGTTCGACGGAACGATTTTTCTGTCGTCTCCGAGAATGAAGGTAAAAGCCCGTGTGTGCTCACAGATTATCCTTATTTGTCTTTCGTTTTGTGCCGTTGGGCCGATACCTGTCAACTCTTCGATTTTTGTTATCAGAGGCAGGAAAAGTTCTGTTTCATAGACTGTATCAACACCGTTCATTATTGCCAAAACTCTCTCAAGGCCCATACCGGTATCGACATTTTTCTGAGGCAGGGGCGAATATGTCCCGTCCCCGTTTTTGTTGTACTCCATAAACACGTTGTTCCATATTTCAACGAACTTTCCGCAATGGCACGCCGGACCGCATGCGTCACAGCATTTAGGACTGCCGGTATCATAAAATATCTCCGTATCAGGTCCGCAGGGCCCGGTTATCCCGGCTGGCCCCCACCAGTTTTCATCCCTGCCGTAAAAATAAATCTGTGAATCATTCATGCCTTGCCTTTTCCAAAGCATATAAGCTTCGTTATCACGCGGGACGGTCTCATCACCTCCAAAGACTGTAACGGCTAGCTTATCCAGGGGTATTTGTAGTCGCCCGGTCAGCAGCTCATAACTCATTTTGATCGATTCAGACTTAAAATAGTCCCCGAGCGACCAGTTGCCGAGCATTTCAAAGGAAGTCAGATGGCTTGGATCTCCAACCTCATCTATGTCACATGTGCGTACGCATTTTTGCACATCTGCAAGTCTTCTGCCGAGAGGATGTTTTTCACCCAGCAGATACGGAATAAGAGGATGCATTCCGGCTGTTGTAAAGAGCACGCTTGGATCGTTTTCGGGAAGTAAAGAAGCCGTTGCTATTTCTTTGTGTCCCTTTTCCGTGAAATAATCGATATAAAGCTTTCTCAGTTCCTTTGCGGTCATATTCTTTTCCTCCTAAATAAAAAAATAAAAAGTCCCAAGAATTAGAAATAAAAAGTCCCAAGCCGAAAATTTCGACTTGGGACGAACTTTTGTATGTCCGCGTTACCACCCAATTTCAGATGCTATTCTGCACTCTACCGGTACAAAAATACCGTTCTCTCTTTCTACGGCGGAGATTCCGTTGAAGCCTACTAAATAAATTTTTCGGTTCACAGCTCGGAGACTGCTTCTATTTGCTCCTCGTGAAGGCTTGCACCAACCGCCCTCTCTCTGCGCTTCGGATACAAATATACTCTCTCGTCATTGCATTTAAGATATTCATTTATTATAAATAAAATACCAACGAGCATAAAAAAAGTCAACTCTTTTTACAAAAAAAAGCAGCAAAATAGATCCAATATCCTCCGGCAACCTTGTTGAAAAGTTCGCCAAGCACAGGTATCAAGACTCTACAAAATTACTGATTAAGTGACTGTTTAACTGGTTAAAGGAGTATGCTAAAATAAAATAAGGATATTTATGTAATCCTTGTTAAAGGGGTAATGTTATGAAAACATTGAATCGAGTAATATCTTCAGTATTGCTTTTTATTGCTATAAACTCTTTTAGTATATTATTTTTTACAACTAAATGGTGGATAATCATTCCATTTGCCATTGCATATTTTCTACTAATCAATATATTTCCAGACTTCAAGAAACAGCCTACCTTCAGAATCAAAATGTTATCAGACGGGGTAGAGCTGCTTAGGCTTTTTTTAATTACAACTTCGCTAAGCGTCTTATATACAGTTTTTGTCGGAATAGAGACGATTCCGGCAGAAGTGCACATTTTTATAATTTCCTCGTTAATTGTAATACTAGCTGAGTCACTATTGTTTTGGAACGGAATTGTAAGAGTATACGGCACCTCTATCCAGCTCGGGATAAAGTGGCGTATTATCGGAATTGTCTGCGGCTGGATTCCGATTGTTCATATCTATGCACTGGTTAAAATCATAAATATTGCGGCAGAAGAAGCTGAGTTTGAGATTGAAAAGCTTGAATTAAATTCGATGCGCAAGGAGAAGGATATATGTCAAACACGCTACCCGCTTTTAATGGTGCACGGCGTATTTTTTAGGGATACACGCTATTTCAATTACTGGGGGCGTATTCCCGGAGAGCTGATAAAAAATGGTGCTGTCATATACTATGGTCAGCAGCAGTCAGCATCTTCTGTGAAAAGAAGCGGCGAGGAATTGTCCGATCGTATCAAAAACATCATTAGAGATACCGGATGTGAAAAAGTGAATATTATCGCTCATTCAAAAGGCGGTCTTGATAGCCGCTATGCAATCAGTTGCCTGAGCATGGATCAATATGTCGCATCACTAACAACTATCAATACGCCGCATAAAGGTTGCATTTTTGCAGATTATCTTTTGGAGAAAGTACCTGAAAAAGTGCGTAATTCTATTGCGAATAAATATAATACTGCTCTTGGAAAGCTTGGCGATGCAAATCCTGATTTTAATGCAGCCATTATGGACTTGACAGCTTCTCAATGTAAAGTTATGAATGAAACAGTAACTGATATACCGGGCGTATATTATCAGAGCGTCGGTTCAGAAATGAATCGTGCCCGCAGCGGAAAATTCCCTTTGAACATTGCTTATCCATTTGTACGTCATTTTGATGGTGATAATGATGGTTTGGTTTCGGTCAAATCTGCACAATGGGGTGAGAACTTTATTATGATATCTAATAATAGCAAACGTGGTGTTTCCCACGGTGACATTATCGATCTTAACCGTGAAAATATCAGGAGCTTTGATGTCAGGGAGTTTTATGTAAGCTTAGTTAAGGACTTAAAGAAAAGGGGATTATAAGCCGATTGAAAAAAGTAGTAATGATTTGAGTCTTGATTATTAACCCTTAAAGCATGATAGCTTAAATTAAGACAAAGATCTGCAAATGCAAATCCTTGTCTTAATCTGGTTGGAGCGATAGGATTCGTCCGTCTGCTGTGCTCCGCTTTCATACTACCGCCTCGACTTTGTCACAGCCCACTTCGGATGGAAATGTGCATTCAGTACGTTTTCTTAATGCCTCGTGCTCGTTACGCTATTTATCCAGAAGCGCGGCAACTCCGGGAAGGGTTTTGCCTTCTACAAGCTCAAGTGAAGCTCCCCCGCCTGTCGTACAATTGGATAGTGTTCAAATGCATCACAACCACGCCCTGTCTTTCAAGTATAGCTGACCGCATTATATCTTTGCCCTGATCCAACTGGTTGTTATCAATTTCTACTTATTCGACTGCAAATTTGGCTGCAGCGCTTTCCCCGTCTTTACCAGCCTACCTGTGATTTCACCATTTGTATCCTTATAATATTGAAGTTCAACCAACTCACCATCCATTCCGAATCCGCCGCTCCCAATCCATACACCAGTCTCTCCCTCTTTGAACAAATAGTCCGGGTTGTCTTTGCCTTCTATTTTTCCCGAACTGTATTCATAAGTATAGCAAACCATACCCTCTTCATCATAGGTAACTTTTTTTACCGAATCAGGGATGACCTTGCCATCATCTGGTTGTGTGTCAGAAGCAAGGGAGTTTTCTCCGACGATTCCTGTATCCGTGGGACTGGTATCCGTGGGACTGGTCTGCTTCGAACTGCTATCCTTGCTTATGTCCGGTTTCGGATTCAACAATTCATCGAGATATTTTTCCGCTTTGACCGGGTCGGCTTTTTTCACATCAAGCGGCAAGTCAAATAACGCGCAGGCGCTTTTAGAATCCTTTACAAGACTGATCTCACCGGTTTTTTCATTATAATCGACTGTTTTGTTATCAATGAAGGTCCCGGCACCTGCGTAAAGATATACACCCCTGTCGGCAAACGTCTCTACATTGTCACATTCGACCATCCTGTACATGGCTCCGTCAACTACGCATTCGCTATATCCGCCGTTCATCGTGAATATGTTCACCTGCCAGGGCTTTTGCCCTTTTATCAGCGGTGAGACGATAAAAGGATTCCGGCCATACTCATCCTCACTGACAGCCGGCATCGGACTGCCGTCCTGCTTTACTATGGATACTACTGCATAGGTTCTGTCCGGTTGCAGATTTTGCGCGGAACTCTTAAAGCTGCTCAAGTTTTTACCGGATGTAATCCCGAGCAACGTGAAGATATATCCTCCGGACGTAACGGATTTGTTGATTTCAATTGCATTTTCACCTTCAAACGCATTTGCAAGTTTCTGGTTGCCGATCTGTTCTGCGACCTGTTTTGGGCTAAGAAACTGCCAGGCTGCCAATGTGGTGACCGATAGTAGTAGGGTACTTATGACAGCAACCAGAGCGATTGCTATTCTTTTATTTCTTATAGGTTTCATTGTTCTACTCTCCTTCAACTGTTTTTTGATTTTTTCCTGCAATGCTTCACTGGGTTCCGCTTCCGGGGAAAGAGCCAGTTTCAGAATGCGTTCCAATTGATCGAATTTATTCATACCAGCAACCCTCCAAAACTTGTTCAAGTTCTTTTCGCGCCTTATAAAGCCGACTTTTCACTGTGCCCTTTGGAATTTTCAGTACCGATGCGATCTCTTCAACGGACATTTCAGCGGTATAATACATGTACAAGGGTATTTTCAGCTTCTCGTTCAATTCATTGGCCGCTGCTTGTATCAAGGTCCGGCATTCCCTGGAAATAACAATCCCTTCCGGAGTTGAGCCGTCACTGAGCATGTCAGCTCCGGATACTCCATCGCATGGTTCCTCTACAGGCGCAATTCGATTGCGCCTGGCGCCTTTCCTTTGATTGTTTTTCCATAAGCCCACAGCAAGAGAAATGAGAAATCCTTTTGGATTCTGATCTTTTTTCATTTTTGAGCAAAGCTCAATCGCTTTCAGGAATGTTTCCTGATACAGATCGTCCGTATCCGCTCTGTTTTTCGCAAGCTTATGACAGAATCCGTAGACGGCTTTGCCGTATAGCCTTGCAAGGTCTTCCAATTCCGTGGTGTCCAAAAAACCTCTCCCTTCCATAGGTTGAATGATAAATCCGGAGTAGCTACTCAATAAAATATCGTCGTGACAATGCATTTGGTTCATTCTGGAGAAAAGAGAATAAAACGTCGGTAGAATCCCATCAACTTGTGAATTATACAAGCCTGCAAAAACTGTATACAACAAAAGCAACCCGTGACGGTCTACTTCCATTGTAAAAAAGAGGTATCTCTTTCAGGGTAAAAGAAAAACTTCGGGGTAAACCCGAAGTTTTTTTCTTTTGGTCGGAGTGACAGGATTCGAACGTCTGCTGCGCTCAATCTGGGTCGCGGGATCCTGTATCCCTGAGAACATGCATACTACCGCCTCGACTTTAGTCTCGGCCCGCTTCGGCTGAAAATATGCATACAGCGCGTTTTCTTAACGTCTCGCGCCCGTTACGCTATTTATCCAGGAGCGCGGCAACTCCGGGAAGGGTTTTGCCTTCTACAAGCTCAAGTGAAGCTCCTCCGCCTGTGGAAATATGCGACATTTTATCGGCCAGTCCTGCCTTGTTTACGGCGGAAACGCTGTCGCCGCCGCCAATAACAGTGCAGGCGCCGGTTAAGCCGGCAATAGTTTGCGCTAAAGCAAAGGTACCTTTTGCGAAGTTGGGCATTTCAAAAACTCCAACAGGACCGTTCCAAAAAACAGTCTTGGCTCCGGAAAGTGCATTGCTGAACAGCTCTATTGACTTCGGCCCTATATCGAAGCCCTTCCAGTCATCCGGAATGATCTCATCGGAGGTTATCTCTGTAACTGCATCAGGGCTCATTTCTTTGGCGACCACATGATCTACAGGGAGATATATTTCGGAGCCTTTGGATGCCGCTTTGGCGATAATGGCCTTAGCCGTATCGAGCATATCATCTTCAACCAGGGATGCCCCGGTGGAGACGCCTTTTGCTTTTAAGAAGGTATAAGCCATGGAACCGCCGATGATCAGTGCATCAGCCTTGTTCAAAAGGCTTTCGAGAACTGCGAGCTTGGATGAAACCTTCGCTCCGCCAATGATAGCAACGAAGGGCTTTGCTGCATCGTTGACCACTTTTTCCTGAAGATAAACCAGCTCTTTTTCCATTAAAAATCCCGCAACAGCCGGAAGATACTGTGCAATAGTCTCCGTTGAAGCATGAGCTCTATGAGCGGTTCCGAAGGCATCATTTACATAAATATCAGCATAGGACGCCAGCTCCTTCGCCATTTTTTCCCGGTCGGAAGCTTCCTTGCTGGTCTCTTCCTTGAAGAAACGGGTATTTTCAAGCATGAGAACCTCGCCATCCTTGAGTGCGGCTGCCTTAGCTTTGGCTTCCTCTCCCAAACAGCTGGCTGCGAACTGAACGGGTTTTCCCAGCAGCTTTGAGAGATAATCTGCTACAGGAGCTAATTTGTGTTTGCCAGCCATATATGCCGCCTCATCAAAGGGCTTGCCCTCGGCAGCAGCTTTGTCACGGGCTTTCTGTCCGTCTTTTTTCGGATCTCCGAGATGACTCATTAAGATGAGTCCGGTGACATTTTGGTCCAAAATGTACTTGATTGTAGGCAGAGCTGCCTTAATCCGAGTATCGTCCTGGACAACACCCTCTTTCATGGGTACGTTAAAATCGACTCGCATGATAACCTTTTTACCCGTCAAAGAGATATCCCTGACTGTTTTTTTCGATATGCCCATGTGTAACCTCCTGTTTTTTCCTCTCAAAATAAATAACTTCGAGGCTTAAGTCCCCAAATATAAACTGCTTAATACTTTAGATTCCATTGAATATTGGTATAATATTACCAGAAAACAAGATGTACAACAAGGGATTTGAGTTTTATAAGCCCGAAATTTCTTTTGGTCGGAATGACGCTAAAAGAATTTCTCGCAATTTCGTTTCCGGTCAATAACTATTTGAGTGAATAACTAATTGGGTAAATATTTGGTTGGGACATCATTCATTGCATGGATAATTCAACTTACCCGCAATACAGGATAGCACTGACGCAATATCGAGCAATTTTATGTCGTGATATCTTCTTCCAATCACCTGGATCCCAACAGGCAACCCATCACTGGAAAGTCCTACAGGCAAGGTGACAACAGGATTTCCCGTAACGCTGAAGGGAATGGTAAAACCCATATTCGCTTCGGCATAACCAAATTCCCGGCCTTGCATGCAAATCTTCTTTTTATATACGGGATTCAGTCCGGCATACCTGTCCGGTTTCATATGCGGAAATGCAGGGGTAGCGGTCACCGGGCATAAAAGTATGTCATAATCATAAAAAAGAGTCTCCAATTGAGCAATAAGGTTACTTCTGGTTTTTTCTGCCGTAAAATATCTTTTAAGGCTCAAGTCAAAATATCTGGCCCCTCCCAGATAGCGCGCAACCCAACGGATCAGGGACGGTATGCCGGAAGCCAGCACAGGATAAAAAAGGCTTAAGAATGTTGTTCTTGATGCATTAAAGTCAAAATCGGACTGACCGATTTTCTCAACAATATGCCCATTTCCGGAGAGTTTCGATATAAAGGCGCCAATAGCCGTATTTACCTCCTCCGACACCTGTAATCCGCCGGCGTCGCAAGCCCAGGCAATACGCAGCCGGTCAGGAACAGGCGCCCGATAAGCGATTTGCTTGATAGACAAACCATCAGCCTCCTGATGGTCCGGTCCTGAGACAATTTCCAAACCGGCCTTTAAATCTTCGATAGACCGGGCCATCAGACCGATACGCATCATTTTCCCCATTACGTCGCTGCCGGAGTTTTCCAGCAAAAGTCCGGTGTTGGGTATCAGCTTTTCCGTAGGAACCATGCCATAAATACCGCAAAAGTGGGACGGTATCCTCACTGAACCCAGCAGATCATTTCCAATATCCATAAAGGACATCCCGGAAGCCACCGCAGCGGCTGCTCCTCCACTGCTTCCCCCCGGTGTGCGGCTCCTGTCCCATGGATTATCGGTTCGTCCGAACAAAGGACTGTCTGTCTGGCAATCCATCGCAAGCTCCGGCATATTGGTCTTCCCAAGAATAATAGCTCCGGCCTTCTTTAGTCTGCCCACAACCGTTGCGTCCTCTTCCGGAACATAATCCTTGTATGGCTTATGGCTGGCGGTGGAACGAATCCCGGAAGTTTTAAGGAAGTCCTTAATAGTTACAGGTACACCCCAAAGCTGTTTATCCCCGGCTTCAGACACCGGAGTATGATCAGCCTTCCGTGCCTGTTCAAGCGCGCCGCTTCGATCCAGTGTCACAACGGCATTGATTTCATTATTATATTTTTCAATCTGGCGAAGTACGGCTTGAACAAGCTGCTCTGAAGAAATACTTCCCGTCCTGATTTGTTCCGCAGCCTGTAAAGCGGTCATAAACGCAATATTCTCCTGCATACAGTCACCTCCGATATTTTTTGCTACGGCAACAAAATACCATGAGACCTGCAGGGAATTCTTTTGTAATCTTGCGATGGATTATACAAATCTTGCTGAATCTCTATATACGAACGAATCCTATTCATTTTCCGCATAGTGAAGTTTGTGAAGAAGGTTGTGAATTGCTTTCAGAAAGGTTTGATGGGAATGTAGAAATCGGTCCATATACCCTGTGTCCCGGCATCTTGCCTGAAAAACTCAAGAAAGGGCTTGTCATCCGGGAGATATCCATTGTCGGGCATCCAGCAGCCATAAATAAAATCTGCCGCGGTAAAAAATACATTGTCCGCATCAGGCCGGCTTCGGAGGAAGGTGAATACAACATATTTCCCTTTGGTCAAAATCCGTTTTACACCGATTTCCCCTTCCGGCCCGACACCCTGCTGCACCGTCATACAGACATCGTAGCGGCATTGTTCCATAGGAACAATTTCCGGACTATCAAGTATTACTCCCAGTATGGAAGTCTGAGAACCAACGTATCCCCTGGGCGCCCCCCAGCGGAACAATGTTGAAAAAGCATTTTCAATCCTGCTGCTCTTCAATTCTTTTGAAAGTCCTGTGCACCGTATATATGCTACATTAAGGTCAGGCAGTGAATCAATCCGGATGGTAGACTTCAATTCCATAACCGGATCAGTCCTAACGTGCCCGGTCTTTTGAGCGGCTCCGCTTGCCGAATCCCGTAATGACACTGCCCTTCGCTCCCTGGTCCGCCTGTATTGCGTCGGGCTGATACCATAAAAGGCTTTAAAGGATCTGGAAAAATCGGACTGTGATGCAAAACCGCACATCAGCGCGATATCCACGACAGGCAACTGATTGCAATAAAGAAGCTTGTGCGCAGATTTGGAAAGACGCAAATTCCTGACATACACACTGACCGTTTCACCGACGATGGAATGGAATATCCTGTGGAAATGATACGCGGAAAAATGGGCAACTCCGGCTAAATCTTCAACGGTCAATTTTTCATGATAATGGCTATCGATATAATCGAGCACGATATTCATTCTCTTCTGATATTCCCTGTAGCAGCCGCTTGTGCTCGTTTGATCGCAGTGCATATATCATTCCTCCGAGTTGTAACCATCCTCGATTTATTATATCACACGCAATAACGGCTACCAACTATGTCATTTTGATGGTGATAATGATGGTTTGGTTTCAGTTAATTCGACTTGAAAAAAAGGGGATTATGATTCGACCGTCTCCTGCGCTCGACTATGGTCCCAGGATCCTGTATCTCTAAGAGCTTGCATACTGCCTCCTTAGTATTCCCTGAAATCCTCCATTATGGATTTCGGGAGCATTTTCCCACCCGGCAGTAACGCCCTGATGAGCGCATGCATCTCTTCGAACCTATTTGTACGTATACGTATACGTTTCCCGAGACGAGCTGCGAGATTATAGGCAAAGTCACTGCACGCATCCTTGTTGTACAGTTGGATTGTGCTCAAATGCATCACATCTACGCCCTGCCTTTCAAGAACTGCTGAACGCATAACATCTTTGCCCTGTTCCGACGGGCTGTTATGATAAGCGAAACTCTCATATTCGACTGCCAATTTCGCCCGACTGTAATACAGATCCGTAAAGCAGCGATTTTGTCCAAGACGCAGCCGTGCTTCATTTTTTAACTTTACCTCATAATTGAAAACAGCGCCCTTAAGTCCATAGCCTCCCAGAGAGCAAGGCAAAGTCAAAATCATATAGACAACTGATTCCATAATTGATGCGGAACCGTTTTCCACAAACTTTACAGCCCGTATGGCTTTACGGTGTCCTCTGTGTCCCGTAGTCTTTACTAGAAATGTATTGAGCTTTTGCTTTGTTGTGACTGCTATGGAGGGGATTCCGGGCGGATGCGAACACAACTGGAGTCCCAGTAGAATAAGCCGGTGGATACTCAATCTAGATGCAAACTCCAGAAACAACAATTCCGGTGACGCAACCGTTCTGCCGTTTCGTGCTATTACCGCGCCGGCTGGAAGAGCAAGTTTACATGAATGGACTTTTTTGCGAAATCTCGCATTGGGCTCGGTCACCGTAATATGAGGCGCATCTTCTTCTGAAATTTCATAACCAAGAATATTTTCAATATACGGAATATCCCACGTTATTACAGCTGAGAAATCACTTAAATACTCTTTCATTCCATAATGATACAACTGTGTGGTCATTTTTTCAATTAATGGGCAATTTTTTTACATATATTTTATCTTTTTACTCATTCCTCCAGTAATAATTGTTTTTTCAGTACGATTATGTAACCAATTTCAGGACTTTATTGAATAATTGCGCCCACTACCTGAAAAGTTGTCCAATCTCTAGGCGGGCTTCCTTTACTGGAAACCCGCTTATAATCGGTCGGAGCGGTCTTGTGGGATTTTATGGAGAAGCCCGGTAAAATTAGTGTTTGCGGGTAGTAAAAAAGCAGTGTTTACTAACTATTACGAGCCGGTTACCATATTAACGCGGACTAAACTTCTGGCGCCGAATAATATGAGCCATAAAAAGAACGGAAGCTCACCGGAGGATAACGCAGTGCCTGTCACCGATATAACAGTTCCAATACCTGCAGGAACAAAAGCCGTGAAACTCATCAGGATATGCCCCAGGCAGCCGACCAGAAGCAGAATACCCAAGAGCTTCGGAAACAGACCGGACCTATGAACCAAAAGGCCCAGGGGCAAAAGCCACAAACCCCAGAAAACTTCGAGTATGATGATTCCATAATTCTGCAGCTCTATGAACAACACAGATAATGCTTGTAGTTGGGTCGGTTCAAATGCTTTGGAGAAGACAGTTTTGTTTAGAAAAATCACAGGCGCAAATTTGGCCAGGACCACAACAAATGCTATTGGAACCGTCTGTTCCCGGTCCACTGATTGAAACAACCGGCATAATGCAAGCATCACAAGCACCTGACATATCTGACCCGCAAGAAAACTGGCGATGCCCAGACGATACAACCATTCAGCTTCCTGAATTCCCGCCATGACAATTGAAGCATCTCCAGAACCAAAGAATCTGGAATCGATGACCATCCCGCCGAAAACGCTAAGTACCACAATCAGAATATACCAGACTCTTGCGGCATTGGCGGCTTTGCATATTGCCGGATTACAGACCTTTTCGAATCTGATGCTCCATTTTTTATCAGTTTTAAACGGAATTTTACTGTTAATAGGGTTCAGCATTTACATTCCCCCTTCAATAAGATTCCGCGCAAAATCTTCAGCATTCTTCAAGTCTCCTGTATCAGGCCTCCCCCGGTTTATTCCTCCGAACAGTTTTAAAAAGCTGTTGGTATTGAAACCCGCACATCCAAACTCACCAATAATCTTATATCCCTTTGCCGATAGTTTTTCCCTGAGCTGCAAGTGGTTTTTTGAAATGAATTCCTTATTCGCAACAATCCCGAGTGCACCAAAGGTTGAGAAAATGAAAGCATTTTTGTTTGTGACCTGTGGCAATTTATCCGCAAATTCCAGTAAAAGTTCATGATGCCGGCTGCTGTATATACCCGAGCCAAAACCGGTCAGACTGTAACTAGGCATTTCTTCAGGGCTCGTTTCCTGCGGCGTTTTTATTTGTGCATTAAGGACCTTTGCAATTACCTCAGCAATTTTCCGGGTATTTTTATGATGGTAAGAACATAAAATCAACAGCGATTCACCTTTCATAATAAAACTGTCACCCATCCTTCCATGAACCTCTTTCACCTTATGCGCTAAGCTCAAACTCCAATATTGTTATTTTCCTCAAATGTAAACACTTCCTCGACATTGACATTAAAGGCTCTGGCTATCCTGAACGCTAATTCCAGCGAAGGATAATAAGTCCCCTTTTCTATTGAAATAATTGCCTGCCTGGTCACACTTGCCTTGTCAGCAAGTTCCTGCTGCGTCATCTCATTATTATCAAATCTTAATCTTCTAATGTTATTTTTAATAATGCAGTTCCCCATCTCAAGCCCCTCTTCTGTAATAAATGAGTTCAGACATTTCTGCTGTGATACCGCACGCCATAAAACCAAAAAACAATATGTAAAAAATAATACTAACCTGTACCCCAATCGCTAACAGGCCCATTGCTCCAAAAAACACGATGCAAAAACCGTAAAGCGAATTCCTTGTTGCCTTAAGATTGATTAATTTGTCAAGTTCGTCAGAAAAGGATGGCTGCTGTTCCTTGGTTGCAGCCCAGTTAATTATTGAAAATATGATTTGAATGACTATCCTTGGTATTATTTGTACCGGTATCATAAGTATCATTACAAGACCCCAATACTTTAATGTTCCTTCAAAAGTCACACTCCTGTCGGGATTTATTTGGAAAACCCACAGGCAATACAGTACAAAAACCAGCAGACTGCTGAAGATGGAAACAATTGAGTTTTTTTCCTGATACGACATAGAACTCACTCCCAAATATTATATTGTAATCCTCACAATACATATTGAAATTTATAGATTACATCTTGTCAAGCACGGACTACATAGTTCCAAATCCTGTTCGTTTTGTCAAGCACAAACTACAGAGCTCAAAATCCGGTTCGTTTAGCATTAGTGTTGCTAAGAATCAGTTTGTCCTCACAGGGCGTTTCGATGTCCCAGATGCCCCGGGGTCTTTGCGAGATTAAATCCCTGACGCACAAAAACCGCTCCTTTGAGCGGTTTTTATAGAGAAGCGGTCTTATAGGCTTTTAAATTAACCCGGTAAAATCAATGGTTTGAATGCAGTTAAAAAAATTTCCCATAAACACCATGTTTATTAATCAATTATTTTAGCTTCAATTTTTCGAACTCTTTTTCTACATATGAGGGCAGAAATCTGAAAGATGATTAAGAAAAGAATGAATGCTGTAAAAGCAGTGAATAAAGCGCTAAAAACTATTTGTTCTTTTGAATGCAGATAATTTGATATGCCAATTATCAAACCGACCCCGAGACTTGTAACGATGCTGAGCAACATATTTGTTTTCAAGTTTGGCTTAAGACGCCTATCCCATATCCCATTTTTAAAACATCCAAAGGCTGTAATAATGCCAATCCCCATTAAAACTATCGCTTCACCTGCAAGTTGCTTGTAATCAGCCCCTATGAAGAATTGAACCACTATTGCAACGAGTAGTCCCCAGAATGCAAACCCTAAACCGAGCTTCTCAGTATGTAAAAGCTTCTGTTCTTGCATTTCATCCAAATTACTCTTCATCATTTCCATCCTCCCCAAATAGATCATCCAACGATTTTCCCAGTACCTTGCAGATCGCCCTGCATAATTTGATTGTAGGATTGTAATCCCCCTGCTCGATCGCATTCATTGTCTGCCTGGATACCCCTACCGCATCTGCCAGGTCCTTTTGAGACAAGTCCAATTCCGCTCTCGCTACCTTTATTTTAATATTTTTGGCCACGACCTCACCTCCATAATTTTATTAATATATATTTTAATTTGTGTCAAGTTTATACTACATTTATTAAAATATATACGATATAGTAAAGTTAGTTTACTAAAAAAATAAAAAAGGAGAGAGATTTCTTGGTTTTGGTCGAAATCTCTCTTCTTTTTGTAGGTCGGAGTGGCGTTAGAATTTTTACGAAACACACCGTTTTGGGTGATTTTCCGTCAACTGGGCTTGCTTATAAACTCCTGAGTAAACATCATGCCATATTGGCCTCCACTCCGTATTCCGATTCCTATATGGGAGTAATCGGTGCTCAGGATATTCTTTCTATGTCCCGGAGAATTCATTAATGCATTTTGCGCTGCCTCCACGGTTTGGTTGCCTGCGATGTTCTCACCTCCGGAAACATAATTAATGCCGAAAGACTTCATCATGTCAAACGGGCTGCCATATTTTGGCGAGTTATGGCTGAAGTAATTGTTGTCTATCATATCCTGTGACTTGATCCTCGCCATTTTTGTCAATTCCATGTCTATTTTCAATGCAGGCACGTTGGCTTGAGAGCGTGCTTGATTGACCAGACTGAACATCTGCTGCTCCTGGGATGTCAGGGCATTGTTATTGGTTTGCGTCGTGTTCGGGGTATTCAGCTTGGTACCTTGTGCCCCGGGTTTGGTATTCGGCGCAGTCGGCGTATAATTTGCCGTCGTACCCGGCTTTATTTCATTAGGTATTACAGGGGTAGACTGCTTTTGGGGAATAAAGCCTATATTATTGTCGGAAAGTTTCACTGCATACCAGTCTGCAACTTTTCCCAGAACATCCAGTTTGTCGCCTTTATTAACAGTCTGGAGTGAGGGAGAACTGTTAGAGCACCCAGACCTGACATCAACCTTGTCATACATTACCTTTAGCCTGGTTATATCGTTCGTTCCAGAAATCGAAGATTCTTTACCTATTGCAGCTTGCCTCGCACACGATACGGAAAACAGCTGGGCAATAATCAATATTAAAACAAGCAAAGCTTTTTTCATAACCTAACCTCCTTATGATGGATTTATAAAACCCTGCATAATATTATTTGAAATAGAATTTATTTTATTATGTTAATTTTTATGAGAGAGACTATTTCCAGTGACAAGTCGCCAGACAAGCATTGCTCGGGTAAAGTTGTTTTGACTTGATGTAAAAAATTGTTGACACGATGACCAAATTATTGTACTCTATGTATAGGCGAATTAACATGCTTGAAAAGGAGAGAAAAAATGTTTTATCAGGAGAAAAAAACAATTGCGTCGATTATATCCGGGTTTTTGGTGCTGGCGGCCTACAGTATCTATGGCATTTCGAAGTATCAGCAGGCCGGTCCGAATCTGCTGAATGATTTGAAGTTCTGGGCGGCTGCAATGCTGATTGCCATCGTCGGAGGAATCGTTGTTACAATTCTGTTTCAGATTGCTCTTCACATTATTCTTGCCGCAGCGAACGAGGTGACCAAAGAGGTGTCAAATAAAACAAAACGCCCGGCGGCCGTCGATGCCTGTGAAGAACTTGAAATGGAAAATGTTGAGGATGAGATGGATAAGCTGATTGCGCTCAAAGCAATGAGAAATGCATCTGTTGTGGTTGGAATCGGATTTATTGCTTCTCTTGTGTCATTATATGTGGAAAAGCCGCCGGCCATCATGCTGAATATTATTTTCATATCGTTTATCCTGGGATCGCTTTTTGAGGGCTTTTCACAGTTGTATTTTTACAGGAAGGGGATTGCAAATGGCTAAGCTTGTGATTTCAAACAATATCAGGAAATTGCGTTTCTTTCATAATGAAATGACTCAGCAGGAACTGGCGAAAAAAACCGGTGTTACAAGGCAGACGATTGTGGCAATTGAGAACGGGAAGTATTCTCCAACCCTGGAACTCGCATTCCGTATTGCCGATGTGTTTGAAACGAAGCTCGAAGAGGTGTTTTCTCATGAAGGGTTAGACGATGGGAACAAAAAGGAGGATGATTCAAAATGACGGATACGCTGACAGGAAAAGAAAACAGATATCAAACGAAAAAAAACGCCCGGCTGGCGGGCCTCCTATTCCTTTCGATGGTTGTATTCGGATTGTTTTCGGAAATTTTTTTCCGTCAAAGGCTTATCGTACCAAATGACATTGATTTGACAGCAGCGAATATTCTATCGAATGACTTTTCGTACCGGATAGGTATAACAAGTGATATTCTCATGGCTATCAGTTATCTGCTTACTGCCTTGATATTATTCAGACTGCTTTCTCCCGTGGATTGGAATATGGCTGCAACAATGGTGGTTTTTGCATCTGCCGGCTGTGTATTGCTTCTATTTAATGTAATTAACGAGATTGCGCCGCTATACATATTAAGCGGAAATGATTATCTGAACACGTTTACTTCCAGCCAGCGGCGATCTCTGGCAATGTTGTTTTATAATCTGTACGGACATGGATATATCATCGGTCAAATATTCTTTTCTCTTTGGGTACTTCCTCTCGGAATTTTGATTTGTAAGTCGGGATTTGTTCCGAAAGTGTTCGGAGCGTTGTTTATCATCGAAACCATACTTGGATTGACAGCGACCCTGGAACATTTTGCGGTCCCGAATGCAACGGTGGAGACCATTCTGCTGCTGCCCGGAGTAATAGCGGAATTATCCTTTATGTTCTGGCTGCTGCTTCGGGGTGTTAAGGAAGTGAAATCCTTGGAACAAAGCAGGGTTCACGTTTGAGACGATAACGTATATCGGTAATGCGACAAAAGGAAAGTGTATGGAAAGAGAAAACAAGTAAAGGAGCGACGGGGTAAATGAAGGCAGAGGTGGGCTTTGGGGGATTTGCCGAATACGTTGCCGTTCCGGAAAGCGTATTGACCTTGAAGCCGGCGGGTGTGACGTTCGAAGCGGCTGCCGCAGTTCCAATGGCGGCGGTTACAGCCCTGCAGGCACTTAGGGACAAAGGTGGGATACAGGCGGGACAAAAAGTGTTGATTTGCGGAGCAGGAGGCGGTGTGGGGACATTTGCAGCTCAGCTTGCCAAATACTTTGGAGCGGAAATCACTGCTGTTTGTGGGGAGAAAAACGAAGAGATCCTTCAATCTCTTGGTGCAGACTATGTTATAAATTATATGAAAAATGACTTTACCAAAGGCAGTAAGCGTTATGATCTCATTCTGGCCATAAATGGAAGCCATTCCCTATCTGCATACAAGCGCCTGCTAACACCAAAGGGCATATGTGTTATGGTCGGGGGCGGCTTGTCGCAGGTTGTGAAATCCATGCTGTTTGGAGCATTTATGTCCATTGGCGGCAGAAAGATGCGCACCCTGGCAGCAAAGCAGGATAGAAAGGATTTGGCTTTTATCATTCAGCTTGTTGAAGACGGTAAAGTGAAACCGGTGATTGACAGGCGTTATTCGCTTCAGGAAACCGCTGATGCCGTGCGATATCTCAGCGGAGGCCACGCAATGGGGAAAGTCGTCATATCCGTTAACGGCGCTTAATCCGTCCTCCGCTCCGGTTGCATTACCGGCTTACCTTATCCTATCTAATTATTTGCAGTATATTTGATGCGGTTCGCTATGAGGCGTCGGCGTTGTCCACGACGATTACGCCACCGTGCACCACCATTCTCAATGATAACTGCGGGTTCTCAGCAAGAGGGTCGCCAAAGACCACCAGAAGGTCCGCGATCTTACCCGCCTCTACTGTACCCAATGTATCGCCCAGCCCGCAGACTTCTGCGGCGTTTTTTGTGGCGGCGATTAGAATATCCATCGGCTTAAGGCCGGCCTGTCTCATCAATTTGACTTCCGCATCGGGGAAGTATTCAAAACTGCTCGTGTATCCGGCGAAATCCGTGCCCAGCGCTATCTTTCCTCCAGCCTTGTAAAAGGTGGAAAGGTTTTGTATCGCTACATCTTTCCAGTCCAGGTTGTAATCCCGACTCACATAGCTCCAAAGCTCCAGAGTTGGTTCCCAGTATATCCCTTTCTGTACGATCCGTTCGACTGTTTCCGGGCTGATGGGTTCCACAACCATGTGCGCTATATCATCCACCCCCGCATCGATAGCCATTTTGAGATTGCGCTCATGGCTGATATGCACCGATACCTTGCAACCTTTCTTGTGGGCCGAATCCACTATGGCCTTTACCTCTTCGTATGTCGGCAGTGACCACGTTTGTCCCTGCAGGTCGTCCTCGATTGAAAATTTGACTATGTTCACGCCCTTGTTGATATATTGGCTTACCTTTTTGCCAGCCGAGTCGGAGGAGGTGAAGAAGTCCTGGCCGTAGCCACCCTCCGGAGCGAGAATAGGCGTCGCCGAGACTACTCTCGAATGCGCCGGATCCTTATTAAGGCTGTCTCTTTTGGCCAGGAAGTTGCTGTTTGACAGCGCCAGGGGTGATTCGTCGCGGACCGTCGTGACTCCACACTTGAGCCAATTTTCAAGGTTTTTTTCGTCGTACGCCTGGTGCACATGTGCGTTTATAAACCCTGGCATAACCGAAGCGCCCTTCAGGTCTATCATCTCCACACCCTCGGGTATGGCTATGGAATCGTTGGCTCCCACTTCGGAAATGATACCGCCTTTGATGGCGATGGTTGCTTGTTCCACTGGCGGTGCGCCCGTGCCGTCAATCACCCGGCAATTGGTTAGGTAGATGGTTCCACTTCCACCTTTTGCGTTTTGGGCAGAACAACCCGAGCGCAAAATCAGAACAAGGATAAAAATTATCAGGAGTTTTGACCTCAACATTCTCCTTCTCTCCCTTTTGCAACTCACAGATTACTATATATTAACATTAATATTATACATGTGTTAATACATAGCATCAATACTGATAGGAAAATTATCAAATGGTCTGAGAATAGTTTATAAAATGGCTTGTATCTTGCCAAAAAAACAGGTACATAAACCCCATTTTAAAGCATAAAACAAGCGGGCCTCCATTCCGGGAAACCCGCTATTTTAAACTGGTCGGAGTGACGTTATAGGATTTTTTGAAGAAACCCAATAAATTCAAAGGGTTGATGGCGGACAAAAAGCAGTATTTACTTAATATCGCATCTATCGCATCTAAATATATTGTTGAGAGAGCAAACATGAAGGGGGAAAAGTATCGGAAAATAAGCCCTTGAAAAGTTAAAGTCCCAGAGGAATATATCTTCAAGGACTTTAACAATTAGTTAGTCTACTTTCTCTTATTGTCCAATTTGTTTTCTCTGATTTGCTTAATTTCTTCTGAAAAGTGCTTCGCTACAAAACCAGACTTAAGAACTTTAGCTGCTGTTTCGATGTAAGTCTTTTTTACATCTAATAAATCGGGCTTATTTTGCAATGATTCTAGAGCCACCGTAAAGCCCTTTATGAATTCTTCTTCAACTTTTATTGGTGTACTGCCTACACTGAAAGAAGTAATATCTGTTAAAATTGCTGAAGTCAATGCAGAAACCTCTTTTGGCAGGTGAACCTTTTCCAATAGAAATTTTTTAAAGGATTCATGGTTAATAAACTCACATATTGTTTTACCATCTTCGTTGTAAGTAATCATATTCTTCCACCTTTCTGTAAGTCTTTACTTGAGCTTGGCACAATAATGCAATACAAGACAAGTTACAAACGGTTCTATCAAGTTCTATTGCAATCAATAGTAAAATATTAATTCCAAGTCGTAACCTTTTTTTTGCGTGACCGAATGTAATTACTCCTTTCGATAAATCATCTTGTTAACGCCGGAATATAATTGATCATGTCCGCCGGGAGATAATTGACGAATTGTGCCGGAATAAAATTGACCACCCTCCCACAATCGGCTACCCTTAAGTTGACTAGACTTTAGGAGGTGGCC